>CAIYAG010000346.1 GCA_903924075.1 uncultured Bacteroidota bacterium | reverse complement strand
TTTTTTCTGATTTTGGCTTTGTTGATTTGCATTTACGAAGCTGGAAAGTTATTACACCTCCCTTCTTTAATTATCATTCTGGTTTTTGGATTGATGATGAATAATTGGGACTTAATAAAATTTCCAAAAATTCAAAAAATGTTTCCTGTCGGAAAAGTACAGGAGACCACTCATTTGCTTCATGGAATTACCGCGGAAACTTCTTTTTTAATTCGTACTTTTTTCTTTATAGCATTTGGATATTCTATCAATATTCAAGCGGTTTTTGACAATCAGGTTATTTTGATAGGATCGGTTATTGTTTTGATACTATTGGTTATTAGGTATTTGTATTTGCGTTTTTTCTTAAAAGAATCAGTTTACCCTGAAGTTGTTTTTATTCCACGTGGACTTGTTACAGTATTACTTTTTTATAAGATCCCTGATTTATTCAGATTAAAATCTTTTAACGAAGGCATCCTGTTTTTTGTAGTATTAATTACTAGTTTGGTGATGATGATAGGTATGCTATTTTACAAAAAGCAACCAGAAGAACTGGTTGATGAAAAATTACTTTAAAACCATTTATGAAACATTTCAAATATTACAACAAAGAAGACATTCTTTCTATCACAAAGATTCGCCGTTTTGAAACGAAATTGGGTGAAAGAATTCAAGTAATTACAGATCTGAATAATGTAGAGCAGTCTTTACAGGAGTCAACTGCTGGTTTTGTTTTGGTAGGTGTACCAGAAGATATTGGGATCAAGGCAAACCTTGGAATAGGTGGGGCTGACTCTGCATGGATGCCATTCTTGCAATCGTTTTTGAATATTCAGAGCAATGATTTTTTAGAAGGGGGAGAAATTTTATTAATGGGCCACTTCGACTTTTCAGATATGGAACATGTGATAGAACAAAATGCTTTGAGTTTTGATGAAAGGTCAGAAGCATTCAGGCATGCTGTGAATACGATTGATACGGAACTTGAGCAATTGATTCATTTAATTACACAAAATAAAAAGATTCCGATCGTGATTGGTGGGGGGCATAACAATTCCTACCCTTGTATCAAAGGTGCAGCGAAGGGATATTATAAAGCTGGTTTGTTGCCTATTGCTCAGATCAATGCTATTAATTTAGATGCACATGCAGATTTGCGTCCAATGGAAGGAAGGCATAGTGGCAATGGTTTTACTTATGCAGAAGAAGATGGTTATTTAGAAAAATATTGTGTGATCGGGATCCAGGAAAATTATTTACCACAGAATGTTTGGATGGACATTGTAAATAATCCATTTGTTGATTGTATCACTTATGAAGACATTTTTGTTCATGAAAAAAGAACATTCCTTCAAGCAATTGGTCATGCTACTTCCTTTACAGATGATACCAGATGTGGAATAGAACTAGATTTAGATATTGTAGAAGGAGTGCTAAGTAGTGCTACCAGTCCGGTTGGTATCAGTGCCAATCAAGCCCGTCAGTATGTTCAATATGCTACGGCACAATCAAAAGTTGCGTACCTGCATATTTGTGAGGGTGCCACTTATTTATCCGATGGAAGAACAAGCCCAAGCACTGGAAAGTTGATCAGCTTTCTTGTAAGTGATTTTGTTAAATCAGTATTGATTGATTAAAAACTATTTTCCTATACCTGGTTTTTTGGGAGCAGGGGGCATTATTGCCTTACCCTTTTCTGCGGGCTTATTTGTTGGAGCCGGCGTTTTGCTGTCAGGTATTTTAGGTGTTATTTGTGGTTTTAATTCATCCGATTTTAACTGTAGTTTTTTAGCATCCTCTATATTTAAATCTGATTCTGGTTTAATTTCTTCTGGCTTAATATCCTTTGGAACATCGTAGTCAGAGATTGTTCCATTACCCTGGTCTTCTACTTCTCCACCCATTTTTGGACTGGTTCCATTGATATAATCCAATATGATATCATTACTCATGACTTCTGGTTTTACAAAAGTCTGACTAGGGTCTAATCCACAATTCGGATCTGCTGCAGCTTTTGCATAGAAGTAAGCCCAGATAGGCATCGCAGCATGTGCTCCCTGCCCATAATAACTCGCACTATTCAAGCGAATGAAACGATCATCAGCACCAACCCATGTGCCTGCTAATAACTGTGGCGTATAACCCATAAACCATGCATCACTATTATCATTGGTGGTTCCTGTTTTACCTGCCAATTCTAAATTACTAGGAAGATCATATTGCCATATACTTGCACCAGTTCCGTATTGAACAACGCCCTGCATCATTTTTGCGATGGAATAAGCTGTTACCTCGCTAATGACTTCTTTACGTTTTGGGCTAAAGCTTTCTAGTACATTTCCATTTCTGTCTTCGATTCTGGTAATATACATAGGTTTTGCATTCATGCCCCTTCCTGGGAACATGCTATACGCTTGCATCATTTCGTATAATGAAATTTCACATGCACCTAAAGCAATAGAAGGATAAGGCTCAATTTTGGCTTGAAGATCACAGCGTTTCAAATAATCTACAAAACGTTTGGCACCGTTATTGCCATTTGGATCAAGCTGTTTCATAATGTAAGCCGATGCACAGTTACGAGATTTAGCCAGCGCCTCTGCCATAGTAATGCTAGCGCCTGTGCAGGTTTTGCTGGTTGCTGGTACTAATCCATATTGTCCAAAACTTTGCTGTTGATCTTCTACGGTAGTATTCGGTGTAAAGCCTGCTTCTTCTATTGCCAGACTATATAATAATGGTTTAATAGTAGAACCTACCTGACGTTTGGTATTGATATTTGCGTGATCGTATTTGAAAGTTTTAAAATCAATTCCACCAACCCATGCTTTTACTTCGCCAGTTAGTGGGTCCATTACCATAAAACCTGCCTGCATCATCTGACGCGTATATCTGATAGAATCGTAGGGCGACATTAATGTGTCTTTACCCCTAGTATTATTCCACGCAAAAACGTGCATTTGAATTTTTTGTTGGAAGCTGGCTTTAATTTCATCTTCGTTGATCCCTTCCTTCTTCATATAATGCCAGCGGTCGCTTTGCTTCATAGCAGCTTCCAAAATGTTTTCATGGTCTTTCCATACAGCCCCAGATTTGATATTATCCTGCGTATTCAGGATCTTCTGCATAAAGTTCATTTGCTTGGCAACAGCTTCCTCTGCATACATCTGCATTCTTGGATTGATCGTTGTGTAGATACGCAACCCATCGCGATAAAGATCATAATTATCTCCATTACTTTTTTTGTGCGTCTTACACCATTTTTTCATATCCTCGCCCAATACCATTCTGAAATAAGGTCCAAGGCCAGCACTCTCATCTAATTTTTTAAAATTTAATTCTATTGGTTTTCTCTTTAAGACCTCTGCTTCGGTACTGCTTAAATAATCTTTCTGAACCATTCTGTTCAAAACCAGATTTCTTCTTTCTAAAGCCTGACGGGGGTTACGTCTTGGGTTATATAAACCTGGGCCATTGATCATTCCAATCAGTACTGCTGATTCCTCCACATTTAAACGATCAGGTTCTTTTTGAAAAAACGTTTTGGCTCCGTTTCTAATTCCAAAAACATTGTCTCCAAATGCTACTGTATTTAGATATAAGGTTAGAATTTCTTCTTTTGTAAAATTCCTTTCAAGCTTGATAGCGATAATACATTCCTTTAATTTCTGAATACTTCTGAGTAAGAAATTTTTGGTGCTCCAGTTCTCTGTGAATAGGTTTTTTGCGGTCTGCATCGTAATAGTACTTGCGCCACCCTGACTACCAAGATAAAAGAAAGCCCTAGCCAATCCTTGTGCATCGATACCGCTATGGTCGTAGAATCGTTTGTCCTCAGTTGCTACGAGGGCATTGATCGCATGTTTACTAATATCTTTATAGTATACATTGATCCTGTCCTCGATATAATATTTTCCCATTAGGTACCCATCCTGGGCATATACCTGACTTGCTTGCAATGCGGTAGGGTTCTCTATGTCTTCGATATCAGGCATATCGCCGATCCAGCCCCAATTAAGCATTAACAGAAAGAGAATCACAAATCCCAATCCTCCAAAAAATATGCGCCAAAATATCTTAACCGGTCTAGACATAGAGAATATTATATCGTGTAAACTTATTGTAAATCTAAATAACAGTTTTTGAATCTTACGTTAGCATTTTTAAAAAATATCAGGAAAAATGCCATGCATAAATGTTTTATAGGCAGCAATGTCCTTATTGTTCAACAATATATTCAGGTTTGAGTTACTTATAATAGTGAAACTATATTTCTCAGGTGTGAGCCAAGGTATGATTCGAGAGGCTGCCATTGGTTTGGTTTTATTCAAATATCCCATTGCATCACCTGCATTTGCAAAAGGCCCGATCAAGATCAGTTGTTCCTGACTGGATATCACTGATGCATTAGCGGTTAATTTTTGATTATTATAGCTATCTCTATTATACCTGTTAAAAGCATTCTTTCCTTCGCTGGCAAAGATCCCATCAACTTTTACAAGTATTACGGCTACATACTGCGTATCTGCCGGATTAAATGAATAACCATTGTTTGTAATGGTGATTGGTTTTAGCTTAGGTGTAATAATACCAGGTGCTTTAATGTCCTTAGGTGTTTGTTTAACTGTAGAACCTGATACAAATGGGACGGCCGTTTTTACTGTTGCAATGGTGTCAAGGTCTATTTGGCGAACCGCTTCTTCTGCTGGTACTTCAACCTTCAAATTGGTTAAATAAGTCTCAATTTCTTTTCTTCTATTCAATACATCCACCATCGTTGCGGCTTTCACAGACATTGGCGAATTTGGAAAACGAGCCAGTATCACTTCCAGTCTTTTATTTGCAATGCTATCCTGTCGATTCTTTACATAATAAATGGCTTCAATGTATAATTGTTGCGGCGTCCAATAAGTGCTGCCATAGTTTTTATCAGCAACTTTTTTTGTTTCAATAGCTTGTGTAAAGTTTCCTGAAAGAAACAGGTCGTAAATTTCTTTATAAGTTTCTGTTGCTGGATCTTTTTTAACGGGGATGTCTTTTTGCTGGGTTAGTTTAGTATACGTTCCATTAGGGAAATTGTTCTTTAAAAGATTCCTGATCGAGTCGGCCTGAACTGGTTGATTATTTCGGTCGTAGCAATTCGCTAAATTATAATAAGATTTTTCTGTTTCCTTGATATTAGTAAACCTTCTAACAATTGCTTTATATACTTCAATAGCACTAGGATAGTCGCTCAGGTCGTTTTGGAATGCTGAGCCATTCCCGAGTAATGCTGTTAATACTTTAAAATAGGAAGCCGTCATTTTATCATTGGTGAGCGGCAGATCCTCTGTTAAAGTTTCTAAGTTTAATTCTTTTGGTTTCTTTGCAATATTGTCTGCATCTATCGATGCCTGGTTAACCGTTTTCGTAGTGGGAGCAGACTTAGCAAAAGATTTTTCAACTGCAGATTGTCTTCTCCAATTATCAACATTTGGGCGACTTCCCCATTTAGTTTTGAACTCAGTAAAACCTCTTGTTTTCAATGATGTATTTTGAAAATAGAAATCATTATTGCCTCCACTTGCAAAAGGGTTATTTTCTATTTGATTGAGCCCTTGCATTCCTGCATTGCCATAGGAGGTTTCTAAGTTTTCAGCATCTTTTAATCCGGCTTCTTTGCGCAATTGTTTTAGCTTATTATTTAGAAAGACTGTCCTCTCGTCTATAGGCATCAAGGCAATTTTTTGCAAACTATC
>CAIYAG010000345.1 GCA_903924075.1 uncultured Bacteroidota bacterium | reverse complement strand
ATCGAGGCTAAACCTTTTGCACTTGGCGTTCGGATCGAACACCCACAAGCATTAATTGATCGGATTCAATATCATTGTAACACACGTGATGAAAATCTTCCTCCAGCTAGTTATGGCCTAGTGGAACAAGTAAATGAAAGGGGCGTCTTTAGTTTTTGCATGTGCCCCGGAGGAATTATTGCCCCAGCAGCTACTAGTCCGGGTGAACTGGTTGTTAACGGTTGGAGCCCAAGTAAAAGAAATAATCCTTTTGCAAATAGCGGGATGGTAGTACAAGTAGCCATAGTAGATGCCATTGCTTATTTCAAGAAAAATAATCCAGCAATCACTTCCCTACAAGATGCCAATGATCCATTGTTGCTCATGCATTTTCAATCAGCTGTTGAACAAGCTTGCTTTAAAGCTGGTGGTGGTAAATTGGTAGCACCTGCGCAGCGGATGGTTGATTTTACAAATAATAAAATCTCAGAAACCTTACCCGATAATAGTTATTTGCCCGGGATACATTCCACCAATCTTTCAGAAGTATTACCAGCATTTATACATCAAAGTTTACAAGGTGGATTCAAGGCATTTGGCAAAAAAATGCATGGTTATTTAACTAATGAAGCAGTTGTTGTAGCAACTGAAAGCAGAACTTCCTCACCAGTTAGAATTCCTCGTGATGTTGCAACATGCGCCCATCCACAAATCAAAAATTTGTATCCCTGTGGAGAAGGTGCGGGGTATGCTGGTGGAATTGTAAGCGCCGCAATGGATGGTGAAAAATGTGCGCTCCTTTGCTCAAAACAAATCTAGCAATTAAAATTCTTCTTTAACTGGTGATGCTTTTTTAGAGATCAATTTATCATTTACAATCAAGCCATTCTTTTGATACAATTTTAATTCTTCGTTCAGCGAATTATTATCCTCTGTGCTAAACTCTTTATTGATCTCTTCTAAATTGGGCTTGCCTGCATCTACCCATGCGGTATAATAGAAGTCTGCCACTAAATCTGCTGATGCGATCAATTGATCATTGATGGAACTTTTCAACGCTACCGCATAAGCTTTTGCAAACTCGCTAGTATAAGACTTTGAAGGTTTGCCCCTGCGTATTTGTGTACGATATTTTTGTTCATCTGTAAATGATTTACTCACTTCCTTTTCTTTCTGCAACATTATAGGAACCAATGCCGCAGCAACTCTTATTGCTTTCCAAATGGCTTGATCAGGATGTTTTAAATAGGTAGCAGTATGCTTTGAATTCAGGGTATAATTAGCTATTTCTATTTCAGGGATCATCGATTCCCATAAACTGTGAATCCCTTTTTGATCAGTTAATTGTCCATCATAATTCACTGTTGTATGCAATGGAACATTCGCATCTGAAATATAATGACCAAGGTCTGCCGCATAAAAAAGAATACTGTCTTTATTTTTTTCTTTGAATGCTTCAGTAAGCTTGCCCTGCATATATATTACATGATAGGGAACATAGCCATATTTCAACAAACTATCTTTTGTGTATTTTTTTACCGCAGTTTTCCAATCCATTGGCATTTCATTTGCCGCATTTTTTCCAAACATTTCCAGATCAATAAAATGTTTTGTGGCTTCTGTACTCTCAGTACTTCTGCGAATGTCTGGTCTTGGTGAATCATAGACCAATTTATCTTTATTTTTAAAAAAGAAAGAACGTATTGATTGAGGTAGCTCGTAAATAGCTAATTGCTGTACCGTTTTGTGTCCTAAAAAACCCCAGCTGCTCATTACTAAACATACACTGAGTAAACAGATCGATAAGAGAATTTTCTTCATCATAACCATTGGGGGAGGTTTTCTATAAGGCGCGAATTTATAGCATTCCAAAATCAATCTGTAATATTTATTCAAACGGTACTACTAACGAGATAGTTTTTCTTAATTTAACTGCATCAACAAATCTTTCAAGCGATTTGAAAACTAACAACTATGAGTAAAATACTGGAACTGAAAAATCTGAAAAAATATTATGCTACCCAAAAAGCGGTAGATGATATTAGTTTCTCGATCGAAAAAGGTAGCATTTTCGGCCTGCTTGGTCCAAACGGTGCTGGTAAAACCACCTTACTTAGAATGATCACTGGTATTTTTTACCCTGACCAAGGAGAGATCATTTTAGATGGTCAACAATTTGATCCTATTAATGATATCATCAAAATAGGATACATGCCTGAAGAACGAGGCCTTTACAAAAAAATGAAGATCGGCGACCAAGCCCTTTATCTTGCCCAATTAAAAGGTTTGAGCAAAACCGAGGCAATGGCAAAAATTAAATTCTGGTTCAAAAGACTGGAAATGGAAAGCTGGTGGAACAAAAAAGTAGAGGACCTGAGTAAAGGGATGAGCCAAAAACTACAATTCGTAATTACTGTTTTACACGAGCCCAAACTCATTATTCTGGATGAACCATTCAGTGGATTAGATCCAGTGAATGCAAACCTGATCAAGGATGAAATATATGGACTTGCACAGCGTGGTTGCACGGTTATTTTTAGTACCCATAGAATGGAACAGGTAGAAGAGATCTGCGACCATATTGTATTGGTGAACCTAGGAAAGAAAATTCTGGATGGTACCGTAACTGAAATCAAACAGCAATTCAAAGAAAATATCTATAGCGTTAAAGTGCATCAGCTACCTGCTAATTTGAATAGCGATGCATTTCACATCGTAGATCAAACTGCGAACCTGCTCACTGTAAAAATCAATGAAGGAAAGAATAGTAACGATGTTTTGAAATATTTTATTGAACAAAATCTTACGATCGAATCATTCAATGAAGTACTTCCTACACTCAACGATATTTTCATCAATTTGGTAGATGGTACCAAAGCCACTACTCGTGCATTTCAACCAATCAACGACTAATCAACTGTTATGAACAAAATAATATTAGTAGCACAAAGGGAATTTTTAACCCGTGTGCAAAAGAAAACCTTTCTATTATCAACCATCGGTTTACCCTTGATCATTTTCGTGTTTTATGGAATGATCATTTATTTTTCTGTGAAGACCACAGACAATTACAAAATTGCTGTGGCAGACAAAGCAAACATCTTCAATGGTAAGATCGGATCAAAAGACAAAGAAGTGATCTTTGAATTTGTACCATCTGATACTGCAGCTTTGCAGGCTTCCATTGCTAAAAATGACTATCAAGCATACCTCTATGTACCAGCAAGTTTTACCTTGGATGGCAAAGATTCATTACAATTCCGTTCGGCAAAGTCTGTGGGACTGATGACGCGCGAAAAAATTCAAAGTAAGATCAACAAAGCTTTAGAGGAAAAAAGACTCCTGAGTTTTAATATCACTAAAGAGCAATTAGATAGTATACAAAAAGAAAAAGAGTATATCCAATTCTCTTCAGCTTCTGGTAAAACAGAAAACGAAACTAAAGTTGGCGTTAGCTATGCGGTGGGTATGATCTCTGGTTTTATGATCTATATTATTCTCTTTATTTATGGCACTATGGTAATGCGTGGCGTAATGGAAGAAAAAGTGAGCAGGATCGCTGAAGTGATCATCAGTAGTGTAAAACCATTTCAATTAATGATGGGCAAGATCTTTGGAATTGGTGCGGTTGGTTTGATTCAATTTTTAATTTGGATCGTGCTTGTATTTGGCATTCAATTTGCCATCGCAATGCTCTTCCCTTCCTTGGTTCAATCCATGCAGGGGCAACCTATACAACCCGCGGGAATGCAAGCTGCACATGCTGTTCAAGAGAGTGGTGCTATGTCTGGAGCAATGAAAGGTTTAAGTACGATCAACTTCCCACTGATCATCGGCTGCTTTATCTTTTATTTTATTGGCGGATACCTACTCTATTCTTCTCTATTCGCAGCAGTTGGTAGTGCAGTAAACGAAGATCCTCAAGATGCTCAAAGTTTATTATTACCAATCACCATGCCGATCATTTTTGCGATAGTGATCATGATGAAAGCAGTAAACGATCCGAATAGTGGTATTGCCATTTTTGGTAGCCTATTCCCACTAACATCTCCAATCGTTATGATGGCAAGGGTTGCATATGGCGTTCCTGAAGGGGTTACACTGTTCCAACTACTCCTTAGCATGGCACTGCTAATTCTAGGATTCCTAGGCACAACCTGGATCGCAGCAAAAATTTACCGCACAGGAATCTTGCTTTACGGAAAGAAAATTACATGGAAAGTGATGTGGACATGGGCGTGGAAGAAGAACTAAGATGAGGGAAAAAAAGTGAAGAGATAAGAGTGAAGAGTGAAGAACGGACGATCATTATCCTATCATACAAAGAGGCCGTCTCATAAATAAATGAGACGGTTTTTTTATGCCTGATATTTTAGATGTAATAATCTTAGATTTTATTTATAGGATTTGTTCTGGGAGTTTAGATTTTGAGTTAAGGGGTTTAATTAGCCCTATTAGGCTGCTTTTTTGCGCATATTGTGTGCCAGCGCAATTAATCCTATTTCAATGGCTACTTTTTCTTTACCTCTTAGCATAAAGCGTCTGAACCCGTGGTTGTTTTTGATATTGGCAAAGACTGGTTCTACATCATGGCATCTTTGTTTTCTTTTTTTGATCCCCTCCTGACTCAATAATTTTTCTTTGACTTGTTGCTTTAGTTCATTTAGGTGGTGATTGACCTTGATTACTCGGTTGCCTTTATCTTTATGGCAAGCCCCATTTAGTGGGCAGTTACTACAATTAGCTGCTTGATACTTGGTGGCCTGTTGCTCAAAGCCAGTGGTGGATTTACTGGTATATATGCCAATGTTTTTCATGCGCTGACCCATTGGGCACACATAGTAATCTGCCGCAGCATTGTAATACAGATTCTCAGCAGCAAATGGTTTTTTACTTTGAATGAGTTCATTCTGCTCTCTATCAAACTGGTGATATTTTACGTAGGCTGTAATTTCTTTCTCAGCTAAGTATTCATAGTTTTCTTCAGAGCCATAACCTGCATCAGCAGTTACTACTTCTGGGATCTGCTGATAATCTTGCTGGTATTGATCAAGGTGTTCGAT
>CAIYAG010000344.1 GCA_903924075.1 uncultured Bacteroidota bacterium | reverse complement strand
TCAGTTATCAAAGAATTGAGATTGGCTGGTACAAAGATCTAACTATTAACAAAGAAAACTACCTAATACAATGGCAAAGAAAGGTAACAGGGTTCAAGTGATCCTGGAATGCACAGAGCACAAAACAAGTGGAATGGCGGGTACTAGCCGTTATATCACTAAAAAGAATAAGAAAAATACGCCTGAGCGTATTGAATTGAAGAAGTACAACCCAATTCTGAAAAAAGTAACCGTTCATAAAGAAATTAAATAGTCATGGCAAAAGCAGCTTCTAAAAACGCTAAGGTAAAAGATTTAAAAGCATCTGCCGAGGCAAAAAACTGGACAAAAGTTATCAAGGCTGTTCGTAGCCCTAAATCTGGTGCATACACCTTTAAAGAGGCGATTGTACACAAGGATAAGGTGAAGGATTTCTTAGCTGAAAAATAGTCGGTCCATCAAAAACTTATTGAAAAGCTTTCCCTTTTTTCGGGAAGGCTTTTTGTATTTTGTCAGGAATCGATTGATAGCATATTCATTTTATACTTATTAAAGTAGTTGACATGAGTTTTTTAGGAAAGCTATTCGGAAAAAAAGAGAAAGAAAGTCTTGATCAGGGTTTACAAAAAACCAAAGAAGGATTTCTAGCCAAGATCACTAAAGCGATTGCTGGAAAAACAACGATCGATGAAGAGGTACTAGATAATTTAGAAGAAGCATTAGTAGGTGCCGATGTAGGCATTGAAACTACCATCAAAATCATTGAAAGAATAGAAAAGCGCGCTAAGGAAGACAAATACTTAGGCACTTCTGAATTGAATAATATCTTACAACAAGAGATCAAAGCAGTGTTGGTGGATGCTGCAGAAGATTCGTATAAAAGTTTTACAGCACCTCCAGGTAAGAAGCCCTATATCATTTTAGTAGTTGGTGTGAATGGCGTTGGTAAGACCACCACCATTGGCAAATTGGCCCACCATTATAAAGCTGCAGGGATGAATGTGTTATTAGGTGCTGCAGATACTTTTAGAGCCGCTGCTGTTGATCAATTAACGATCTGGAGCGAAAGGGTTGGAGTGCCAATTGTTAAGCAAGCAATGGGCTCAGATCCAAGTGCAGTTGCTTATGATACTGTGGCTAGTGCCGTTTCAAAGAATGCAGATGTAGTGATCATTGATACTGCTGGAAGATTACACAACAAGATCCATTTAATGGAAGAGTTGAGTAAAATAAAAAGGGTGATTCAGAAAATCGTACCTGATGGCCCACACGAAGTAATGTTGGTGTTGGATGGTTCAACCGGACAAAACGCGGTAGAACAAGCACGCCAGTTTACAGCAGCCACAGAAGTTACAGCACTCACCATTACCAAATTAGATGGAACAGCAAAAGGAGGTGTAGTACTTGCAATTGCTGATCAGTTCAAGATCCCAGTGAAATATATAGGAGTTGGTGAAAAAATTGAAGATCTTATTTTATTTGACAAGGATGAATTTGTAGATAGTCTATTTAAATTAGCTGACTAAAAAATAGTAAAAGCCCCAAAGAATTCCTTTGGGGCTTTTTGTTTTCTATAATGTCGCTATGAAAATGATTGTCCACTCTTCACTCTTCACTCTTCACTCTTCACTCCCTAAAACGTGTAACGAATACCCAGTCCTCCCCAAGCACTTTCAAAATAATTATATCCAATAAAATTGAAGGAAGGCTGCCAGTCAAAACTCAAATTTAGTGGAGCCCCTTTTATTTTATAATCTAATCCCAAGACCCCATCAACGCCAATACTAACCCCCGCATTACGCTCAGGATATTGGGTTTTCCAATGGTCGCTCCAGATGCCTAAGTGCGCTCCGCCACCTACATACCATTTTAATCCTTCTACTGAGCCTAAGTCATTGTGGATCTCATACAAGCCAGTTAATCTAAAGCCGTCCTGCGAAATAAATGCCAAACCTTCAACTGCTCTATCGTTCGCAATAAAGTGTTTCACACTCAATGCTCCGGGATACATTTTTAATCCCACTGCAGTTGTATAGCTAGTCCCATTGTTTTGTTCCTGTGCGTGAACTACCATTACAGCAACTAGCAGGAATCCGAATAAAAATATTTTTTTCATGAATCAGTTTTATAATAGCCTCAAAAAATCGTGCCAAAATTAGTTTTGAAAGGTTAAATAGAATAGTTAAGATTTTATCTGTTGCTTTTATTTTATTATTTAGGTTTGTACTATGCATTCATTTAAAGAGCTAATCAGCGTTTTTGCGGCAAAATTTGCCCACCGACATTTTCCAGCATCGCCTGCAACTTTATATGATCCAGGGGAGTATTTCTTGGCATTGGGAGGAAAGCGTGTTAGGCCAATCATGTGTTTAATGGGAAATGAACTATTCGACGAAATTCATTCAGATGCATATCATGTGGCAATTGCTATTGAACTGTTTCACAATTTCACATTGATACATGATGACATTATGGATGCGGCTCCATTAAGAAGGGGCATGGAAACAGTGCATAAAAAATATGGCGAAAGCACTGCTTTATTAACTGGAGATGTGATGATGATCCAGGCTTATGAATACCTCAATAAAATCCAGGATAATAATATTCATAGCATTTTACAATTATTCAATAGAACCGCAAAAGAAGTGTGTGAAGGGCAGCAGCTGGATATGGACTTTGAAAAACAGGAACATGTTTCGTTGAATGAGTACATCAATATGATCAGCTTAAAGACCTCCGTATTACTTGCCGCTAGTTTAGAAATGGGTGCCATACTAGGTGGTGCAAGTGCTGGTAACCGTAAACACTTATATGATTTCGGGAAAAACTTAGGGATCGCTTTTCAAATACAGGATGATTATTTGGATGCATTTGGTGATCCGGAAAAATTCGGAAAAGATGTGGGCGGCGATATCCGTCAAAATAAAAAAACTTTCTTGCTGCTTCAAGCATTAGAAGTTGCAGATCCTGAGCAAAAAAATAAGCTCTTGCAATTGATGAAAGAAAATCCTGCTAATAAAGTAACAGAAGTGCTGGCTATTTTTAAAGCTTGTAATGTAGATGCATGGGCAAATGCATTAAAAGAAAAATACCTGCAAACGGCTTTAATGCATTTGGAAGAAATTGCAGTTGTCTCGATCCGTAAAAAGCCTTTATTAGAATTGGCCAACTTTTTAATTCAGCGAGACTATTAAACTCATCAGCCATTAGTCTTGTTCTTTGCTGAATATCCTTTAATTTGAGGCACATAAAAATTTCACTACATGTCGAATTCTTTATTCCGGAAAAAGTCGTTAGAAACCATTCAAAGGGATTATGATGCGGGTTTATTGGATGGCCATGGTAACGACATGAAAAAAGTATTGCGTGTAAAGGACCTGACCTTTATGGGCGTTGCTGCTGTAATTGGGGCAGGTATTTTTTCAACGATTGGTACTGCGGCATTTAATGGCGGACCAGGCGTGATCTTTCTTTTTTTAATCACTGCGGTAACCTGTGGATTCACTGCTTTGTGTTATGCTGAATTTGCATCACGCGTTCCTGTATCTGGAAGCGCTTACACTTATTCTTATGTAAGTTTTGGTGAAGTCATTGCCTGGATCATTGGCTGGGCTTTGATCTTGGAGTATGCGATAGGAAATGTAGTGGTGGCCATTTCGTGGAGTGCCTATTTTAATAATTTATTGAAAGCCGTAAATATTAATTTGCCTGATTGGTTAGCGATTGGTCATCAAACAGCAGCAATGGCTTATCAAGATGCAATAGCAAATGGTAAATCGGTTGCGGGTTTGGTGTATACAACAGCACCCGAGATCTTTGGTATGAAACTGATCATCAATCTTCCTGCTTTTATCATTGTTGGGTTGATCACTATTCTTGCATATATCGGAATTAGTGAAAGTAAAAAGAGTGCCAACTTTATGGTGGGACTTAAAATAATCGTGCTCATATTTATTGCGATCATTGGATTCTGGTACATTTTTTCTGAAGGTACTACCGCCAACTGGACACCATTTTTACCCAATGGAATGACAGGTGTTTTGAAAGGCGTGTCTTCTGTATTCTTTGCCTATATAGGATTTGATGCCATTTCTACTACTGCGGAAGAATGTGCCAATCCCAAAAGAGATCTTCCCAGAGGAATGATGTATTCATTGCTCATTTGTACAGTGATATATGTGATCACTACATTAGTAATTACGGGGATGGTGAATTATAAAGAGTTTGAAGGGGTAGCAGATCCGCTGGCATATGTGTTCGATAAAATTCATATGCAGAAAATTGGATTCATCATTTCTGTAAGTGCCGTAATTGCATCTACAAGTGTATTACTAGTTTTTCAAATTGGACAACCCCGCATCTGGATGAGCATGAGTAGGGATGGTTTATTACCCAAAAAATTCAGCAAGCTTAGTAAGCGTTATAAAACACCAGGATTTGCTACGATTATGACTGGTTTCTTGGTTGGTATACCTGTGTTATTTGTAGACGATAAATTAATGACAGACCTTACCAGTATTGGAACACTATTTGCATTTGTATTAGTATGTGGTGGTGTGTTAGTATTACCCAGACTTGCAAAAGAACAGGGTAAATTTCAGTTGCCCTATATCAATGGTAAATTTATTATTCCAGCGATTGTAGCACTTTTTGCCCTTTTGTTTAGAGAAAGGATCGGTGAGGATCTATCAAATCTTGGTACTGAAGTGTATCAGGAAATTTTGTTTTTAATTTTTGTAGCTGCAGCAATTATAACTGCAGTATTAAGTTTTATAAGAAATTATTCGGTCATTCCCGTGGCTGGTGTGCTTTGCTGCATGTATCTAATGATCGAGATCCCTGGCAAGAGCTGGATGGTTTTCTTTGGCTGGATGGCTTTAGGATTGAGCATTTACCTGCTTTATGGAAGAAGCAGAAGCAAACTTGCCAATCAATAATTGCATTTAGTTCGCATACTAAATACAACTACCGTAAATTTGCCGTTTATAAAAGTGAAAGAGGATGAAGTATCAAGTTGGCGACGATATATTGGTTTTGTTGAGTAATGAAGAAGGTAAAGTGATCGAGATCATAGATGAAAAAATTGTATTGGTGGAAGTGCG
>CAIYAG010000343.1 GCA_903924075.1 uncultured Bacteroidota bacterium | reverse complement strand
TATGTGATCATCCCACATTTTATGGAAGGAAGTGATCAAGCCAATGAAATCATCAATGAGATCGCTGGTGGTCAATTGATCTTATTAGACAAATTGATCCCTGGCATCAAAAGAAATTATTCTTCAGTCTATGAAAATTTTGAGCAAGATATTTTTGGGGCATTGAAAGCCGCTTTACCGATGCTTCAGAAGTATAAAAAAATAAAAATAGTATTTCCTGCTTTTAATTATTTCCCTGATGAGATCTTGAAAGGGTTTCACAGTTTTTGTAATGAATATGCATTTGAGAATGAAGTGATCTATGACATAAGCGCTGTTCAGCTAGACGCTGGAGATGTATATCTTAATCTTGTGGAAGACGACCTTGTAATTTTATTGGGGAAAATTCAAAAATCTCGTTTTGAAGTATGTAAAGACATGGGAATCATCTCTTACAATGAAACTCCATGGAAAGAATTTATTTTAAACGGAATTACCACAATTTCAACTGACTTTCATAAAATGGGAGAACTCACAGCTCAAATGATCCTGAATAACCAAAATAGCCTGATTGAAGTTCCATTTACCTTAACACTCCGGAAATCTTTATAAGTGATTTAATCTTAGTTACTTGGGTTGGTCCTATAAAAATGATATATTAGAGTCCGCGTTTTAAAACGGTTGCTTCATATGTTATTATTAGGTATAGATATTGGCACTTCATCCATTAAAGTAGCTGTTGTTGAAACTGCTTCACAAAAAACCATTTGTACTGTTCAATACCCTGAAATAGAAACGCCCATCATTGCCCTTCAAAAGGGCTGGGCCGAGCAATCACCCAATGATTGGTGGAAGCATACCAAACTAGCGATTCAAAAAGCGAACGCAACTCATCAATACAATCCCGCTGATATAGCTGCGATTGGGATCGCTTATCAAATGCATGGATTGGTTTGTGTTGATAAAGATCAAAACCTTTTATACAATAGTATTATCTGGTGTGATAGCAGGGCTGTACAGATCGGCAATGATGCATTTAATACATTAGGATCAGAATATTGTCTTTCGCATTTATTAAACTCTCCAGGAAATTTCACTGCTTCGAAATTGGCTTGGCTCAAAAAAAATGAATCAGCTGTTTACGAAAAGATCGACAAGATCATGTTGCCCGGAGATTATATTGCGATGAAATTTTCGAATAGTATTAGTACCAGTATTTCATCATTGAGCGAGGGAATGTTCTGGGATTTTAAAAACAATTCACTCTCGGATGAATTATTTCAATTCTACGGATTTGATAAAAACTTCATTCCAAATATTCAAGATGTATTTAGTAGGCACGGCGAATTAAATGCTGCTATTGCTTCTGAGCTTTCATTAGCTGCAGGTATACCCGTTACTTATAAAGCAGGAGATCAACCCAACAATGCGCTTTCATTAAATGTCTTCGAACCAGGCGAAGTAGCTGCTACTGCTGGCACTTCAGGGGTGATCTATGGTGTGAGTGATCAATTAAAATATGATCCACTTTCAAGGGTGAATAGTTTTGCGCATGTAAATCATTCTGATCATTTAAATCGGATCGGGATCTTACTTTGCATCAATGGCACTGGTATTCTTAATAGTTGGGTAAAGAAAATTGCTGGTGGAAATCTTTCCTATCAGCAAATCAACGAGTCTGCTGAAACAATTAGTGCGGGATCGAATGGATTAAAAATGTTGCCTTTCGGAAATGGAGCTGAAAGGATGCTTGAAAATAAAACAGTAGGTGCGCATATAAACAATATTGATTTGAATGTACATTCTGCTGCTCATATTTATAGAGCTGCTCAAGAAAGTATTGCATTTGCATTTAGATATGGATTGGATATTCTAAAAGAGAATGGTACAACCCCTACTGTGATCCGCGCCGGAAATGCCAATATGTTTCAGAGCACCGTTTTCCAACAAGCATTTGTAGATGTTACCAATGTGCCTGTTGAATTGTATAAAACGGATGGCAGTGTGGGCGCGGCAATTGGCGCTGGTATTGGTTTAGGAGTGTATGCTTCATCGAAAGAGGCATTTAGTATCAATGAACCATTGGCGATCATCGAACCTAAGAATGCAAGCACCTACAATGCATTGTATGCAGAATGGAAAGCATATTTAGAAAAACAAATGGAATCATAAAATTTTATCAAACTATAAATTAGCGTTATGTCAGTTGTTACAGGAACCACACAATATTTCCCCAACATTGGAAAAATAAAATTTGAGGGACAAGGCTCAGATAACCCGCTTGCATTTGCTTGGTATGATGAGAACCGAGTTGTTGCAGGCAAACCCATGAAAGAATGGCTCAGATTTGCCTGTGCTTACTGGCATAGTTTTGTAGGTAATGGTGCTGATCCTTTTGGAGAGCCTACTCATATCTACCCTTGGAATACTAATGCTGATGCCGTTTCCAGAGCGAAAGACAAAGCTGATGCCGCATTTGAATTTATAACCAAGCTTGGTCTTCCTTACTATTGTTTCCACGATGTAGATGTTGTTGATTATACGAACGATGTTGTTGACAATGAAAAAAGATTGGCTGCAGTTACTGCTTATTTAAAAGAAAAGCAGGATGCAAGTGGTGTTAAATTGTTATGGGGCACTGCTAATTTATTTTCTAATCGCAGATATATGAATGGCGCCTCCACTAATCCAGATTTTAATGTTCTCGCGCATGGTGCTGCACAAGTGAAAGCGGCTCTAGATGCTACGATAGCATTGGGTGGAGAAAACTATGTATTCTGGGGTGGTCGTGAAGGCTATATGACTTTACTCAATACCAATATGAAAAAAGAGAAAGAGCATCTTGCTCGTTTCTTACATACCGCAAAAGATTATGCACGCAAGCAAGGATTTAAGGGCACATTCTTTATTGAGCCAAAACCATGTGAGCCAAGTAAACATCAATACGATTATGATGTAGAAACCGTGATCGGATTTTTACGTCAGTATGATCTGTTGAATGATTTCAAATTAAATATTGAAGTAAACCACGCAACACTGGCTGGACATACTTTCCAACACGAATTACAAGTTGCGGTAGATGCAGGCTTATTAGGCAGTATGGATGCGAATAGAGGTGATTATCAAAATGGATGGGATACCGATCAGTTCCCTACCAATATTAATGAACTAGTGGAAGCCATGTTGATCATTGTAGAAGCTGGTGGATTTGCAGGTGGTGGAATTAACTTCGATGCAAAACGCAGAAGAAACTCTACTGACCCAGCAGATTTATTCCATGCACATATAGGTGGGATGGATACATTTGCTAGAGCATTGATCGTTGCAGATAATATCCTACAAAAATCTGAATACAAAAAAATCAGAGCCGATCGATATGCTTCTTATAATGATGGAAATGGTAAAGCTTTCGAAGAAGGAAAATTAACTTTAGAAGATCTAAGAAACCTAGCTGTATCAAGCGGAGAGCCAGCTGTGACAAGCGGCAAGCAAGAATATCTAGAGAACTTGATCAACAGATATATTTAAACCATAAAACTCCAAAATGAAAAGGTTCGATGAATTTCATCGAACCTTTTTTAATGAATTGATTTTACCCACCCCTGCCCATCCTAGGAGGGGATATCGTTTAATGCTTTTTCTTTTTGCCCTCTTCACTCTTATCTCTTATCTCTTCGCTTTTCTTTACTCTCATGTTTTTAAAACGAACAACATCACCATGACCTAAGAAACCAATATGTCCACTTGTTCTTAATAATCCAGGGTGTTCTTTATGATCGATCGTGCCATTTTTTGAAGCTTCTTTTATGTCACCATCAACAATCACAGTTCCGTTCAAAGTCACTTTTATTTTATTTCCTTGAATTGCAATTTCTTCTTTATTCCATTCTCCTGTTGGCAATAAAAATCCACGCTTAGCGGGAATTACACCATACACAGATCCATGGTATTGGTATTCGTGTAAATCTTTGTACATCGGATGCTCACTATCTAAAACCTGGATTTCCATTCCTACATAAGCTGCATCGCCTTCTAAAGGTGCACGAATTCCAATGCCATTATTGGCACCCGGTGTAAGTTGAAATTCAAAACGATACACAAAATCAGAAAACTCTTCTTTAGTGTATAAGTTTCCGCCACCACCTGCATCTGGGTTCACTTCTACTACTCCATTCTTTACAATATATCCAGTAGTATTACCAGTCCACTGATCCAAATTAGTTCCATCAAATAAGGAAACAAATCCCAGCTTTTTTTCATCTTCAGAAATAGCAACCGGATCAGTTGATGGCAACTCTCTCAAATAAATATTTCTATACGCCACATATGTTCCATGGGCTTGTAACTCGATCTGCTCTTTTGGAAAAATCGGAATTTTTCGATCCCAGTAATTCTCAAGCGTAACATTGTCTGTTACTAAAATCCCATTCAAATACACCGTAACTTTTTCTCCTTTCATGATGATATGAAAGTTATTCCAAGTGCCAATTTTATTATCAGCAACAACCAATGGTTTACTTTGATATTTTTGATTATTGTATAATCCTCCAGAACCCACTTGTGCTCCTACTTCCCTTCTACTGGTATCCCAGATCTGCACTTGTGGTGAGCCACGTAAATAAATTCCTGCATCACCTTGAGCAGTAATTTTCCAATCCACAAACATTTCAAAATCGGCATACTGCTTATCTGTTGCAAGGTTATCGCCATTGCCAGTAAAGATTAATAAGCCATCTTTTACGATCCAGTCGCCTTTTGTTTTTCCATTTGCTTTTGCTTGTTCAACTTTCAAAGCTGAGTCGCCCATTTTTGCTCTTAAGATCGGATTGCCAACTAATGCTTT
Organism: uncultured Bacteroidota bacterium; assembly: GCA_903924075.1. Taxonomy (GTDB): domain Bacteria; phylum Bacteroidota; class Bacteroidia; order Chitinophagales; family Chitinophagaceae; genus Sediminibacterium. Next base: position 3,410 of record CAIYAG010000343.1, on the reverse strand, counting down.
CCAACCACTTAAATCATTCCCATTAAAGAGATTGTTATAACCATAATCATAAGGCATTTTTTTCAGCAACTTGGTCACACCCTTTGCTAATACTGCGCTATCTTCCCCTTTGATCAATGGCAGAGCTTTTTCAAGTGCGCTTCTTACAGCCGGACCTTGAACAGTTTCATCAGTCAATGCCAATCTTGCCGTAACCAATGCTGCGTCTTTGCTAACGATCGGATCATCTAAATATTTACTTGCTAACATGAAAGAAGTAATACCAGGGATTCTGGAAACTCGATTCAAAAATTGCTTTATGGTAAGGGGATTTACTTTTGATTCCAAAAGATCCTGTGCCAATAACAATTGCTGGGCTGCATTGAGTGATGTATTTAATAATGGATCAGCAGGTGGGCGAGTATCTGTTTTTGGCAAACTGGATAAATATTGATTCACTTCAGTTTGATCAGTTAGTAAATTCAATTGTGCCTGCACAAATCTTTTCGCGTATTCAGTTTTAACTTGTTTGAGTCCCTTAGTTAAATTTTGTTTGGCTGCTAATTTCTGATCGGCTGATAAAGAGGCTCTATTCACAAAAACGTTTAATGCATAAGTTGCTTTTAGTTTTAGTGAATCATCGTCTAACATTTTATACAATGCCTTCCAATCAGATTTACCCCATGCATTCATGGCAACTACTGCTGCATCTACTTCTTGAGCATGCTGATATGGAAATGGCTGGATGGTTTCAACTACTTTGGTATTTGCCTTTTGTGCATTCAATTGCAAAAAAATAAAAGCTAGAATACCTATTAAGCTGCAAATTTTTTTCATACGATCTATTTAAAGAAGTGGTTCAATTTTTGATTGTTAAATATGCCATGGTCCACGCATGGATGGATTGATCATATAGTTCGCTTCCGTATCATCAATAAATGTTTGATTCACTGGATCGAATTTTAAATTTCGTCCAAGCTGCAATGCGATCTTACCTAGATTGATAATAGTACAAGACCTGAATCCATTTTTTTCGTTCAAAGCGAACGGCGTTCTGTATTTAACTGAATCCAAGAAATTGGTGACCTGTGGTGCAGGATCAGGCATCATTGCTAATTTCTCTTTGAGATTTGGAATAGTTGATTTGAATCCTGCAAAGAGTTTTCCATTTGGTCCTTCTATATAAGCTGCATTTGGATCTTTTGCTTCTCCGTCTAAAATGATCTTGCATCCATCAGCATAAGTAAAAGTGAGTTTTCTGAAAGTGCCACATGCATCAGGGTGTTGTTCTTCTGCATCCACTTCTACAAGAACTGGACTGGTATCATCCTTCCCTAAAAAATATTGTATAGGATCAATATAATGCTGACCCATATCACCCAAACCACCACCATCATAATCCCAATACCCTCTGAAAGTTTGGTGTACACGGTGTGCGTTGTAAGGCTTATAGGGTGCGGGTCCGAGCCAACGATCATAATCTAATTCAGCTGGAATAGGTTGGGTTTCTAATTTAGTTTTTCCCACCCAATAGAACTTCCAATCGAATCCTGTAGTTTTACTAACAGTCACAGTCAATGGCCATCCTAATAAACCAGATTCCACTAATTTTTTGATAGGGCGAACTGTTGTGTTCATCCCATAAAAATTATCTTCAAAACGGAACCAGGTATTTAAGCGAAACATTTTCTGATATTGCGTCATTGCCTCCACTACTTTCTTTCCTTCACCAATGGTTCTGGTCATTGGTTTCTCACACCAAATATCTTTTCCTGCTTTTGCAGCATCGATAGCCATGATGGCATGCCAATGGGGAGGCGTTGCAATGTGCACGATATCTACTTCTGGTAATGCGATCAATGCTTCGTGTTCGTGAAATGTTTTCACCCCACCACCAATACTATTTGCGACTTCGGTTAAATGATTTTTATCAACATCGCAGATGGCTACAACTCTTGTACCAGCGTATGGAATATGACCTCGGCCCATTCCACCAACACCTATGATGCCTTTTGTTAATTGATCGCTTGGTGCGAGAAAGCCGCGACCAAGTACATGTCTGGGTACAATTGTAAATCCGGCCAATGCGGTTGCCGTATTTCTAATAAACCGGCGACGGCTATTCGTTTTATCATTATTCATATTGCAAAAATGTTAGGGTAAGTAAGTTAATATAAAAACCGTTTCACTTACTGATTAAATCCTGCAAATTCTGCACATGAAAGTTGAGAGAACAAAAATTAGTTATTCCACTACATCCCATTCCATTACTTCGTCGTGTTCAACGAGTTTTTTCTTTTTCTCTTTGAACATAATGAGTAATGGAATTAGTAAAAGGAAGAAGAATCCTAAATAAACAAACAGATCTTTATATGTAAGAAAAGTTGCCTGACCGTAGATACTTCTTGCTATAATACTATATGCACCTTTAGTTGCTGATGCCACATCATATCCCTTGCTTACAAATGCGCCTGTGAGCATTTTAACTCTCTCAAGAGTTTCTGGTTGAATAGCGGTGATATTATCATTCAATGCTGCATAATGTTTATAAGTATCCGTACTAATATAGGTTGTGATCACAGCGATACCTATACTACCACCTAACTGACGCACCATATTACTCAAAGCAGTGCCCTGAGGAATTTCAGCGCCTTTTAAATTGGCCAGGGAAATGGTAGTCAAAGGTATAAAGATCAATCCCATGGCTAATCCGCGAATAATGAGTGGCCAGAAAAAGTCTTCGGCCCCAATTTGTGTATTCAATTTAGACATACCAAAACTGAATATGAAAAACAATACCAAACCCATACCCGCATAAATCGCAGGGTGGATGTATTTCTTTTTTAATAAGGTACCAACTACTGGCATCATGATCGCGGTTGCAATACTACCGGGTAGCATGATCAAGCCTGTTTGCATGGCAGTAAAACCTAATAACCCTTGACAAAAAATTGGGATCACCAATGTTGTTCCGTATAGTCCAAAACCAAGCACGAAATTAAAAACGGTACCTGTGGTGAAGGATCGATTATTAAATAAACGGAGGTTCACAATTGGATTTGATTTCCGCAATTCTCTGACCACAAATATTACTCCGGCAAATAAAGCAATAATGGCCAGAATAGTGATATAACGCGTTTCAAACCAATCCTCACTCTGTCCTTTTTCCAATACTACTTGCAAAGATCCAATAGCGGCGATTAGCATGGCAAGTGCAAACCAATCCATCCGCGAGGCGACGACCTTATTTTTCGATTCCTGGACATACATGAGCGTTAATACAGTTGCTAAAATTCCAAATGGCACATTGATATAGAAAACCCATTGCCAATTCATATTGTCTGTAATATATCCGCCAAGTGTTGGTCCTAATGCTGGACCAATAATTACGCCAAGTCCGTAAATGGCATTTGCCATACCAATTTCTTCTT
>CAIYAG010000342.1 GCA_903924075.1 uncultured Bacteroidota bacterium | reverse complement strand
TAGTTTGGTGAACTATGGTTATAATGCCAGCAACAACGAAACAATGGGATCTTTGTTTGCTAGGTATGTGATGCCAAAAGACCATGCGGAACTGTACATCGAATTTGGCCGAAACGATAAAATGCCTACACCCATTAACCTGGCTGTAGAAAATAGCTATCCACGAGCATTTGTGGCTGGGGTAAGAAAACTGATTCCATTGCATGCAAAGCAGGAGTCTTTTATTGAATTAGCCGCCGAATTTACCCAGTTACAATTACCTAATTCTAAATTAACACTAGATTCGAATACCAATAGCTGGTATACCAGCGCTTCTGTGCCCCATGGTTATACCAATAACGGAAAAATAATTGGTTCGGGAATTGGCCCTGGTAGTAATACCGAAACCATTGCGATTAGCTACCTAAAAGGCTTTAATAAAATAGGAATTGAATTTGAACGCTATTTGCACATCAACGATTATTTTTATAATGCTTTTGCTGCTGTGAACGACCCTACAAGACATTGGGTAGACGTGTCAACAAATTTAGTGGGTAGCTATCGACACAATCATTTTGTGTTTTCTGGTAAACTGGGCTTGATCCGATCTCTCAATTACGAGTGGAATGTATTAGATGGTTTGGGCTATTATAAAAATGGCTACGACTTGTTGAATGTGCATGCCAATATTGCCATCGCCTATCATTTTTAGTTCACTAGGATTTAATAAACAAGATCACAAAAGCAGCAGCTGCAATTCCGATGAATGCGCCTAATAGAAGGGTCTCCAATAACAGTACTTCATTTTTCTTGAGGGGTAATTCTGGATTGTCTACCACTTGTATGGTTGGGGTTTCTTGCAATAAAGATGTTTTACTGGTTTCTAAACTCTTGGTTAATTCCGCAAAAATGGTTGACTGTACCATTTTGTCTCTCGCAGATACTTCCGCATTCATTTCGCCACTTTGTGCATAAGCAGGATTGATGTCTAGCAACTGCCTATTTGATTCAATTGCTTTATACGTTTTATGATTTAACAAAGCCTGTATACTATCCACCCTTTTTTGTAAACGATCAACATTACCTCTAATCCGATTTGTTTTGGTATTGATATAAAATTCGGAAGTTACTCCTAACAATCTTTCACAAATTAATTTGCTCAATAATTCGTTTCTGGTAGTTACTTGCAATTCAAATAACCCCAGCTTTTTATCTGGCTTTGTAACGGCTAATTCTCTTTCTTCAATGCGCTTTATAATACTATATAACAAACTATCATCCTGTCTTGAAAAAAGGGTAGCGCCAACTGGGAAAGAAATGCGATGTCCAATTTTTTGATTATTGGCCCACTGGTCTGCTAAGCCATAACTACTGGCGTAAACATCGGCTAAAGAAATTTTATGGCTGCTGTCAACTGCAGTTAACAATGCCTTCTTAATGAGTGAATGGCTTTTTAAAAGCTGTAAAATATTATCACCCTCTAAAAGCCCGGAGCTAGAACCCAAACTTCCCAAATCAAATCCTAATTGACCAGCAACGGCAGAAGCAAACCCACCACCACTGCTCTTGGTATCTTCCACTACAAAACTTGTTCTGGCGGTATAGGTATCATGCTTGATAGCCCAATAACCCGTTCCACCCATGACACCCACAAAAGCAGCCAAGAATAAAAGCATCCAAGATCTTTTAAGGATCATAAAATACTGTTCACAAGTATCAAATAATAATTGCAATAGGTAGGGCCGTTGATGTTGTTGCTTTGTTTCTTGCATAATGATGCTTGATCTATAAGTGTAGTATGCTAATTAAACTTACCAGTGCTGTTAAGGTACCGGTGATGGCCGATATTTCAATGATGTTTAATCCTTTTTTT
>CAIYAG010000341.1 GCA_903924075.1 uncultured Bacteroidota bacterium | reverse complement strand
TTTTTATGTTTAACAGTGAGTGGTGGTCATACGCAAATCATTTTGGCTAGATCTCCATTAGACCTTGAGATTTTAGGAGAAACGATCGATGATGCTGCTGGGGAAGCATTTGATAAAACGGCTAAATTATTGGGTCTGCCTTATCCTGGTGGACCATTAATAGATAAGTATGCAGCACTAGGGGATCCTTTAAAATTCAAATTTGCAGAGCCACAGATACCTGAATTAAATTTTTCTTTTAGTGGTTTGAAGACCTCTATTTTATACTTTCTTCAAAAGCAAGAACCTGGCTTCATCGAATCAAATCTGAACGATCTATGTGCTTCCGTTCAGTATACGATCATTCAGATCTTATTGAAAAAACTCAAGAAAGCAGTAGTTCAGACAGGCGTTAAGCAGGTTTGCTTAGCTGGAGGTGTGAGTGCGAATTCTGGATTGCGTAAGGCCCTGCTGGAAATGGGGTCGAAACAAGGCTGGAAGGTCTTTATTCCTTCTTTCGAATTTTGTACAGACAACGCCGCCATGATCGCCATAACAGCCTATTATAAATATCAAGCAAAACAGTTTACAAACTTAGATTGTCACCCAAGTGCTAGGGCAGAGTGGTGAAACAAGTGAAGAGTGAAGAGTGAAGAGTGAAGAATGGAGAATGGAGGAAGAAAACCTCATATCCCCTCCTGGGAGGGGCTGGGGTGGGTTTAAAGTAACAGATGCTGTGCTTTCCCCTGATAGTTTTTGGATAAAATCCGCCCTTAAACCTTACTTTTGCGGCCTGAAAACAGTTATCCTACATGATTAGTGCAAGAAATATCACCCTCGCTTATGGCAAGAGGGTATTATTTGATGAAGTTAATATCAGTTTCCAAAAAGGAAATTGTTATGGTGTAATTGGTGCCAATGGTGCCGGTAAATCTACCTTTTTAAAAATATTAAGCGGCGAGATCGAGCCCAATAAAGGTGTTGTGGAAATTTCAAAGGGAGAGCGTATGTCTTTCTTGAAACAAAACCAATTTGAGTTTGATGAATGTACCGTTTTGAATACGGTACTAATGGGTCACAAACATTTATGGGATGTGATGCATGAACGTGATGCTATTTATGCAAAAGAAGACTTCACCGAAGAAGATGGAATGAAAGCGGGTGAGTTAGAAGCTGATTTTGGTGAGATGGGTGGCTATGAAGCAGAAAGCAATGCTGGCACGCTTTTGAGCAGTTTAGGTGTAACAGAGAATTTGCATCAGAGCTTGATGAAAGATATCCCTAGTAACTTTAAAGTAAGGGTATTATTAGCACAGGCATTATTTGGAAATCCAGATATCTTATTGTTAGATGAGCCTACTAATGGATTGGATATTGAAACCATCGGTTGGTTAGAAAACTTTTTAGCTGATTACGAAAACATCGTGTTGGTAGTTAGTCACGATCGTCACTTTTTAGATACCATTTGTACGCATGTGGCTGATGTGGATCGAAGTAAGATTAAGGTCTTTACTGGTAACTATACTTTCTGGTATGAGTCTTCTCAGTTAATGAGTAGACAAATCAACGATAAGAACAAAAAGAACGAAGAAAAGCGTCAGG
>CAIYAG010000340.1 GCA_903924075.1 uncultured Bacteroidota bacterium | reverse complement strand
TAAAAACAGGTACGACATGATGGAAGATATTCGCAATGCTACAGAAGGCGTGAAGCAAAAGATCACTGCGAAAACTGTTGAGCCAGGAAAATACGATCTGATCTTAGATCCATCTCATTTGTGGTTAACCATACATGAATCTGTTGCGCATCCTACAGAATTAGATCGCGTTTTGGGCTATGAGGCAAACTATGCAGGAACTAGTTTCTTATCGCTCGAAAAACTACATTCTAATAAATTCAATTTCGGAAGTAAGTTGGTGAATATTGTTGCTGACAAATTGCAATATGGTTCTTTGGGCGCAGTGGGTTATGATGATGAAGGAGTTGGAACTAAGAAATGGGATATCATTAAAGATGGTATCCTAGTTAACTTCCAAGCCATTCGTGATCAGGCACATATGTTGGGAATGAAAGAAAGTCATGGTTGTTGCTATGCGCAGAGTTGGAATGATGTACAGTTCCAAAGAATGCCAAACGTTTCATTACAGCCAGGTAAAGAAAAACTAAGTGTTGATGATTTGATCAAGAATGTAGAGAAAGGAATTTATATCATTGGTGATGGTTCATTCTCAATTGATCAACAGCGGTATAATTTCCAGTTTGGCGGACAAAGTTTCTACGAAGTTAAAAACGGAAAGATTGTTGGTATGTTGAAAGACGTGGCCTATCAATCTAATACCCAAGAATTCTGGAATAGTTGTTCGGCCATTGCTGATGAATCTGACTACCGCTTGGGTGGCGCATTCAATGATGGTAAGGGACAGCCTGGTCAGTCAAACGCAGTGTCGCACGGTAGTGCCACCACTCGTTTCAATGGCGTTAACGTAATTAATACTGCAAGAAAAATCTAAACTATTATGGCATTACTCAATAAAGAAGACGCACAAGCATTACTCAAAAAAGTATTGGCATTTGCTACTGCCGACGAAACTGAAGTTTCTTTAAGTGGGGTAGAAGGAGGCAATATCCGCTATGCACGAAATTCTGTTTCTACTGCCGGCGATACCAGTACTTTAACACTCGCAGTTCGTTCTGTGTATGGCAAGAAATCTGCCGTTGCAAGCATCAATGAATTTGATGATGTATCCTTGAAGAAAGTGGTGAAACGTGCTGAGGAATTGGCACAGCTAGCACCAGAAAATTCTGAATACATGCCCATGCGTGGCGCGATTGATTACAAAGAATCAAAAACTTTTGTAGCATCAACTGCAGCCATCACTCCTGATACTAGGGCTGAAGCTGTATTGAAAAGTATTAAAGTAACCAAGGAAAATAAATTAGAAGCTGCAGGTTTTATTGAAAAAAAAACCACATTTACTGCAGTGATGAATTCAAAAGGATTCTTTGGTTTTAACAAAGGAACTGATGTAATCTTTTCTGTAACTACTAGAAATCAGGAAGGTACTGGTTCTGGATATGCAGCAAGAGGATTTAACGACGTCAGCAAATTAGACACTGCTGGGGCCACTAAAATTGCAGCACAAAAAGCAAATGGTTCTGCCAATGCGAAAGCTATTGAGCCAGGAAAATACACGGTGATTTTAGAGCCAGTTGCAGCAACCTATATGTTGGAAAATATGTTTCGCGGTCTCGACGCAAGAAGCGCCGATGAAGGCAGAAGCTTTATGAGCAAACCAGGTGGTGGCAATAGAATTGGAGAACAATTGATGGATGAAAAAGTAAATATTTATTCAGATCCATTCCATCCCGACTTGCCAGATAATACCTGGAACAGCGAAGGCTTTGCTTTAGATCGTGTGAATTGGATCGAGAAAGGGATGGTGAAAAATTTAAGCTATTCGCAATTTTGGGCACAAAAGAAAAATGTAGCTGCTGGTCCGTTTGCAAGTAATATTATCATGGATGGCGGCACTGCAACTTTGGAAGAACTGATCAAAGGTACGGAAAGAGGCATCCTCGTTTCAAAACTTTGGTACATCCGATTGGTAGACGCACAATCTTTGCTGTTAACTGGTTTGACACGGGATGGAACTTTTTATATTGAAAACGGACAGATCAAATATCCGATCAAGAATATGCGCTTCAATGAAAGTCCAGTGATCATGTTAAACAATGTTGATGCATTGGGAAAGGTGGAAAGAAGTATCAGTGTAGAATCGAATAGGAGTTATTTAATTCCTCCGATGCGGATTCGTGATTTCACATTTACATCTTTATCAGACGCTGTTTAATAAAATTAGAAAAGACCTTTCGGGGTCTTTTTTATGTTTTTAAAATTGACCATTCAATAAAATTATTGCCTTGAAAAGGAGAGATTTTTTATACCTAGGTGGAATAACTGCAGGTGCAGGATTATTAAAGCCAGCAAGATTATTTGCGGCTGAAGAATTTTTAATGCCAGCAGACCTGGCTTTAAAAAAACGCTTAGCTGATCTTGCATTGAATGCAGCTACATCAAAAGGTGCTACTTATGCAGATGTGCGGATTGGAAGGTATTTGAGTCAGTCAGTGAACACCCGCGAAAAACGTGTTCAAAATATTTCCAATACAGAAACCAATGGCATGGGAATCCGCGTCATAGCCAACGGTAGCTGGGGCTTTGCATCTACCGATGATCTAACTACGGATGCCATTGCAAGAACGGCTGACCTTGCTGTTCAGATCGCGAAGTTCAATGCGAAACTGTTGGAAGAGCAAGTACAATTAGCACCACAAAAAGGGTATGGAAATGTGAGTTGGAAAGCGCCCATCCTGAAAAATGCATTTGAAGTATCACTCAAAGAAAAAGTAGATCTGCTTTTACACGTGAATGATATTGCATTGCAAAATGGTGCCAATTTCATCAACTCTTCGATCTCTTGTGTTAATGAACAAAAATATTTTGCATCTACTGAAGGTTCTTATATTGATCAGGATGTGCATCGCATTTGGCCAACATTTACGGTTACAAAAATTGATGCAGCAAGTGGAAAATTTCAAACCAGAAATGCGTTGAGTGCCCCAATGGGGATGGGTTATGAATATTTAATTCCTGATAAGAAGGAAGAGCTAGACGGTATTTTTACACTGTATAAAAAACGTTATGATATTTTAGAAGATGTTCGTTTAGCAACTAAGCAGGTATCTGAAAAATTAAGTGCTAAACCAGTGGAGCCAGGAAAATACGATTTGATCTTAGATCCTTCGAATTTGTTTTTAACCATTCACGAATCTGTTGGGCATCCAACTGAATTAGATCGGGTATTAGGATATGAAGCAAATTATGCAGGTACTAGTTTCTTAACATTAGACAAATGGAAATCGGGCAATTTTAAATTCGGTTCTGATCTGGTAAATTTTGTGGGCGATAAAACACAAGTCGGATCACTTGGTGCTGTAGGATATGATGATGAAGGCGTACAATGTGGCAAATGGGACATTATTAAAGATGGTGTGCTGGTAAACTATCAAGCAACGCGCGATCAGGCGCATATCCTCGGGTTAAAGGCATCACAGGGTTGTTCATATGCAGACAGTTGGAAAAGTTTTCAATTTCAACGTATGCCAAATGTGAGTTTGCAGCCGGGCAAGTCTGCATTGAAAGTTGCTGATATGATCAAGAATACCGAGAAGGGGATTTATATGTTTGGTAGAAATTCTTATAGCATCGATCAACAGCGTTATAATTTTCAATTCAGTGCACAGTTAGCTTTTGAAATTAAAAACGGACAAATCGTAGGTCTCTTAAAAGACGCAGCCTATCAAGCAAACACCCAGGAATTCTGGAATAGTTGTGTAGCGATAGCTGATGAATCTGATTATCGTTATGGCGGTACTTTTTCTGATGGTAAGGGGCAGCCTGGTCAGGTTAGTGCTGTATCACACGGATGTGCTACTTCCAAATTCAAAGGCGTCAACGTTATAAATACGGGAAGAAAATTATAGAATCACCCCCTTCAAAAACCGTGTAAACACTGTTTTAAAAACTTGTTTCAACTTTTATGTTTGTTGATTAGTCATTCACTAATCCAACAAACATGAAAAAGAAACATTTAGCCAAACACGATTATTATTTAGGCTGGTTACCAGATTTTCCAGACCATCGCGACCTTTTGTATACTGCTCCCATGGGGGTCATGCGAAATCTTCCTGCAAAAATTGATTTAAGAAAAAAATGCCCTGCAGTGTACGATCAAGGTGCATTAGGTAGCTGCACAGCAAATGCGCTTGGTGGCGCCTTTCAGTTTGGTCAGAAAAGGCAAGCTATTCCCAACTTTGTACCATCTCGACTTTTTATTTACTACAACGAGCGGGTGTTGATCAATACCGTTTTGTCGGATAGTGGTGCATTTATTCGGGATGGCATTAAAACGATGAATCGAGAAGGTGTTTGCAATGAAAAAGACTGGCCCTATATCATTCCACAATTCACTACCAAGCCTCCTGCATTACTTTATCAAAAAGCAACTACCAATCAGGTATTGAGTTATATGCGTTTGAATAATGCCAATTTAAATCAGTTGCAATCCTGTTTGTTTGAAGGTTTTCCATTTGTATTTGGCTTCACTGTGTTCGAAAGTTTTCGAGCTATTGGTAAAAACGGAAACATGACAATGCCTAAGCCAAACGAAAGCAGGATCGGCGGACATGCAGTGATGGCTGTAGGATATGATGATGCTAAAAAAGTTTTTATCGTTCGTAATTCATGGAGTAATGCCTGGGGTGATCAGGGCTATTTTTATATGCCTTATGCCTATATAACCGATATCAATCGGGCTGATGATTTTTGGACAATTCGATTGGTGGAAAAAGGACTTTCTCTAAAAAAATAAAATTTAAAGAAACAAAAAAACAGTATGATCAATACTGTTTTTTGTTTTCGTCAACCGTAGATGGGGGATATATAAATTCTTATAGTATTAATATTTTCATTATTTAAAATTCCGAAATATGTTTCTTAGGAAGTGGCATTAAATCGTCAAAAAATGATACAATAAGATCATATTTTACATTTAAGCTTAAGTCATTATTTTTATTTGTTGGTTTCAATTAAAAGTCAAGTTGGTACTATTAAATTTTCCTATTTTTCAGCATACCTGTAAAAATTCATCGTTTCGGATTGCCATTAATTTTTCAATATTTGCCAGATGAGTTATAAGATTCTAATTATTGAGGACGAGAAAAGGATAAGAGAGTCGATAGTTGAGATACTAGAAATGAACGATTATATCGTTATTGAGGCAGAAAATGGAGAAGTGGGAATCCGAGTTGCCATTTCGGAAAATCCGGACCTTATATTTTGCGATATGTTGATGCCATTGATTGATGGAATGGGTGTTTTGAGAGCAATTAAATCTTCCATAGTTGCCCAGACCCCTTTTATTTTTTTAACAGCATTAGTACAGACAGAAGAATTAAATACAGCTTTGAGTTTCGGCGCAGATGGTTATATCTTCAAACCTTTCAAATCGAAAGAACTATTAGATGCCATTAAAAAATGGCTTTAAAAAGTCGATTTTTATTCTTTAGTTATTTGTAGGGTATTGAAATGGTAAAGGTTGTTCCTTCATGTTGTACGCTTTCAAATTGGACGGTTCCTTCATGTTGTTCAATGAAATAATGCACAAGTACAAGTCCAATTCCAGTACCCTTTATATTTTGGGTATTTGATGCTCTGAAAAATGATTTAAACATTTGTGTTTGTTCAACTGCTGGGATGCCAATACCAAAATCTTTAATATTTATTTCAATACCTGTTGGCAAATATTGCAAATAGACTTCAGGCGATTTTTTATTGTTTGAATATTTAAATGCATTCGATAACAAATTAGCGAAGATTAAACCCATATAATTTACATCAATCTCTACAGGAATGGGTTTGCCTGAAATAATTAGTTCAGTAGTTCTTTCATCGTCTTGTAAACCAATTTGTTTTTTAATTACTTCATTCAATAATTTACTGATATCGTATTCCTTTTTATTGAGTTTGAACGATTCTGATTCGATTTTTCCTAATAGTAAAATGTCATTGATCAATGTAGAAAGTCGATCAATTTCCTCATCAATAGTGTGGATATGCTTTTTTGCCTTCCCTAAACTTATTTCGTTATTTTTTTCTAAATATAATGCAGCAAGTTCAGCACAACTTTTGATGGTAGTCATAGGCGTTCTGAACTCATGAGAGGCCATGCTTACAAACTTTGATTTGAGCTGATTCAGATCTCTTTCCTTTTGTAAGGAATTTAGTAACTGTTGTTCTAGGATCTTTCTTTCGTCTATAATTCTAGAAGATGCATTGATTAATTTCCTACCATAAAATTCGTCATAGAACATTTTGGCATTCGTTTCAACCCAATGGTAGCCCCCTGATTTATTTTTAAATCTGTAAGATGTATAGGAGATTAAATTTTTGGTAGCCCCCTGTTCATCTGAAAAGTCAATGATTGAATCCAACTCTTCGGGATGAAAATATTCCTTAACATTGGTTTGGGTCAATTCATCCAACTGATAACCTAATAATGAAGAAAAAGAAGGGGAAACATATAGAAATGTTCCATCTGTTTCTAAAAGGCAAATAAGGTCATTCACATTCTTTGATAAGAGTTCGTATCGATAACTATTCTCTTTTTCTAACGTAATATCTTTTAAGGTTCCTGTGGTACCCATGATATTGTCTGACTTGTCTAAAAGAAGGGTTGCATATACCCTGATCCATTTTATTTTTCCGGATTTGGTGATATACCTGATTTCGTGGGAGCAATAAGATTTTTCTCTATTAATTAATGGTGTAAAAAGGATCTGGTTTCTTTCAACATCATCCGGGTGTAAGTAATTGAAAAATAAAGTGCCAACTGATTCATCAATCTTGAATTCCATGATGTTTTCCCAGGCATTATTGAGATAGCTCCAATAGCCTTCCTGATCAGTTTGAAATACAATATCTGTTACATGGTCTACCACATATTTATACTTCTCCTCACTTTCAATAAGTTTCTTTTGCGATTCGTTCAGTGTTGTGATGTCTTTATTAACTGCGGTTAATCCACAGATCTCGTGGTTGGTATTATAGTTAGGTGTAATTTTTAAATGGATGATCTGGTCTCCCAGGTATAGAATGGTATCGACATTATCTCCTTCTAATACTTTAGAATACCAGTTTCTGAGATTGATACTAACAATCGAATCACCATGAATGAAATCTGTTTTTTGTCCAACAATGGGATATCTATTTAAAAAATCATGGTAGTGTTTGCCATATGCCTCGTTAAAAGAAATGAATTTTAAATCTTTGTCCAGAATATAGATCAATTCCATTGACGCGTTGACCTTATTTTCTAGAGCGCTACTCAGATAAGAGGCTGTATTTAATATATTCCTTTCTGAAGATTTGTTGAATTGAAAAACGGAAACCCCTTCCACATTGCTCTTCATAATAATTGGAGAAAGGGCTAATTCATATTCACCATCTCCGCTTGGAAGACGGGTCGTGAAAAAGCCATTATTCATGCAATAATTATATGACTTTGTATACTCTTTTACAACTTCCGGTGAAATTTTCGAATGAAAAATACTATCTCCAATTTTATAAATTATTTCATTCTTTTCCCAAACCCATTTATCGAATAATTTATTTTTTGCTACAACCCTAAAATCACGATCAATGGCATAAAAAATGAGTCCGATATTATCGAGTAATAATTCTGAATAAGTTGTATTAATGTCCAAAACCTTTTTATTACTATCGTCTTTTGTTAAAGACCTTAGATTTCCAACAATAGAAAACAACTTATTGTCTTCGCGGACAACAGTTCCAGTGTTTATAATGGATAAGTAACTGCCATCAGATTTCATGAATCTAACCGTTACTTTAAATTCCGTTATTTCATAGAGACGCGTGAAAAAATCATTCAGAATAACCTGATCCTCTGGATGTAATAATGAAACCCAAAAACCAGGTTTATAATAATTATCGATTGGGTGCCCCAATAATTGTTCAATGGAAGGAGATATATATTCAATTGAACCTTCGAAATTTCCAATATAAATTACTGTATGTTTAACAGCATTGAGTGATTTTATAACTGTTAGTTCCTGCATCTGATTTGTTGGGGAGGTAACAAAAATTAATTAAATAACTGATTGCCAATTATTATTACGTAAAACAAGATTTTTTTTTTGACTAACCCTATAACATTTTAATCAATCTTGCTTTTTAGAATTATTTCTTTCTTCTAACCATTCTTTTCTGCCATTTGATCAGTTCATACCAAATAACGGATGCAAATCCTATTCCCATGGAAATAAGAATCAGGTTGAGTGATAATTGTGCAAAGCCAAAAAATTGTGTCAGTGGCGGCACAAAAATCAATAATCCTGTGATCGCCAAAGTGATCAGAATGATTAATACAACCAGGTTGTTTTTATATTTTAAGGTGGTGAAAAGCGAATAATAGAAAGACCTATTTACCAATGTCAGTAATATATTAGCAGCGATCAAAACGGTAAATACCATGGTTCTGGTAGTTGCCTCATCTTGTTGCTGGCTTACTGCATATTGATAAGCCGCCATAGTTCCCACAGTGATCATTAAACCCTGAATGATACTAGTAGTAAGCTCTTTCCAATTAAAAAATGTATTACTCAAAGCCCGGGGTAATTGTTTCATGGTGTTTTTTTCCATTGGCTCATTTTCATAAATGATGGAGCAGGTTGGTCCCATAATTAACTCTAAGAAAATGATATGAACCGGGCTAAAAATATTCGGGTAGATCCATCCCAATGCCAGTGGTAGAAATACAGTTAATACAATTGGAATATGAATGGAGATGATGTATTGAATGGCTTTCTTTAAATTGGTATAGATCCTTCTTCCCATTGCAATGGCATCCACCATTTTTGATAGGTCGTCTTCCATCAAGATCAATGAAGCTGCCTGCTTGGCAATTTCAGTTCCTTTTTTACCCATTGCAATTCCAATATGAGCGGCTTTTAAAGCAGGGCCGTCGTTCACACCATCGCCAGTCATTGCAACGATCTCATTATTGCTTTTTAAAGCATTGATGATCCTTAGTTTTGCTTCTGGGAACATTCTGGTAAATATTTGAATGTCTTTAATTTTTGATTGCAATTCCTCATTAGATAAATGCATCAATTCATCACCAGTGATGGTATTTTCATAACCCTTAAATCCAACCTGTTGCGCTATGGAAGCAGTGGTTGCAGCATTATCTCCAGTAACTATTTTAACTGAAATGCCTGCATCATAGAAATGCTTTAAGACATCACCAATATTTTTCTTTGGAGGGTCATAAAATGCCAGAACACCTTTAAAATCAAACTTGAATTCCTGTTGTGTTTTAGGAAAATCTGTACCACTAAAAGTTGTTTCAGCCACGCATAACACACGGTAGCCTTCACTCGTAAGCGATTCGATCGCATTTTTGATTTCAACGATTTCTGTTGCGGTTAATTTTGATACCTGTATAATAGCTTCTGGTGCGCCTTTAGCAGCAATGATTCGATTGCCTTCTTTATTTTCAAAAAGGTGGGTCATCATGGGAGGTTTACCGCTCAATGGATATTCATGTATCATATGATAGGCGGGCCGTTCATCGTTCTGAGTTAGTTTGGAATAGGATTCATGAAGTGCAATTTCCATTGGGTCGAAAGGAATGGGTTCACTAGCCCACATAGCAGTTTGAATCAAATCTTTATCAGCGGTTGTTAGGTTGGAATCTGTTTTGCTAATGTGGCCTTCTGATAAAACAAAGAGTTTGGCAAGACTCATTTTATTTTCTGTGAGTGTACCTGTTTTATCAGTGCAGATCACTGTGGCACTTCCCAGTGTTTCTACAGTTTTGGTTTGTTTAACTATGATCCCCAACTGCATCAAACGCCAAGCACCTAATGCCATAAAAGTGGCCAATGCAACTGGTATCTCTTCGGGTAAGATACTCATGGCTAGTGTTAGTGCCTTGAGTAAACTGTCTAGTAAATCTTTGGAGTGTTGGTAATTGATGAACCAAACAATCGCAAAAACAATTGCCCCAAAAATCACCATCTTCTTTACAAAATTAAAAATTTGTAATTCGAGGGGTGTTTTTTCTTCAACTATAGTTTCAAGGCTTTTACCAATTTTTCCAAGCTGTGTATCATTTCCAATGGCTGTTACAGTTACAATGGCAAGGCCACTTGCAACGGTAGTGCCGCGAAAAATGGTTGGATTTTCTTGAGTGGCGTCTTTATAAAATGAAAGTGATTCGCCGGTTAATACCGACTCATTTACTGAAAAGTCGTTCGACCGCACAATCACCCCATCAGCGGCGATGGAAGTTCCTTCTTCCACCATCAAAAAATCGCCAACAACTATTTCATCACTTTTGATATCGATGAGTTCCCCATTGCGAATTACTTTAGAATTTGGTTCGGAAAAGTTTTTTAATTTTTCTAATGCATTTCTACTTCTTGAATCCTGGAATAAAGAAATGGTAGCTACCAATATGATTGCGCAGGATAAAAAAATACCATCACCTGTTTTTCCACTTACAAAATATATAATGGAAGCCGCCAATAGTAAAACCACCATGGGTTCTTTTGCCAAACTTTTCAGTGCGTCAATAAAGCCATTCTCTTTTTTAAAGTCAAGTGCGTTGTGCCCGAATTTTGTTCTAGCCTCGATTACTTCTTGATCCGATAGACCTTCTATATTGAAATTGTTATTTGCCATTGCAACCAAATATTTGGATGCATAGTAAGCTAATTATGGGCAATCGTCCAATGATAAAGGTCAGCTTTTGCTTAAAGACCCAATACCAGCTTCAGTTTTGCATACCCGGCTTTACTAACTGGCAATTTTTGCCCAGTACTCAAAATGGCTAAATGGCTGTCTTTTTCGTAAGGTTCCAGGCGGCTGATCAGTTGGATCTTAACTAAGTATGATCGGTGTATCCTCACAAAGTCTTGTTCGCCCAAATGGGTTTCAAAGTATTGCATGGTCTTATTCTTAAGGAAAGTTCCTTCTGCAGTATGGATTTTCACATAATCATCTGCAGATTCAAGATAGAGCACTTGTTGGGTAGGAATGATTTTGATTTTACCATTGTCTTTTAAAACAATTCTATTGTGCTGACCAGTGCTGGCAGCAATGGTATCTAATAGAGGTGCGGCATTTTGAACAACAGTGTTTTTTTGTTGCAACCATTTTTGTACCGCTTTGTTAAAACGTTCTCTGCTAAATGGCTTCAACAGATAATCTATGGCATGTGCTTCAAATGCCTTAATGGCGTAAGCTTCAAATGCAGTAGTAAAAATAACAGCAGGTGGATTTTCGATGAGTTCTAATAATTCAAATCCATTGATTTTGGGCATTTGGATATCTAGAAAAATCAGATCGGGTTTGTGTTGATTGATAGCTTTTAATCCTTCAAATCCATCTCCACATTCCTGCACCAATTCCAGTTCTGGAAAATTGCTCAGGTATTCTACGATCAGGCTTCTTGCCAATGGCTCATCATCAATTATGATCAGTTTCATAAGTATTATTTTATGCAGGGATCTCTATACTACAAGTAAATGTATTTTCTGTGAATGATGTTTTTAATAAATCGTTCCTTCCATAAATAAGATATAATCTTCTTTGAATAGAAGAAAGACCAAAACCAGTTCCTTTACCATGATTAGATGTTTCAGAATCAAAAGGATTTCTTACTACAATTTGCAAAGCATTTGGAAGGGCAATCGCATTGATACTGATGGTAACTGCTTCGGTAGTATCATAGAGTCCGAATTTAATTGCATTTTCTACAATGGGTTGTAAGATCAACGCTGGTAACTTTAGTTTGGCAGCATCCTCACTAATTGTAACAATAGTATCAAGGCGATGGCCGAATCTTACTTTTTCTATATCCAGGTATAATTGTAAATAATCAATTTCTTCTTGCAGGCTTATAGATTCTTGATCATCTTTTCTGAGTGTGCCTCTAAGAAATTCAGATAGTTGTTGGATCATATGTCTTGCCTTTTCTGGTTGTGAACCTGCAAGGGCACTAATGCTATTGAGACTATTGAATAAAAAATGTGGTTGTAATTGTTGCCTCAGTTTAAAAAGTTCTGCATCCTTTGCCAACTGCAAAGTTTCTTGTTCTCTTTCCTTTATTTCAGTTGCATCTTTTTGAGAAAACCAAAGTAAGCTTACCATTGTAATACAACCAATCAACAGAAAACTAATGGCGTAGCGAACATTGGAAGTCTGACTTAAAAATTGTTGGTAAGCAGCATTTTCTTTGAACCAAAACCACAGGATAGAACGTACAACTAATAACCAAAGTCCACTTAAAGCAAGACTCAATACAAACACATACCAATAGCGTTCTTTCCCTGGCAGGTAGTAACGCATATTATTGACGATTAAATAACTGATCAGTGCTAATGTTAAGGAGCTGACACAGGCGTCTATCCAAGCAATACTGGGAGTGATCCCAAGATCTTGTAAGAGTTTGATTTGGATCAATGTAAAAAAACTCCA
Organism: uncultured Bacteroidota bacterium; assembly: GCA_903924075.1. GTDB lineage: Bacteria > Bacteroidota > Bacteroidia > Chitinophagales > Chitinophagaceae > Sediminibacterium. Next base: position 1,797 of record CAIYAG010000340.1, on the reverse strand, counting down.
ACCCAGCACATAAGAGATACTGAGTAGGAGTTTGTTTTTATTTTGAAGAATACTTTCTTTCAATGGAATTGCTTGAGCAATGAATTTAGTAACTTCTGATTTCAATTCCACCAAATACTGCGGAACCTTTTAATACCAAGGTTTTATTGATATCATTGTATGCTCCTGCAGGTGATCTTCTTTTATCATCAACGCCGTGAAATACGCCATCAATTTCATTGATCACTTGCCAGTGCGGGGGAACAATTAATTTGATGCCACCAAATACAGCTTCTAATTTCAACATTACAGTTCCAGTGAAATCTGCCTGTGTCAAATCGATCTCGGCACCGCCAAATACACAGGCGATCCTACCACCCTGAAAGTTTTTGGATAAGATGGTTCTTTGTACACCACTAAAGACGGAATCGATATTTAAATAATCACCACTATCCATTCCTTTATTACTTCCATAGGCCTGCCAGCTTCCAGTTCTAGCCCAGTCTTTATTTGCGAATTTTTCACTAATTCGATCTCCATAAAATCGTCTGTTGGGTCTTAAGATCATAATAACCCCCGCAACAATTATGAAAATGGGTAATAAGAATCTTCTGCTTGGGATTTCGGGGATATAGTCTTGTATCAAAAAAAACATCCCGAAGCCAATAAGAAAAATCCATGCATTGTTTCTGAAGTTGTGTTTTACACCACTATAAATTCCAACAATGATTAATAAGGTTGGCCAGCTAAAAAGCCAGTCAGGGAAAAAGAAATCCATTTTGCGTAATAAGAACGCAGCACCTACTAAGATTAAAATTAAACCGGCAGTGATATTGCCTCGGTTATTGTGTTTGATTGGGTTTTGTTCGTTGTCCATTGTTTTGGTTTTGTTCCACAAATCTAGGGCGACTAAATAGGCTGGGAAAGTGCATTTAGGCAATTGGTTAACAATGCTCGGTAACTGGCAATAAATCCTCGGTAAACGAATTTTAAACTTTTTCTGCCGACTCCTTTTTAGATTGCCAGCCAATGAGTAATACACCGATGATTACTAAAATGGTTCCGATCAATTGTGGGAAGATGATGGTTTCTCCAAGAAAAAAATGTGCTTGAATAATAGTTGAAACCGGACCAATACTAGTTATGATCGACACATTATTGCTACCGATCATTTTCATCCCATTACTCATCATAAAGGATGGTAAAACAGTTGCTACAATGGCAAGCGCGATGGTATACCAAATTAAGGTGGGCGTAAATGGAATTTCTTGAATGTTTTTGGTAAGCAAAAAATGCAGGAATATGCCCACAGTGGCCGCCAGCATTGCGTAAGCTGTATATCGGGTTACTCCAACTTTTTGAACCATTCTGCCTGTGCCTACTAAGTAAAATGAATAGGTGATCGCACATAGAAAGATCATGAACGATCCATAATAAAAGTTAGGATTACTGGTATCAATTTTCATCTCACCGAAATATGCAATGCCAATTCCTAAATAAGTTAAAACAAGTGCTAAGATCTGTGTTTTATTGAGTTTGGTTTTATAGATCCAAGTATTGATCAACACAGAAAAAGTAGGGTAGAGAAAAAGGATCAATCTTTCTAAGCCAGCTGACACATATTGTAATCCTATAAAATCGAACAAGCTACTTAGATAATAACCAAAAATGCCCAGCAGTATTAAGTAAAACCATTCTCTTTTTGTGGGTTAACCATTGCATTATTTTCCAAGCAAAAGGGAGCAGTCCGCTGGAACTGGTGGTTGAATACCAATAGACGAACTACTCCCTGTTGCTAATAAAAGATTATTAAATTGT
>CAIYAG010000339.1 GCA_903924075.1 uncultured Bacteroidota bacterium | reverse complement strand
ACTCGCTACAAATTTTTTGATCCTTGTTTGTACATCACTAAAATACCCGGGGGAGCTCTTAGGCCATTTTGAAATACTTTGAGCTAACTCAGAAGTTTTTTTAGGATCTGCTTGCAGGGCATTTACCACATCTACCCAGTCCATTGCATGCAAATGATAAAAGTGCACTACGTGATCGTGCATATACAATGCACAGAACATAATATTTCTTACTAACTCTGCATTAGCTGGAACATTGATTCCTAAAGCATCTTCTACACAACGTACAGATGCCAACGAGTGTGTGGAAGTACATACTCCACAAACCCTACCTACAAAGGCCCATGCGTCTCTTGGATCACGGCCTTTTAAAATTTCTTCCAACAAACGCACCATGGTACCGCTGCTGAAAGCATCTTTGATTTTACCATTTTCGATATCTGCTTCAATGCGCAGGTGTCCTTCGATTCTGGTGATCGGGTCTACAACAATTCTCTTACTCATACAATGTATTTGTATAATTAGGTATTAAGATTTTAATTCGTGTTCGCTTTGTTTGCCTTCTTCCTCAAGGCCAAGGATCAGTTTTTTCTTGCGTACATTGGTCATTACAGCATGTCCTGCTAAAGCAGCAGCTGTTACACCCAATGCAACTTTTCCAACTGCATCTGCACTAGATTCAATTCCAAATCCAGCAAATGAAGAACCTCTTTCATACAATCTTCCATTATCCCAATAATTCTCTTCACTACAACCGATACAAGGATGGCCTGATTGGATTGGGAAGCTGGTTCCATTATTCCATTTCATTACACCACAAGCGTTATAAGTAGAAGGTCCTTTACAACCTACTTTGTATAAGCAATAACCTTTTCTTGCATTTTCATCATCAAAGGTCTCAACATATAAACCAGCATCATAGAATGGACGACGATAACAAGTATCGTGTACTCTCTTACTATAGAATGCTTTTGGACGGCCTAATTTGTCTAGTTCTGGAATACGACCAAACATCAACAAGTGTACAATTACACCTGCCATTACTTCTCCAATTGGAGGGCAACCTGGAACTTTGATCACTGGTTTGCCTTTAACTAATTTATGTATTGGAGTTGCTTGAGTTGGATTTGGCTTAGCTGATTGTACACAACCATTGCTAGCGCAACTACCCCATGCAATAATGGCCATGGCGTTTTCTGAAGCTTCCTCTAAGATTTGAAGAGAGGTTTTTCCACCAATCATACAATAAACACCATCTGCTCCCATTGGAACACTGCCTTCTACACAAAGGATGTATTTACCCTTGTATTTAGTCATGGTGTCTTGTAAACATTTATCTGCCTGAAATCCTGATGCGGCCATCAGTGTTTCAGTATAGTCTAGTGAGATCTTATCAAGCAGAATGTCTGCAACGATCGGATGTGATGATCGAATAAAACTTTCGCTACAACAAGTACATTCTTGGAAATGCAGCCAAATGACCGGAGTTCTTGGTTGAGTTTCCATTGCTTTTGCCAGCTGGCCAGCAGCTGAATTTTCAAGGCCGATAAATGCAGCCATCATACTTGTAAACTGAAGGAAATCGCGTCGGCTATAACCTTTACGGATTACCTCTTCATAGTATGTAGGCTGTTTCATTGGAACAAGCTCGTTAGACATATGTTTTGGTTTTAAATTGGTAAATGCTAACACAAATTAGTTTTACATCTAAAGTTTCAACATGATTGTTATCACAGGACTATATGATTTAAATCATGTTTCTAGGAATTTTCATTAATTACATTGCAGTAGAAAATCATATAAAACTTTCCATATGAAAAAATTGACTGCTTCCCTCGCATTGTTAATTCCAGCTTTAACTTGGGCTCATCCAGGACATGGTGGAACTGATGGTTATACCATTATCCATTATTTTACTGAGCCTCAACACGCAATTATTACTTTAGGCACATTGGCTGCAGTATCAGTGTATATCATCAGAGAGCGCAGAAAGAGCAAATCTTAGTAAGTTGCTCTCATGCATGAATTATCCATCGTTATGAGCATTGTTGACTTAGCTACCAAAGAGGCGGCTAAGCATCATGCATCCGCCATTGAGGAAATAGAGTTGGATATTGGCTGCCTCTCTGGGATTGATATGGATTCTTTTGATTTTGCTTGGCAACAAGCAGTAAAAAGTACTATTTTAGAGAGTGCTAAGAAAAAAGTGAATCGGATTGAAGGATCTACAAGGTGTAGCGACTGTGATACCCATTTTACAATGGTTCAATTATATGACAGTTGCCCTAATTGCAAAAGCCATCTAGCAGAAATAGTTAGGGGCAAAGAACTCAAAGTAAAGTCTTTGGTTCTACCGGATTAGAAGAAATAAATAGAACTATATGTGTGCAACCTGCGGGTGTGGACCCACTTCTCACCACGAACACGACCATGGGCATAGTCATGGAACTAACCACCAAAAGACTGGCAAAACCATCGTTGATGTTGAACAGGATATCTTACAAGAAAACAACCTTCTGGCTGCCAGAAACAGAGGTTTTTTTGAAGGCCGAAATATCCTCGCCATTAATTTAGTTAGCTCACCTGGCTCGGGAAAAACAACCCTGCTCGAAAGGACGCTGACAGATTTAAAAGGTACTCTTTCATTTGCAGTGATCGAGGGCGACCAGCAAACAGCCAATGATGCAGATCGCATCCATGCTACTGGAACGAAAGTAACGCAAATCAATACAGGCAAAGGCTGTCATTTGGATGCCCATATGGTATTGCATGCTGTACAAGGCATGAAGTTGTCTGCCGATTCAATATTATTTATCGAGAATGTAGGCAACTTGGTTTGCCCAGCCATGTTCGATCTGGGTGAACAGGAAAGAGCAGTAGTGATCAGTGTTACGGAAGGTGAAGACAAACCCCTCAAGTACCCTGATATGTTCCATACTTCTACACTATGTATCATCAATAAAACAGATCTTCTACCCTACGTTAAGTTCAATGTGGAGAAAGCAAAAGAATATGCCAGACAAGTAAACCCTTCTCTGGAAATTATTGAATTGAGTTGTACTAGTGGTGAAGGAATGCAACTTTGGTACGACTGGTTAAAAAGCAAAGTTTTAACGCCTGCTTAAATCAGCTCCCATGCCGGCTTTTCATATTCATATCACTGGGCTTGTTCAGGGTGTGGGTTTCCGACCTTACGTTCATAAACTGGCATCCAAATTACAAATTGATGGATATGTAAACAACGGATTAGATGGTGTACATATTTATTGTGCTGGTCATGAAGACACGATCGATTGTTTCTATCAAACATTGATCAAGCAACCCCCACCTCAGGCATTGATAACAGCCTATAGTATTGATCTCATTGCGATAAAGATTGCCAAAGGTTTTTTTATTCAAAAAAGCGAAAGAACTAATTCGGTTCAAATGCTTGTGACTCCCGACATCTGTCTATGTGAAGATTGTCGAAGAGAAATTAAAAACCCATCCAATAAACGTTATCAATATCCCTTTACTACTTGTGTAAATTGTGGTCCAAGGTATTCTATCATTAAAGATTTACCCTACGATCGTGAGAACACAACGATGCAGGAATTGCAACAATGTGAAAGTTGTAATACAGAATATAAAAACACCGCAGCAATAAGGTATCATAGTCAAACCAATAGTTGCCCAAATTGCTGTATTGAAATGCATCTTTTTGATAAAAGCGGCAATGAGATCGCCTATAATCAATCTGACTATATTGTAAACATTGTAGCACTTTTATTCGAAGGAAAGATTGTAGCTATAAAGGGTGTTGGTGGCTATTTATTGTTGTGTGATGCAACGAACGACAAAACCATAAAACTATTAAGAGAAAGAAAGTTCAGACCCTCTAAACCATTTGCCATATTATATGCTGATATAGAAATGGTTTGCGCTGATCTGTCTGTAACTGCACTAGAACTTACACACTTAAAAGATAAAGCCGCACCCATTGTTCTGTGTGCATTGAAAACATATCCTGAAAATGGGATCTGTTCAGATAGGATCGCGCCAGATTTGAATACCATTGGTGCAATGTTACCTTCTTCCGCATTACTACAATTAATTGCTGATAAATTTGGCAAACCATTAATTGCAACATCCGCAAATATTAGTGGATCACCGATTATTTATAAAGATGCGGATGCCCTACAATGGTTATCATCAATCGCCGATTACATACTTACTTACGACCGTGAAATTGTTGCACCGCAAGACGATTCAGTATTGCAAGTGAGTAACCGTGGACAAAAAATTATTCTTCGTAGAAGCCGCGGGCTGGCACCTAATTATTATCCAGTGCCAATAGCAGGCTTACCAACAAATACACTGGCAATGGGTGCTGAATTAAAAGGATCTTTTGCAATCGCAAAAGACAATATGCTTTTTATCAGTCAGTTTTTGGGCGACCAAGGATCTGTTGAATCTCAAGATAGTTATGATGCTGCGCTGGCGCATGTTTCAAGACTTCTTGATTTCGAACCAGCTCATATATTGGCGGATAAACATCCTAAATACCTTATCACAGAAAAGGGCATATCCTTATCAAAAAAACTTACCACTAGTTTTACAAGTATCCAACACCATGAAGCACATTTTGCTGCAGTGATGGCAGAAAATAAAATACTCGATCTGAAAGAACCGATCTTAGGAATTATATGGGATGGAGCTGGTTACGGATCAGATGAACAAATATGGGGTGGCGAAGTATTTGTGTATGATCAGGGGGAAATTAAGCGAGGTGCCCATTTAAAGTATTTTCCTCAGTTGCTGGGAGATAAAATGAGTAAAGAACCAAGACTTAGTGCACTCAGTATTTTAGAAAATTTTCCACTTGCACAAAACCTCATACAAAAACATTTTTCAGAAACAGAATGGAAATATTATAAACAGTTATTACAACAGTCCAATAAAATTTACACTAGTAGTATGGGCCGCTTAATAGATGCAGTTGCCTGCATTCTTGGATTAATACCTGTCTGTTCGTATGAAGGTGAATCGGCCATGTTATTAGAAGCATTGGCAAAAAAATGCAAAAGCAGAACTTATGATTATTACCACTTACCTTTAAACGAGGGCGTTTTAGACTGGAGTGTACTGATCAATGAATTGATACACGATTGGTTTCAAAAAGAACCGAATGAAGTGATCGCATGGAAGTTCTTTTATTCTTTAGCAAAAGCTATCGTAAGAACCAGCAATCACTTTTTTATCGACAAAATTGCATTTAGTGGCGGTGTTTTTCAAAATGCATTGCTGGTTGATCTGATCATTGAAATGCTGCAACACAAAAGACAATTATATTTTCATATACAATTAAGTCCAAATGACGAATGCATCAGCATGGGTCAAATGGCATGGTTTAGCAAATTTGGCGAACCCATTTTAAATAAACAATTCAATTAATTAGACGAATTATTACCCACTATAAATTTATCAATTATGTGCTTAGCTATTCCCGGAAAAATTGTTGCAATTACCGAGCAATTGGATGAAACTTTTAGAAAAGGAAAAGTATCATTTGGAGGCATTATGAAGATCATCAATCTTTATATGGTACCTGAAGCAAAAGTAGGCGACTATGTGCTGGTACACGTTGGTGTTGCCATCAATGTGGTAGATGAAGAAGAAGCCAAACTCACGTTTAGCTATTTAAAGAGTATGGGCGAAGTAGAGGAATTAGAAACACCAGATTCTCCACAAATTTAAATTGATGACATGAAATTCTTATCTGAATACAGAGATCCTGAATTGGTGAAAGAATATATTCAGGAATTGCATCGCATCACCACAAAAAATTGGACCCTCATGGAAATCTGCGGGGGGCAAACACATAGTTTGGTGAAAAATGGAATACTTGATATGCTGCCAGAAAAGATCACGATGGTGCATGGACCGGGCTGTCCCGTATGTGTAACAAGTGTAAGTGTGATCGACGAAGCTGTGTGGCTTGCAGAACAGCCCAATCATATCCTTTGCTCATTTGGCGACATGTTACGTGTACCTGGAAGTAAAAAAAGTTTGCTCGAAGCTAAAGCAGCAGGAGCAGATATCCGAATCATGTACTCTCCGCTTGAAGCAGTTGAATTAGCCATATCTAATCCAACAAAGGAAGTCATTTTTTTTGCTGTAGGTTTTGAAACAACTGCTCCTGCAAATGCACTGAGTGTGGTTCATGCTGCACAACAAAATGTTACAAATTATAGCATACTTGCATCGCATGTATTGGTTCCTCCGGCAATGGAAGCTATTTTAAGTGATGAAGCAAATGTAATTGACGCATTCTTAGCAGCAGGGCATGTTTGTACGATTATGGGATTGGATGAATATTATCCTGTTGCTGAAAAATATAAGATCCCAATTGTAGTTACAGGATTTGAACCAGTTGATCTGTTACAAGGAATTCTAATGGCCGTAAAACAATTGGAGAAAGATGAATATAAAGTGGAGAACCAATATGCAAGAGCCGTTTTAAGGGAAGGAAATAAAATGGCTAGAGAAACCATTGAAAAAGTTTTTTCTGTGAGCGATCGAGTTTGGAGAGGCATTGGAAGTATTCCCCAGAGCGGATTTGAAGTGAATGAGCGTTATAAATTATATAACGCAAGATTAAAATTCAATATTGATATTCCATTCGCAGAAGAAAATAAAGAATGTATCAGTGGCGATATTATGAAGGGTTTAAAGAAGCCTAAACAATGCCTAAATTTTGGAATAAAATGTAAACCTGAACATCCACTGGGTGCTCCAATGGTTAGCAGTGAAGGCGCTTGTGCGGCCTATTATCATTATAGTTCTGATACGATACATGCCTAAATGATTACTGAACAAAAAATTAATCAAATTGACAAATCAAAATAGTTTTCAGTTATCCTGCCCGATGCCCAAATT
>CAIYAG010000338.1 GCA_903924075.1 uncultured Bacteroidota bacterium | reverse complement strand
TTACGTTTATTTGGTAAAGGTGGAAAAGGTCGTTTGTTAGTACCTGCAATGCTTGGATACGGACCACAAGGTTCTGCTCCAGTTATTCCAGCTTATGCTAATTTGATCTTTGATATTGAAGTTACAGATGTTACTGTTGCTCCTCCACCAGCTCCACAACAAAACCCAACTTTACAAGGAAATCCACACCAAGCTCACTAAGATCTTTTGAATATTATAAAGAAAGCCGTTCCTTTTGGAGCGGCTTTTTTATTTGTTGTAATCTGAAGTTCTTACATTAGTATAAATGTTTGCTATGTACCATCGTATTTCTATTGCTATCTTCTTTTTACTATTTATCACTTCCTGTAATAATCATCCTGATAAAAATGTAAAATCGAATGCTATTCATGAGATTGAAAAGGCGGAACATGATTTTGCAAAATTGGCAAATGATAGTGGGATTCATGTAGCTTTTACAAATTTTGCAGATGAAAATGCGGTTATTAAAGCAAAAGAAGATAGCCTAATCAAAGGCGTAATTGGGATCTCAAACTATTATAACAATGCAAAATTGAAACAGGTTAAACTTACCTGGAAACCAGATTTTGTAGACGCTTCAAATTCTGGAGAACTAGGGTATACTTATTGAAAATACAATTACGATCAAACAGATAGTGCTGGTAAGCACACCATTTATAATGGGTATTTCCATACCGTTTGGAGGAAAAACGAATCAGGAGCTTGGAAATTTGTGTGGGATTGATCAGGAACCTAGGAATAGATCTTGGTAACCAATTGAATGGCTTCTTTAGCTTCCTTAACATCATGCACCCTAAGAATATTCGCTCCATTCATTAATCCAATCGTATTTAAAACGGTGGTTCCGTTTAATGCCGTTTCTGCAGATCCACCCAGCGTTTTATAAATACTTGATTTACGTGAAACTCCTAACAAAATAGGGTGATGGAGTTGCTTTAAAATTGCAAGATCTCTGACCAATGCAAAATTAGCTTCCACTGTTTTCCCAAAACCAAAGCCGGGGTCAATAATAATATCTTTGATACCTGCGATTTTGCATGCATCAAGTCTTTCTATAAAAAAATCAAACACTGCTTGAATCGTTGCATTACTTGCCATCGGATGATGTAAATCAGCACTTGAACCGCTATGGTGCATGCAGATATAGGGTGTTTTTAATAAGGCTACTGTATCCAGCATATCTGCATCAGTAAGTCCACTACCCACATCGTTCACAATGGAAGCACCTGCATTTACTGCAACCCTTGCAACATCGGCATAATAAGTGTCTATTGAAAGGATCACCTCTGGAAACTTCTGGATGATCGCCTCTATTACAGGCAAAACCCTTTCAGTTTCTTTTTCTGGGCCAATTATTTCACTTCCAGGTCTCGTACTTTGTCCGCCGATATCCAGTATACTTGCTCCCTGCGCTAACATGGTTTCCGCCATAGTTACCGCATTTTCAATGGTCTTAGCACGACTATTACTATGGAAACTATCAGGTGTGGCATTAATAATCCCCATCACAACGGGTTGATCCCATTTTATTAGTCTTCCTTTACAGTTCAGCATCAACATAGGGAGTATTCATTTATCTTGCATTCTATTCAAAGATATTATATAGCAATTAAGGCGAGCAATAAAATGGAAACGAATCTTCAATACGATCAGGCAATAGCTAAATGCCAAGATATTTTTATAAAAAAGACCAAAGATTATGGTACGGCATGGAGAGTACTGAGAACCATTTCGGTGGTTGACCAGATCTTTATTAAAGCCTTGCGCATTAGAACTATTCAGGACAAGAAAACCCAAAGGGTAGATGATGGGATCCCATCTGAATTCATGGGCATTGTGAACTATGCGGTTATTGGCTTGATTCAATTGGCGCTTGATAATTCTGCTGTAGAGGAAGTGCCTGTTGAAAAGGTAGAAGCCTGGTATAAAGAATATGTCACATTTGCAAAGAATACCATGCAAGATAAAAATCACGACTATGGTGAAGCTTGGAGAGATATGAGTCAGGAGAGCTTTGCAGATTTAATATTGGTAAAATTGTTGCGGATCAAACAGATACTTCACAATGATGGACAGACCCTGATCAGTGAAGGGATCGACGCTAATTATGTTGACATATTAAACTATTCCATTTTCGCTTTGATTTTAATTGAAGAAGGAAAACACTAAAATGCAACTATGAAAAAATCATTAGTAATAGTTAGATGGTTTGTAGGCTTACTATTTATTTTTTCAGGACTTGTTAAAGCCAATGACCCATTGGGTTTAAGCTATAAGATCCAAGAATTTTTTGAAGTTTGGGGATGGCATGGTTTATCTCAATACACTTTATCTCTAGCAATGATCCTCAATGTTTTTGAAATTGTAGCGGGTGTTGCTGTGATTGTTGGATGCCAGAAGAAACTAGTAAACTGGTTGTTATTATTACTGATAATCGCATTTACTTTTTTAACAGGCTATGCGCTATTTTCTGGAAAGATCAAAACCTGCGGATGCTTTGGAGATTGTATCCCCTTAACATCAGATCAGTCTTTTATGAAAGATTTGATATTGTTTGCTTTGATCCTGTTCCTAATTATTGC
>CAIYAG010000337.1 GCA_903924075.1 uncultured Bacteroidota bacterium | reverse complement strand
ATATTTAAATAATACTAACCTGTCTACTTAATTAGCCCCCCTTCTCCTAATGAATAAAATTTCGAGTTTAAATGGCTTGAGAGCAATCAGTATCATTATTGTTATTTTATATCATTTAAAACAACATGGTATCATTGATCAGTCGGCCTATTTAGTTCAAATTTTTGACCTTTTCTTTAGAGGTGCTTTCGGTGTAAATGTTTTTTTTGTGATCTCTGGATTTTTGATCACTTCACTTTTAATCAATGAAGAGTATAAAACCAATGCGATAAGTTTAAAAAACTTTTACATCAGGAGAACCTTACGTATTTTCCCAGCCTTCTACTTTTTATTGTTGGTTTACTTTATCCTGCAATTACTTGGCTATATCTATATTTCTAATATGGCCTATTTTAGTGCCATTACTTATACCAAATATATTTTCAAAGATGGCAAGGACTATTTCACAGGGCATGCCTGGTCGCTTAGCATAGAAGAACACTTTTATTTGTTATGGCCAATCATGTTCAAAGTCTTTAAGAAATACCGTAAAACAATTCCCTGGCTATTGATCTTACTGTCTGTAGTTTATGAAATATATCGATTGAAAGATTTTCCCAATCAGTATAACTTAAATATTCTAGCTAAATCAAATACACTGGCAATAGGATGCTTGTTTGCGATTCATAAAGATGCTATAGTAAATTATTTGCAATCGAAGTGGACTTACCTAATAGCAATAGCAACAGGAACAATTTTATTCCTGAATTATTTTGAAAACCATTTTCCAACAAACCTTTTTATTGGAAAATTATTTTATGTTTTAGGAGGTACCGATGGTATAGTTTCAGGTTTCGCTATTGCATGTTTTATCTTCTATTCGATCTACGGGCCAAAAAACTGGTGGCATTGGTTGTTGAACACAAAACTCCTTAACTATATCGGATTGTTGAGTTATAGTCTTTACCTATGGCAGCAACTGTTTACTTATAAGTCAGATATGTTCATTAACAAAGCTCCTTTTAATATCTTATTCCTACTATTAGCGGCTTTATTCTCCTACTATATAATTGAAAAGCCTTTTTTAAAGTTGAAGGACCGGTTTATTCATTAGATCGAATTGTGTATCTAATGAGCTATTTGATTCCGAACAAAGTCAAATGGGCTCTGCCGTTTAAAAACCCTTTTGTTTCATACCAAAAATCAACTGCTTTAATTTTTCGTTTACCACCTCTTAAATCAATCACCCTACTTTCACCGCCTTTAGGGATATTACAACGAACATCTATATTTTCTGGAGCACCACGATCATCGTAACTAACGATCATTCGTACAAGTGTTAAAGGCGAATTGGTTACCTTGAATTTTAGTCTGCGGAAATAGTCATAAGGACCAGCTACAATAATCCGATCATGATCTGCAGTATGATTCGCAGTTACTGTTCCCAATAATCGCCAACTACCAGTATAACCCGGACTTGGCACAACAACTTGCTGCGCTTGAATGGAAGATCCGATGATGCATAAAAGCAAAACAAAGATGATTCTATTAAAGTAATTTGAACTCCTAGTAGTTTTCATATTTTATTTGATCGTGTTTTTGTAAACAATACCATCCTTCATGATCAACAAAAAGTTTTTTTCATAGTCTTCCATGAGGTTCAGGTTTTTTAAAGGGTTGCCATCTATTAAAATCATATCAGCATAAGCGCCTTCTTCAATAATTCCCAGTTTCGCGTCTTTGTAAGGATTTCTTTTACCTGATAGTGCCAGTAGTTGTGCATTGTCGTAAGTGATCAATTTCAGTACTTCAAAGGGTGTATACCAAATGCCCATTTTAGAGATATAGGTATTTTGTTTTTTATTGACAGGTGGATTAAAAAATACATCCGTACCCCAAGCAATTTTTACTTTATATTTTTTCGCCCACTTGATCACAGCATCTGCACCATTAGCCACTTCAGCTTTTTGTTGTTTTTGATCTGCCGAAAAATCAGCCCTGCCTTCACTATCCAATGCCTGAATACTTAGCCAAATACCTTTTTCACCCATTAATTTTACTGTTGCTTCATCAAGCAACTGGCCATGCTCAATACATTGAACACCTGCTGCGATAGCTTTATTAACTGCTCTAGGTGTAAAAGCATGAACAGTTACATAAGTTCCCCAATCTGCTGCAGCTTCAACTGCGGCATGAATTTCTTCTTCTGTATACTGACTAACATCTAAAGGATCAAAACTCGATGAAATACCTCCACCTGCACATAATTTAATTTGTGAAGCCCCTCTTTTTAATGTTTCTCTAACTGCAACTAGTACAGCGTCTTTCCCATCAGCGATTAAAGCAGCATCGATATTTTCAGAATGATCCAAAGAGCCTCCCAGAGAAATCGGTCTTTGATTAATCCCTCTAAAGTCTCCATGCCCAGCTGTTTGAGAAATCATTGGGCCACAAGGCCAAATTCTAGGTCCGGGTATCACTCCCGCGTCAATTGTTTGTTTCATTCCAAAAATGGGACCTCCCATATCTCTCACAGATGTATAACCTCGATAAAGGGTATTTTCAGCTTCTTTGCCTGCTCTGATAAATGCAGCGCCAACTTCACCATTCTGCATTTGCGAAAGTGTTGAACCCGCTAAAATCATGTGCATATGTGCATCAATTAACCCAGGCATTAAAAACTTTCCTTTACCATCAATGATTTTTGTATCTCCCGATTTGTTTGTTGCGATAGGTAATGTCGAAATTTTGCTAATAGTATTGTTTACGATCAAAACATTTCCCGTGATTGTTTTTTCGTCTTTACCATTAAAGATCACAACGTTATTTATAAGGATTGTGTTTTGTGCGCTGATCGAGATTACGGTCAGAAGCCAAGCTGCTGTCAAAATTTTTTTCACTTGATTGATTTTAATGAGGTTTGTTCTAATACCTTATCAAACTAGGGGATACTAGCATGATTTAGAGGCGAAGTTGCAGTTTAAAGCCATTTATTTTAGCTAGAGTAGGGTTTATCAGTACCGTTTTGTCAGTTCACTTGTATCAAAACGTATGATTTGAATACTAAATACTTTTGAAAGACTTCTCCGATAAATTTTTAGACTTGATATATTGAGAAGGGGTTTTACCAGTAATCAGTTTGAAATTTTTGAAGAAAGTGATCCTACTCTTGAACCCGCATTCGCTAGCGATAGCGTCGAGTGTGAAATTTTCCCATTCTGGCTTTTGCAGGTTTTCAATCATGTACTGAACTCTGTAGCGGTTCAAGTATTCTCGAAAACCCATTCCGTATTCTTTATTGATAAAGGCTGATAAGATATACCTTGGAATATTTACATCTCCCACCAAATCTTCTAAGGAATATTCAATATTTAAAAAGGGTTTAAACTCTTTGAAATGGGTTTCAACCAGTTTTTTATACCGAATCCCATCAGTCAGGGTAATGCCATTGTTGGATTGCAAATTCTCAATAACGGGCATTTCTGGCTCTTTCACTTCATTAAACCCTTCTTGTACTAATTCATCAGAGTTAGTAACTAATGGCTGATAAACCCCATATAATATTTTAGGTCGAAAAAACAGTGTTAAGCAAATAATAATACTGAAAACGCCTAATGATATATTTAAAATAGTATAGGTAGTTTTTATGATAGGGGCAATAATAGCTGCAAATAAAGCAGCCGCTAAGAAACATGTAAGCATTAAATTCAAGATGGTCAACCAATTCAAAACAACTTCATTATCTCTTAATAATTTTTTATCCGCCTTTAATTTAAAGGCCCTGATCAGTTGGTAATTCAGAAATGCAAAAAGTAAAGACCAGGCTACACGTAAAAAAGAAAAAATAAATGCAGGTAAGTACCCTTCACCATCACTAGATCTTAAGGAGCTTTTTTTATAGTATTCTACCAAATACACTGATTTTTCTGCATTGGGCATTAAATAGTAGGGCATATGATTGATCGCAAATAGTATTGCTGGTAATACGAATAACCAATCATATTTCTTAAACTTAAATTCAAGTAGCAAAACCGATCTTATATATAAATAAGTTGCAGGGAATAATAACAATGAAAAAGGAATCAGCACTTTATGAAACCATGGATATTTAAGGAATAAGCCTGCATGAAAAAAAACACCATTAAAATTTAGTAAACTAAGAATTACTAAAACGGCTATTAGAATTCTTTTTGAATGGCTTTGATCTTTATTCACCCATAATAAAATCGCTGCTGCCAACAGCGACAACAAAAAGCCCACTAATTCGAATATGATATTGAGGATTTCTATGAATCAAACCTACACAATTTTTTATATAGGATTGATTTATTCATTAACTTAATATGAAATTGTTGTTAGCTAAATATGCATGATTATGAACGATAAAAGAATCTTAGGCATTGATTTAGGCGCAACGAATATTCGAGTGGGCTTAGTGAGTGGATCGATCATTCAAGCAATCAAATCAAGACGAATTCAACGTTTTGGAACAGTTGAAGAAGTCCTGAACGATTTTTATGTTTTAATAGATGAATTGATTAGCGATGAAGTTTTGGCAATCGGAATTGGTGTGCCCAGTGTTGTAAATCTGGAGAAAGGAATTGTTTATGATGTGCAACATATCCCCTCCTGGAAAGAAGTGGCACTAAAAGAAATTTTAGAAACTAAATATCAGATCCCTGTTTTTGTAAATAATGATGCCAATTGTTTTGCTTTAGGAGAATATTATTTTGGCAAAGGAAAGGGCAAGACAGATATGATTGGCTTAACTATTGGAACTGGACTGGGAGCGGGAGTAATCTCAAATAAACACTTATTAGCTGGCCCTAATTGTGGTGTGGGAGAATTTGGGATGGTAGATTATTTAGATCACAATTATGAGTACTATGCAAGTGGGCAGTATTTCATGCACACTTATCAAATAGATGGTGAACAGGTTTTTAAACTTGCGAATGCTGGTGACAAACAAGCCCAGCAATACTTTGCCGAAATGGGAACACATTTGGGTAATGCGATCAAATTGATCATGTATACTTTTGATGCAAACTATATTGTTTTAGGAGGGTCTGTAAGCCATGCCTATCCATTTTTTCAAAAAAATATGTGGGAGCGAATTCACACATTCGCATATAGTCATTCAACTGCTAATCTGGTGATTGAACTTTCTGATTTAGAAAATGCGGGGATCCTGGGTGCGGCCGGGCTTTATTACGATCAATTATAAATGATCTAATCAAGCATTGATGCTGCTGGCTGATCTAAATAAATAAAACAATTTGGGTGTTTTCTTAAAAGGCTAGCTGGAACTTTTTCTGTGATTTCTCCTTCAATTACTTGTTTAACAATTGCCCCTTTTTTTTCTCCATTCACAATTAAAATAATTGTCTTTGCTTCTAACAAAGTAGCGATTCCAAGAGTTATTCCTTTTGTAAGTGTTTGAGGAGATCGGAAATATTTCTGGCCTACTTGCGCTGTGATCGGATCTAACTCAATGATATGAGATCTTGTTAAGACAGACGTATTTGGTTCGTTCATGCCGATATGCCCGTTCATCCCCAGTCCTAAAATGGCCAGTTCAATTCCACCATGTTTTTGAATGGTTGTTTCAGTGATTCGACATTGCTCTTCTAAATTCTTGGATGCACCATCAAAAAAGCAGATATGATCATTGGAGATCTTCAAAGGAGAAAAGAGTTGTGCATTTAAATGATACCGGCAACTACCTTCATCATTTCCATTTAATCCAACCCATTCGTCTAATCCCAAAAAGTTCCAGTTACGAATATTCAATTCATTATGCTCTACCCTTTCAACAATAATTTTATAAATACCTGCTGGAGAATCACCTGAAGCAACACAGATGAGGGGATTGTTTTTTTGATACATGCTAAGGGCAATCTTATCAGCAGCTTTTTGGGAACTTGTTTCGTGGGTATCTGAAATAATTATAAGCATATTTAATTGTTGTCTAAATGAGATTGAATTCAAACAATTTTTTAAAACGTCTTTGTAATCTCTTTATAGGCATTGGGTAAAACCAACTGGAATCTGTTGTAAGATGATTGAGTGATATTTTTTTTATCAAATGGAACATAGCTTACATATTGCTTATTGGCACCAGCAACTCTTCCGTATTTATATTCATAGGTGAACCAACCATCAGGTTGCAATTTCACTTCTTTTAAATTCACATTAGGTATGGTAATAAAGAACTGATTCTTACTCTTTCCAATATTGTTTACTAATTGATTTACTCTTAAGGCAATAAAGGCTTCTTTTGCGGTCTCTACAGCGGGATCAATCAATTCAACATGTACAGCTAAACAAGATCTATATCGGTATTCGTTATTTGATTTATAATTATAAAGTTCTTTTAGTACTTGTGCGATAGTATCTCTCATATAAGGATAATGAGTACAACCCAAAATCAGCGTATTTATAGGTTTCGCGGTTTTTTGTTGCAACATTTTCTCTAGCAAACTAACTAGGTGGTATCTAACATAGTTTGAGGGTGCATTCAATTGCATGTCTAAACAACTTCCTTTATCATCATATTCACATAATAGGTTGTTATTCGATTTATCAAATTTATAGGCAGATAATAAAGTAGTATCAATTATATAGACGCTATTTTTTAGTGAAGGGCCTTTATAGTCAGCCCTTGCTTTTGTAATGGTATCTACAAAATAACTCCAATCATGATCAATACTTTCTGCTAAGCCAGCTCCACCCTGACTAATAATAGACAACTCAGGCATTCCCTTAGCCTTAGCCATTAATTGCAAAGTTCTTGGATAACCATTAGAAGCTACGGTACCTGCTGTTGCAAATACACCAATAGTTCCCATTCCATTTCTTTGTTGGTATTCAAGTGCAGCTTTTGAACCTGCGTCGATCACACCTAGAACAGGTACAGTATATCCTTCTAGTTTTAATTTATTTCTGATATCTTCCAGAGCATAGGCAGTTGCAGTATTACAAGCTAAAACAATCATCTTTACATCAGGCTTGTATTCAAATTTTTGCAAAAAATAAGCCATATTTTTAAAAATATGCTCCTTCAACAAATCGGTCTTTTTTTCAGCCGCATAATTACCATAAGGCATATTTGCCTGATCTGCTAAATATTGAAAATACTCGGAACTAAAATCGGGCTTTCCATCTGCACCAGGCATACCTGTAGTGTTATTAAATGCATCTAAAGTTAACATCGCTTCCAGAATGGTTAATCCACCCGTACCTGAATCGAATACACCAATGGGCAAAGATTTTTTTAAGACAGATCCCTTTTGTGCATTGGCAAAAGATCCAATGAATAAAGCCAGAGCCAAAAGAAAATAATGATATTTCATACAACTACAATTTCAAGCAAGTTAAAATAGTTTTGAAAAACAATATTGAAATCAGCGTATTATAATCAAAAAGTTGTGGCCTCGTCAGGAATCGAACCTGAATCAAGAGCTTCGGAAACTCGCATACTATCCGTTGTACTACGAGGCCAGGCTGCAAATGTAATAGTTGCAACAGATTTATGAAACATTAATGCCGCAATTGCTCAAATATTTGCTTGGTGGTTTCGATATTACAGAGCTCAGTACCATGCCCCATTGTGGCTGAAGTGCCTGCCGCAACACCATAGCATAATACATCTCTCAATCCCCACTCGTGGTGCGCCATGCCCATTAACATGCCCGCCACCATTGAATCACCTGCACCTACTGTGCTATGTACTTCTACTTTCGGCGTCTTTACTTCATAGTGTTCTGTAGCAGTGACCAACATGGCCCCATGGGCACCCATGGATACTGCTACTATTTCACAACCACCCTTCGCAATGATCGATCTGGCTGCTGGTACAATTTCTTCGTGCTTTAACCGCTCCTTACCAACCAGGTTGCTCAATTCTCCTAAATTGGGCTTGCACAAAAACACTCCCACTTCTACCGCATGCTTTAAGGGCTCACCAGAAGTATCCACCACCAATTTTGCATTTTTCTCTTTGGCAAGTGTTGCCAGCTTTCCAAAAAAGTCTAAAGGCACTCCAGGAGGTAAACTACCACTTGCTACGATAAATTCTAGATCATGATCCTTACTGATGGCATCCAGTATTGCCATCCATTCATGTTCTTCCACTTTCGGCCCCTCCATTCCAAAACGATATTGCAAATTCGTATTTGCATCTACTGCAATAAAGTTTTCTCTGGTGTCTTCCTTAATATGAAAAACTTTATACTGAATATTTTCTGCCTTCACTAATTCGGTAAACTTTTCTCCAGTATATCCACCAGCTAAATACATGGCCCTGGAATGCCCGCCCAGCTTGTGTATGGCCCTTGTAACATTTATGCCGCCGCCACCGGGCTCAAGAATAGCATCTGAGCATTTTAATTTTTTTTCGGGCACCAAACCATGTATCACAATACTTTTATCCAATGCAGGGTTCAGTGTGATGGTAATGATCTTTCTCATAAGATTGCTTTTAATGCATCAACTCCTGCATAGCTGCAGGAAGAAAAATAGAAGTAGGTACAGTATTCATGATCTGCAGGTCTTCGATCAAACTCGACTCGTTGTCTAAAAAACGCAATACTGTTTCTGTTTTGGTTTTTGAAAAAATGGCTTCGAAAATTTGATCGCCCTGCATTTTATGATGATGCAATACGTTTAACAAAACTGCATCGTACAAATTTCCTTTTTTTTGATGGAAACCAACAGAACTAAAGTCGGTTTTTCCTTTTTTTAACCCTTCTATAATACTGGCAGCTCTCTTTTGAATAAATTGAAAAGCATAGCCACTACTGCCCTTTACCTGACCACCCGCCACACCCATTTGTACAATATGTTGATCCTGTAATGGAAAAATCTGATTGGTCATGGGAATGACTCCAAATTCGCTGTGTTGAATCTGGTATTGGTTGATCAATAAATATTGCGTAATATAATTTTTCAGCGCCACATCATATGCCGAATCAGGCAATAGTTGATCAGTAAATAATGTGTATTCGATTAAGGCCGATGTAGTAGAAGTTGGCATTACATAAAAAAAGGCTGTCCCATTTTCCTGACTGATCCTAAAATCCATCAGCGTGGCAACCTGTGGATCAAATGACGCCTGTTCCGTTTCAATGACCCAGCCTTTAAAATGCTGCAATAAATGATAGGTGTTTTTTGATTTATTTTTTGTACCCTTTTCAAAAAGAATGCTATTGAAAACATATTCCGCAGTAAGACTTTCTGTTTTTAACTGTACAATTGCATTGGTTGTTGTTGAAATGGCAGAATTCACTTCTTCATATCTGAAAGTAATATTAGAATAGCTAGCAGCTTTTTTGATCACGGCCTCATAGAAATCAATCCCCCGGATCATTTTGTATTGATAGGGAAGCAGATCTAGTTTTGCAAAGAAATTATTGGAATAGAAATTAACATGCTGCCATTGATGATGCACTATGGATTCAAATAAACCGGGTTCCTTTTCCCAGAAACACCAGGTACGATCGTTGCTATTTTTTTTTGCCTGATCAATGACCAATATTTGCTTATCAGAAAAAAAAGGGTCTTCCATCATGCGCT
Organism: uncultured Bacteroidota bacterium; assembly: GCA_903924075.1. GTDB lineage: Bacteria > Bacteroidota > Bacteroidia > Chitinophagales > Chitinophagaceae > Sediminibacterium. The sequence continues at coordinate 6,279 of CAIYAG010000337.1, read as the reverse complement.
TCAGCAAACTCAATCCTGCGCAACCGGCACCTGCAATGATATAGTCGTAGTGTTTGGGCGCCATTGATTTTAGCGTGGTTATTGTGCTTGATTTTGAATGGACTCGTCTCTACGAATCTTATCCCAATATTTTTTTGCCACTAACAACATACCAAAACTTTCACCCTCTTCTTTATTGATATGTTTATGGTGCATTTTATGTGCCCAGCGGATGGCTTTGATATACTTGCTATTGGACCTGGTAAATAATTTGAAGCGCTGATGAATGATGATCTCATGTACCAGAAAATAAGCGAATCCATAGAGTGCAATTCCAGCACCAATCGCCACAACCCAGTACACTTGATTCATACTACCCAACATGATACAGAGCCAACTAGGGATGGCAAAGATCACAAAGAACCAATCGTTCTTTTCAAAAAAGCCTGTACCTTTTTTGTGATGGTCTTCGTGTAAATACCACAAAAAACCATGCATCACATATCGATGGGTGAGCCACGTAATACCTTCCATGATACAGAAAGTGAACAATGTAATGAGGATATATTCGATCATAAAAATATTCTTAAGGATAAAAAAAATAACACCTGAATGATCAACAGATCAAGGGCAAAATGGTTGTCTCGATTGAATTTGAGCTTACTAAAAACCCAGAGCAAAAACATACTGATCAAGAACCAACAAGCATAATTATAGCCCGGGATAATACCGTCTTTCCATTCCCAAAAACCCAATTTTACCGCCACTGGTTCCATGATCCAATCGTAGAAAAGGGCAATGGAAGCACCATCAAATACTAAAGATAACTTTTCAATAACCGGAGTCATCGTGATCCCTGCAACTTCATATTGATGTTTGATCCAGTGGTGTAGCTTTGTCATTACAATCCCACAACAAAACATCAACACAAACCAGTTCAGGCCAATTAACCAGGGTACCGCGTTAAATTTAATACCCATCCGATTGCCATAATTATAACTGCCAAATAAACGACCCGTATTCACACCAATCATTTCTACGCCCATACCTGTTAAAAAACTAATGAGCAAAAAACCAAAAAATGCTTTGTTCCTTTCTGGTTGATTCCATAATAGTAAGACCGACATCAATACCAGATTGAGGCTTGTATTTTGAATGAACCACTCTTTATGATTGCTGAACAATATTCCAATAACACCACAAACATGAAATAGTATGGCGATGAAAGTGGCAATATTGTGTTTCGATAATTTCATTGATTCCTATCTGCTGCTTCCTGATGATTTAGTTCTGATATTTTTTCGCAACCATTCTACTCATAATTGCTGCACTTTTCAAACACAAAGGTATGCCTCCTCCGGGATGAACGCTCCCCCCCACAAAATATAGTCCATTAACCTTATTCGAAAAATTAGGGTGCCGTAAAAATGCTGCCATTTTTGAATTGGAACTGGTTCCATACAAAGAGCCCATATAAGAGTCTGTTTTAGCCTCAATGATCACAGGATCTAACACTTCTTCCACTTCAATCATACTACTGATATCTACTCCTAAAATTCTATTGAGTTTTTCAACGATCGCTGTTCGATATTGTTCCCGATATTTTGCCCAGTCCTGCCCAATATTTGCTGGTGCATTTACCATCACAAACCAATTCTCTTTTCCCTCGGGAGCTTGTATTCCGGGTTCAATTTTACTGGTAATATTTACATAGATCGTTGGATCTGCATAGGCTTTTTTTGTTTTGAAAAGCGTTGCAAATTCTTCTTCATAGTTTTTTGTAAAGAAGATATTGTGCAATTCCAATTCTGGAAATGAATGATTGATGCCCCAATAAAAAATGAGTGCACTACTACTGCGTTCCTGTTTTAAAACCTTTTCGGCTAATGAATGGTGCAATAATAATTTTTGATAGGTGAAGTAAACATCCATATTGCTGACCACTATCTTCGAAAACACATTTTTCCCACCAACAACTACACCCTGCACTTCAGAACCATTTTGAATGATTCTTTCCACTGCTTGGTTAAAATGAAACTGCACACCCTTTTTCAAAGCCAATTGGTAGAGGGCATTGGTGATACTGATCATCCCCCCTTTAGGATAAAATGTGCCTTGATTTAATTCCAGATGCGGGATCAAGCTCAACATACCAGGCGCTTGATACGGATTGCTTCCATTATAAGTTGCAAAACGATTGAACAATTGAATGGTATGTGGCTTTTCAAAATGTTTTGCATTCAAATCGTTCATGGATTTGAAAAGATATTTCCGTCTAACCGTTTTGAGGGCCTTAAATATATCTGAAGAAAATAGTGTCTTGATTTGGTGCAAGCTGTTATTTAGAAAAATGCCCGCGATATTCTGATATAATTGCTTTGAGGCTTCCAGGTAGCTTAATATTCTTTTTGCTTTTTCGCCTGTCTTTTGTTCAACCTCTTCCGCAAAAGCATGGTTATCTGTATAAGCATTGATCACCGTTCCATCTTCGTAAAAATATTTGAAAGAAATGGGGAGTGCCTGGTATTGAAAATACGCATCTATTGGCTCATCAGCTAACTCAAATAGTTCAACGATGTTTTCTGGCTGGGTAAATAAACTCGGACCAGCATCAAACTGAAACCCCTCAATTTTAAATTCACTGATCTTTCCACCTGGGTATTCATTCTTTTCATACACAGCCACTTCAAATCCCTGTACAGCAAGCCTGATAGCGGACGCTATTCCAGCGATACCTGCACCTATTACAATTACTTTTTTTGTGCTGCTCATAAATAATGTGTTGAAAATTAAGCAATTTTTTGCGCAAGATTCAACTGCCACCATTCTTTCATCTTAGGGAAGATAATTTCGAACCAAGCCGTGAACATGCCATCCTTCAATTCGAGGGATTGCTGAATACTATCCATGGTACGAAAAACATATGCATTTACTTCTTTGCTGTCTGGAACAATTGGGCCATCGTAATAACCAACAAATACATGATCAAATTCATGTTCTGTAAGTCCGTTTTCAAAACTGGCCTGATAGATAAAATCAAAAATTTTAGTCAATGCTGTGTTGAATCCCATTTCTTCCTGGAGCCTTCTGGATGCGGCATTTTCAACTAATTCGTTGGGGCGTGGGTGACTGCAACAGGTGTTCGTCCATAAACCCCCACTATGGTATTTATCAAGTGCTCTTTGTTGCAGCAATAATTCGCCAGATCTATTAAAAACAAAAACGCTGAATGCCCTGTGCAACAAAGCTTTTTCGTGCGCTTCCATTTTCTCCATTAATCCCAGCTCCTTATCTCGCTCATTTACTAGTACTACCTGTTCCATAAACTTGAATCAACAATAAAGAATGAAACTACAACATATTCATCTGACTACGAATCCCTGCTTTTGCCAATATAAAAAATTTGCCATAGTCAGGAATTCGAATGCGTTGTTGCATAATTTTTTGTGGCTGAATTTTTTTGATCTTTTTGAAGAGCGACAAATAATATTTGAAAGCCACATACACACCAAATCTTGCCTTAATGGGCAATTTCTGAATCCCTTCAAATGCATGATCGAAATCTTTTTGGATATCTCTTTCGATCTCAAGTTTATCCTGCTCAGTAAAGTTATTAAAATTGCAGCCTGGAAAATAAACCCTGTCAAGTCCTTCGAAATCTGCACGCAAGTCGCGCAGGAAATTAACTTTCTGAAATGCAGCACCCAGGCTCTTTGCATAAGGTTTCAGTTCTTCGTATTGTTCTGGGTGTCCTGCACAAAAAACTTGCAAGCACATCAATCCAACTACTTCCGCACTTCCATAAATATATTCTTCATATCCCGCTTTATCGTATTCGCGTTTTTCCAGATCCAATTCCATGCTGTATAAAAAAGCATCGATCAATTTATGGTCAATCTGGCACTGGTTAACGGTAATTTGAAAACTGTTTAAAATGGGATTAAGGCTGATCTTTTTGTTGATGGCCTCATAGGTTGATTTTTTAAAATCAATTAACAAATCTGCTTTATCGTGCTCATGAAAACTGTCTACAATCTCATCCGCGAAACGAACAAATCCGTAGATATTACAGATGGGAGCTCTGAAATCTTTATGTAATAGTTTAATGGCCGAGAAAAAGCTGGTGCTATATTTCTCGGTGGTGATTCTACTACAATCCTGACTTACTTCATGAAACAGTTGCATCATACTGCCGTTAAATTTGTTTTATCATTATCATTAACAGAATTTGGAAATTATTGTTCAATTAAGATAGATTCTCACCAAAAATCTTGATCACTTCCCCCGCCACAACTTCTCCGCTGATCAGGCTAGGAGGAACCCCGGGGCCAGGAACAGTAAGTTGACCAGTATAAAAAAGGTTCTTCAGTTTTTTGCTCCTAATTCCGGGTTTTAAAACAGCAGTTTGCAGCAAAGTGTTCGCTAAACCATATGCATTGCCTTTAAAAGAGTGATAATCGTTGATAAAATCGCTGTTTGAAAAAGACCTTTTGTAAACAATGCTGTCTTTGATGGTCTGCCCCAATTCTTTTTCCATTCTTGCAACGATCAGATCAAAATAATAATCGCGCAGGGCTTCATCATCGTTTTTCAATCCTGCCGCCACTGGTATCAATAAAAATAAATTCTCTCCTCCTTCAGGAGCAGCACTGGGATCGGTTACTGAAACCGCACTCACATAAAACAAAGGATCAGTTGGCCATTTCTTTGTTTTATAAATCTCAGTTCCGTGTACCGCAAAAGAAGTATCGAAAAATAATGTGTGGTGTAAAATGCCTTTGAGTTTTTTATTCAGTCCTACGTAATAAATCAAACATCCCGGAGCCATGACCCTTTTTTCCCAATAAGCATCCGAATAAGATCTATAGGCTTGTGGAAGGATTTTGGTTTCCACGTGATGGTAATCGGCACCAGCAACCACTACATCAGCAAAATATTCTTTCTGAATTAATCCGCTTTCATTTTTTGCATTAACAATTACTGAACTGATATACTTATCTAAAATATTAACACTGATAACCTCTTCTTCAAACTTAAATTTCACACCCAATTCAACTGCCAATAAATACATGGCTTCAACAATCTGATACATTCCTTTTTCTGGATACCAGGTACCTCCCTTAATATCTGCATAGTTCATTAAACTATACAATGCAGGTGTGTCTTCAGGCAAAGCCCCTAAAAACAAAACGGGAAATTCCATCAGCTCTTTCAACTTGGGATTGCTGAAATGCTTGGCCACGTGCTCTTTGATGGAATTAAAAACATCTAATCGAAATAAACCTTTGACCAGATCTTTATCCAAAAATTCGGTAACTGACTGACCAGGTTTAAAAACAAGTTTATTAATTCCTACCTGATATTTATAAGCAGCTTCCCCAATATAGTGATCTAATTTATCACCACTTCCCGGCTCTATGCTATCAAATAAATTTCTGAAAGCATTATAATCTGCGGGTACATCCATGGGCCCATCATTCCAGATAATACGATAGGAAGGATCCAATCTTATGAGTTGATAATAATCAGAAACCAACCTTCCAAATTGTTTAAAGTATCGTTCAAAAACATCGGGCATCCAATACCAACTCGGCCCCATATCAAAAGTAAAACCGTCAACTTTAAATTGCCTTGCCCTACCCCCGGGCTGATCGTGCTTTTCCAATACGGTTACGTCCCATCCGGCTTTTGCCAAGAAGGATGCAGCAGAGAGGCCTGCAAAACCACTACCGATTACTATAACTTTTTTACTCACTTTATTTCAGAAGGATGAATAGCAATATACACTTTAATTAATGGCGTTCAATCTGCGATTTCAATAATTTGCGCGCAAAGTGAATCCTGCTTTTAATAGTGCCCAAAGGTTCGTGTAACATGTCTGCAATTTCGTGGTATTTATAGCCATCGAAATAGAGCAAAAATGGGTTCCTAAAAATTTCCGGTAATTGGTGGATTGCCTCTTGCACTTCTTTCAAATTCAAAGTTGCAATGGCATCATTTGTAACAGAGACCTGATTGGTATCGATCAAAAAATCATTGGCAGTATGATCAAATATGGTTTGCTGTTTTGATTTTCTACGGTAATTATTAATAAAGATATTGCGCATGATGGTATACATCCACGCTTTGATATTGGTACCAATATGATACTTCTCTTTATTTGCCAAGGCCCTAAATAAAGTTTCTTGCACCAGATCTTTCGCAGCCTCTTGATCTTTGGTTAATGTAAAAGCAAAGGGCTTTAGAAATTCCGTATTCTTGATTAATATTTGATCGAATTCAGGTGTTGACATTGATTAT
>CAIYAG010000336.1 GCA_903924075.1 uncultured Bacteroidota bacterium | reverse complement strand
CAAAAAGCAAAGGGCTCTTTATTGCCTTTTGGATTATTCTATTTGTTGGGAGCGATGAAAAAAGGGAAGAATAAATTAGTAGATATGTACCTTGTTGCTATTGATAAAGAATATCAGGGTAAGGGTTTAAATGCACTATTAATGTATGAGTGTAACAAAACTTATATTGATTATGGTATGGAATTCGCAGAAACAAATCCTGAGTTAGAATTAAATACCAAAGTGCAATCGATCTGGCAACATTATGATGCTGTTCAGCACAAGAGAAGAAGGTGTTTTATTAAACATCTCAATTCTTAAAACCCAATGATGAAAAAGAATGTATTGATTACCGGTGCCAGTGGCTTTATCGGCAGCTATCTCGTGGAAACTGCGCTGCGTAAGGGTTACAATACGATTGCAGCAATTCGTAAATCAAGCAATAAGCAATATCTTAAAGATCCAGCAATACATTTTTTAGAGTTCGATTTTACAAGCGATCTAACATTGGACCATGCGATTCGCGAATTCGTGGATCGATTTGGAAAGATCGATTATGTGATTCATAACGCTGGCGTAACAAGAGCCAATAAGAACGAAGAATACGATCAGGTAAATTGTGAAAATACCAAACGATTGGTGCACGCACTTCAACGCAATAGCCAAGTGCCTGATAAATTTGTATTGATCAGTAGTTTGGCCGCTTACGGTCCGGCTAAAAACGCATCGCCAGTAAAGGCAACAGATCCCAAAGAACCACTTACAGCTTATGGAAGGAGTAAGTTGAAAGCAGAAGAATTTTTATATACTTTGAAAGAGTTTCCTTTTGTGATCATTAATCCTACCGCTGTATACGGACCAAAAGACAAAGACGTTTTCTTCCTGATCAATTCAATTCAAAAAGGTTTTGAAGTATATATCGGCAACAAGGGCCAGCTATTAAGCTTTGTGCACGCGGCCGATTTGGCTGCTGCCATCTTTATTGCGATGGAATCGGATGTACTGGGTAAGAACTTTCTTGTATCAGATCGACAAGTGTATACTTCAGCAGCATTTAATCAACAGATCAAAACCATCTTGCAAAAAAAGACATTGTCAATCGTAATGCCTGTAGCTCTAGTAAGAACAGTTGCTGTTTTTGCAGAAATGGTGGGAACGATTACAGGTAAAGTGCCAATATTGAACCGAGAACGCCTAAAAGAATTTGAAGCGCCTAATTGGGCCGTAGATAGTTCTGAAATTGATCTATTAGGCTATCATCCAAAGTTCAATCTGGAAGCAGGATTGAACGATGCCATCGAGTGGTATAAAGAACAGGGATGGCTCTCATAAGCAAGCATCAAGAACCACCCCCGATATTTTATTTGATCTTTTCAAACCTTGCCTGAAAGAAGCGCAAGTACTTAGGTTCGTAGATCATTTTCATTCCTTTGATTTTTTCACGACGCTCATACACACGTGCAGTTGATTCTGCGATCACATCCATATGTGCCTGTGTATATACACGACGAGGGATGGTAAAACGGACCAATTCCAATTTCGGACAATAGTTATCACCATTGGCTTTACGGCCTGCCGATACAATGCCTCTTTCCATGGTTCTTACACCTGAGTCTTGATAGATTTCTGCAGCCAATGTTTGCGCTGGATACATGTCTTGTGGAATATGTGGCAAGAATTGTTTTGCATCCACAAAAATTCCGTGGCCACCAATTGGTTTTACGATCGGAACTCCGTATTCGAGCATTTTTTCGCCTAAATAAATGACTTGTCCCACACGCGCTTTGATATGATCGTCACCCACACTTTCACCAATACCTATGGCCATCGCTTCCATATCTCTGCCAGCTAATCCGCCATAAGTATGCAAGCCTTCATACACCACCACCATATTTCTAGCTTCTTCAAACACATCCCAATCGTTCACTGCTAAGAAGCCTCCAATATTTACCAGTGCATCTTTTTTAGCACTCATGGTTGCGCCATCTGTATAGCTGCATATTTCTTTCACGATCTCTTTGATGGTTTTATCGGCGTAGCCTTTTTCTCTTTGTTGAATAAAGTAGGCATTCTCCGCAACCCTTGTCATATCGTGGATTACACGAATGCCATGTTTCTTCGTATACTTTCTTAATTCTTTTAAGTTTTGCATACTGATCGGCTGCCCACCCGCCATGTTTACACTTGTTGCCATGCTCACATAAGGGATCTTTTCAGCGCCATGTTTCTTAACCAGCTTGTCTAATTTTTCTAGATCAATATTTCCCTTGAAAGGAAATTCACTTTCAGAATCATGTGCTTCATCAATGATCACGTCTTCAAATTTTCCTCCTGCTAATTCCTGATGCAATCGGGTAGTAGTGAAATACATATTTCCAGGAATGATATCGCCTTTCTTGATCAAGATCTTTGAAAGAATATTTTCAGCACCACGTCCCTGGTGTGTTGGAATTAAATATTTATAGCCATACACATCTTTCACCACTTCTTCTAAATGATAAAAGTTTCTGCTACCAGCATAAGCTTCATCACCAAGCATCATACCAGCCCACTGACGATCGCTCATCGCAGATGTACCACTGTCTGTTAATAGATCAATATAAACGTCTTCTGACTTTAACAAAAATGTGTTGTAACCTGCTTCCTGTAAGGCTTTCCTTCTTTCTGCAGGGCTAGTCATTTTAATGAGCTCCACCATTTTAATTTTGTATGGTTCTGCCCAGCTTCTTTTAATTGGTTTGTTCATTTGGCAAGTGTTAGTTTAGTTAATAGGTTTCATTTTTACGGTGAAATGGCGAAGCAGTGGCGCTTCTTCTACGATGGTAAGTCCTTTGAATTGTTTTCTGTTTTGATATACTTCAATGATCACTTCGGCCACATAATCGATATGGCTTTGTGTATACACTCTGCGAGGAATGGCCAATCTTACCAACTCCATTTGTGCAGGAATTAATTTTCCATGTTCGTCATATTTACCAAACATGAGTGAGCCAATTTCAACACCACGTATGCCGCCTTCTAAATAGAGCGCACCTACTAAAGCCTGACCAGGATATTGATCTACTGGAATATGATCCAGAAAACCTTTGGCATCTAAATACACGGCATGTCCGCCAGCAGGCTGCATTACAGGAACACCCGCTTCAATTAATTT
>CAIYAG010000335.1 GCA_903924075.1 uncultured Bacteroidota bacterium | reverse complement strand
GGCCAACGCAGTAAAAGTAACCCTCGGACCAAAAGGCCGTAACGTGGTTATTGAGAAAAAATTTGGTGCACCTCAGGTAACTAAAGATGGTGTAACTGTAGCTAAAGAAATTGAATTAGAAGATGCTATTGAGAACATGGGTGCTCAAATGGTGAAAGAAGTAGCTTCAAAAACTGCAGATATTGCAGGTGATGGTACAACTACTGCAACTGTTTTAGCTCAAGCGATCATTGGTGAAGGTTTGAAAAACGTTGCGGCAGGTGCTAATCCAATGGATTTGAAGCGTGGTATCGATAAAGCAGTAGCTAAAGTGATCGAAAGCTTAAGAGCGCAATCACAAACTGTTGGAAACGACACTAAAAAAATCGAACAAGTTGCTACAATCTCTGCGAATAGTGATAGTGAAATTGGAAAGTTAATTGCAATGGCAATGGCTAAAGTGGGTAAAGAAGGTGTGATCACTGTTGAAGAAGCAAAAGGAACTGATACTACAGTTGATGTGGTAGAAGGTATGCAATTCGACCGTGGATATATCTCTCCATATTTCGTTACAAATAGCGAAAAAATGGAAGCTGAATTACAAAATCCATACATCCTGATCTACGACAAGAAGATCAGTGCAATGAAAGATATCTTACACATTCTGGAAAAAGTTGCGCAAACTGGTCGCCCATTAGTGATCATTGCTGAAGACCTTGAAGGTGAAGCATTAGCTACATTGGTTGTAAACAAATTGCGTGGTACTTTGAAAGTGGCTGCTGTTAAAGCTCCAGGTTTCGGAGATCGTAGAAAAGAAATGTTAACTGATATTGCGATCTTAACTGCAGGAACTGTAGTTAGTGAAGAGCAAGGTTTCAAATTAGAAAATGCAGACCTTTCTTATTTAGGTCAGGCAGCTTCTATCACAATCGACAAAGACAACACAACTGTAGTTGGTGGTAAAGGCAAAAAAGCTGATATCGTTGCTCGTGTGAATCAAATCAAAGCACAGGTAGAAAATACCACTTCTGATTATGATCGCGAAAAATTACAAGAGCGTTTGGCTAAATTAAGTGGTGGTGTTGCAGTATTATATGTAGGTGCTGCTACAGAAGTTGAAATGAAAGAAAAGAAAGACCGTGTTGATGATGCACTACACGCTACCCGCGCTGCTGTTGAAGAAGGCATCGTACCAGGTGGTGGAGTTGCTTATATCCGTGCAGTAGAATCTTTGGAGAAACTGAAAGGTGCTAACCAAGATGAAACTACAGGTATCCAGATCATCAAACGTGCGATCGAAGAGCCATTACGTCAAATCGTTATCAATAGCGGTATTGAAGGTTCTATCGTAGTTCAAAAGATCAAAGAAGGTAAAGCCGACTTTGGTTTCAATGCTCGTACTGAAGTGTATGAGAACCTGTTCAAAGCAGGTGTTATTGATCCAACTAAAGTTACTCGTGTAGCTTTAGAGAATGCTGCTTCAATTGCTGCGATGTTGTTAACAACAGAGTGTGTAATTGCAGACAAACCAAAACCAGAAGCTCCAATGCATGGTGGTGGTGCTCCTGATATGGGTGGCATGGGTTACTAAGAAAAAAATAGTAGGTGAATCCTACTTAAAATATAAAGCCGTCCCGAGCAATCGGGACGGCTTTTTTTGCTTTGAATTTTGAATTTTTACTTTTGAATTTTGACTTTATAATACCCCATCACCAAAAATAACTGTGCTAAACCATAAGTAAGCATCACAAAAATATCCAATGAAGGGTCTTGCAAATTGAATTTATTGATCGCCAATAATCCATCCGACATAATAAATAAAATGGCTCCAGGTATAAAAAATTGAATGGCCGCATGATTATAAATTCGGGCATCTGCAAGGTTGGATGCAAGGATCGCCATGAATGCGATCAAGATCATATATACGATAATTGGAATTAAAAAAGAGCCGGCGTTATCCTTTATAATGAATATTACAATTGAACAAGTGATTGATAAAAACAATAAAGCGAGTAATGCAATTTTAGAT
>CAIYAG010000334.1 GCA_903924075.1 uncultured Bacteroidota bacterium | reverse complement strand
CTGATGCGGGTGGTAATATGACTGAAATGCAATATTTACAGTTTGGAGAGATCTTTGTAAATGTGAAGCACGATGCAAAAGAAAAAGATAAATACGATAGTACCCAACTTGATGCTTTTGAGAAAAAGGGTGTAGAAGCTTATAAAAAAGGATTTGCAAAAAATAATCAGAATCCAATTGCATCTTATAATATCGGGGTGATCTATTATAACAATTTTGGTTTGCTTGATGATAAAGTAGCTGCGAATATTAAGCAGGTTCAAACAATCAATGGTAGTAAACCAGCTGAAAAAGATCCTAAAAAGAAAGCTGCGATTGATGCAAAATTCAAAGCTCAAACAGATCCAATCTTAAAAGCGAATGTTGATTTGTTGAAACCAATCAATGATAATATAGATCAAGCTACAGATTGGTTAGAAAAAACATATGCTATTGTTAAAGGAAAAACAACCAGAACTTCAACTGAGAAGAGTATTGGAAATAAAACGGTTGATTTTTTAGCCAACATGTACCAATACAAACGTGATCTTGTTCGTGGTAAAGATCCTAAGGCTTATGATGCTTTAGATGCTAAGTACAAATTGTACGATAGTGAGCATGATAAGTTCTAAATAATTCAAAAGTTAAAAGTAAAAATTCAAAAGCCGTCTCCTTAATGGAGCGGCTTTTTTATGCAATAAGGGTTTAGGTTTGAATCCTAACGCGAACATGATTAAATAGATGGTTGCTTTGGTACAATATACTACTTAACATAATATTAATTATAGGAAATAATATATCCAATATATAGTTGCATAAATAATTGATTTTCATATCATTGATTGTATCTAAATTAGATGTACAATTTGCTTGCTTGTTCTGAAGCTAATTGTTAGAAGAATTATTATTTTTCAGAAAAATTTGCACATGCTCGAACGTCGTTCATTTTTGAAATTAGGGTCATTAGGCTTATCTGCACTTACATTTTCAGGATTTAAATCCGAAACTGAAAGCAGAAAACCAATTGTAATTTCTACTTGGAAAGAAGGAATTGCTGCCAATCAAGCAGCCTGGAATATTCTAAGAAACGGGGGAAGAGCGCTAGACGCCGTTGAACAAGGTGTCATGGTTACAGAATCTTCTTTAAACTGCTGTGTGGGTCTTGGGGCCAATCCGGATCGAGATGGTTATGTGACCTTGGATTCCTGTATCATGGACGAACACGCCAATTGTGGAAGTGTGGCTTTTCTGGAAAGGATCAAACATCCGGTGTCTGTAGCACGCCGGGTTATGGAAAAAACACCACACGTGATGCTCGTTGGCTCTGGTGCACAACAATTCGCTATATCACAAGGATTTCAACTAGAACCGCAGAAATTATCAGATGATGCGCAAAAAGCTTATAATAACTGGCTGATCAAAAGTGAATACAAACCAGTCATCAATATAGAAAATACTAATTCCACTAAAAAGCAAGAAGCATTTGCTCCTCATAAATTGGAAAACGGTAATTGGAATCATGATACCATTGGTATGGTTGCCATGGATGCCAACGGAAATTTAAGTGGTTCTTGTACCACTAGCGGAATGGGTTTTAAAATGCGCGGCCGGCTAGGGGACTCCCCTATCATTGGCGCCGGATTATTTGTAGACAATGAAATAGGTGCTGCAACAGCAACTGGTCAGGGTGAAGACGTGATCCGTATCTGTGGTTCACATTTAGTGGTTGAATTAATGCGTCAGGGATTATCTCCAGAAAATGCCTGTAAAAAAGCGGTGGAAAGGATTATTAAAATCAAAGGAGCAGCTGCAAAAGATATTCAAGTTGGTTTTATCGCCATCAATAAAAAAGGCGAATACGGTGGTTATTGCATTCAAAAAGGTTTTGATTTCGCAGTTTGTTATGCCGACGATCAAAACTTTATGGTTCCAGGAAAATTTATCATTTAATGAGCGTACTATTAGAGATCGCAGTATTTAATATTGAATCTGCATTTGCCGCAGCGAATGCAGGGGCTGATCGTTTGGAATTATGCGAAAACCCTTTCGATGGTGGCACTACCCCATCTTATGGTTTCCTAAAAAATGTGGCTACAAATATTTCTATTCCTGTATTCCCAATTATTCGACCACGAGGAGGAGACTTTCTTTACAGCAACGCAGAGTATCAACAAATCTGTTATGATATCGAACTTTGTAAAGACCTAGGTTTTAAAGGAATAGTTTGTGGTTTATTACAAGAAAATGGAACCATTGATCACAAAAGAACTGCAGCTTTAGTTGCACTAGCAGGTGACATGCATTTTACTTTCCATCGAGCTTTTGATAGAGCCATCAATCCCTTAAAAGCTTTAGAAACAATTATAGAAACTGGCGCTAAAAGAATATTAACCAGCGGTCAGGTTCCCAATGCTTTTGACGGAAAAGAATTGATTCGTCAATTAATTCAAAAAGCAGAGAATCGAATTATCATTATGCCAGGTAGTGGCGTAAGATCCAATAATATCAAGCATTTACAAACATTTACTGGGGCAAAAGAATTGCATTCATCGGCCAGATTATTTGTGCATTCAATGATGCAATATCATTCAAATTTGATGAATGAAGAGATGATCAATACAATGGTTGATACTTCAGAAATTAAAGCAATGAAAGATTTATTGCAATGAATATCAGGGAAGAACTAGAAAGAGAACTTACAAAAAATCAGATCCTTACAATTACCGAATATGCTTGTAGCACAACTACCAGATTTCGGAAATTAATGGATTGTTTTTTTGATCCTTATCATCGCATAGTTTTAAATGCAACTTGGATCGTAACACAATCTTTAGAATTGCACAAAGAAATGCTGGTTCCTTATATTCCGGTATTAGTAGCTCAAATTACAAAACCTAATAACGCAGAACACTTAATTCGAAATTCTTTAAGAATACTTGAACTCATTGAGATTCCTGAAGCATTTCATGGCCTTATCATGAATACCTGTTTTGGATTTATCGAGGATCCAAAAACAGCTATTGCTATCAAAGCTTATGCATTAACAATAATATTTCATCTTAGCTTGATTTATCCCGAAATTCAAGATGAATTGAAATGCATTATTGAAGAAAAATGGGATAACGAAACACCGGCATTTAAAAGCAGAGGCCGAAAAATCCTTGCTCAAATAAATAAAAGCCGCAAAAAGAAATGATCAATTTGCGGCTCAAAAATAGATGGGTACATTAATTTAGTAAAGCATTCTTACTTTGATCGTTTCTTTTACTTCTTTCAATAATTCAACTGCTCGGTTCGACAATTTTTTATCTACATCCAAAACCACGTAACCAATTTCATCATTGGTTTTTAAATACTGTCCAACGATATTAATGCCATGTTTTGACAATTGGGTATTGATGGCACTTAAAACACCAGGTTTATTATTGTGAATATGTAATATTCGATGCGCACCATCAACTGGAGGTAATCCAATGGCTGGTACCGTATGCGAACCATTAGTGATTCCTCTTTCTAAGTACTGGAATAATTTGATGCTCACATCTTCCCCAATATTCTGTTGCGCTTCTTCGGTAGATCCACCAATATGTGGTGTTAAAAGCACATTGGGTAATCCTTGTAATGGACTTTCAAAATGATCTCCATTTTTTTCTGGTTCCCAAGGAAACACATCAATAGCTGCACCACCTAAGGCTTCTTCTTTCAATGCAATACTCAATGCCTTTAGATCTACAACTTCACCACGCGCATAATTTAAAAGGATCGCACCTTTCTTAAAGTACTTTAGGTTGGTTTTATTGATCAGATTCTTTGTTTGTGCTGTCTCTGGAATATGTAAAGAAACAATATCCGACTGATTCAAAAGCTCCTTCAATGTTTTAGCCACACTTGCATTTCCTAAAGGAAGTTTGGTCTCTGTATCATAGAAAACAACCTTCATTCCAAGGCTTTCTGCAAGTACACTTAATTGTGAACCAATATTACCATATCCTATGATTCCCAGTGTTTTACCTCTTAATTCGAAACTCCCTTTAGCCTCTTTCATCCAGATACCTTGATGGGCTGCCTTGTTTTTGTCAGGAATCCTTCTGATGAGCATGATAGCTGCACCAATACATAATTCTGCAACACTTCTGGTATTGCTATAAGGAGCATTGAATACGGCAACACCAGCTTTAGTGGCTGCCTTTAAATTAACCTGATTAACGCCAATACAGAAACATCCGATCGCCTGTAATTTCTTGGCAGCTTCCAAAACCTTGGGGGTTATCATGGTTTTGGATCGAATGCCGATCATGTGCACGTCTTTGACTTCCTTGATCAGGTCGTCTTCACTTAAAGCACCACTTAATTTCTTTACATTGGTATAGCCGTTCTGTTTAAACTGTTGAACCGCTTTTTCACTGATATTTTCCAGGAAAAGGATCTTGATCTTTTCTTTTGGATAGCTAGTTGCCGATTGCTTGGTCATACTGTAAAATTAAATGTTTATTCTATTCACAACACAAGGATAGTTTTCCACGAAGGTTGGCAAGGGCAGTTTCCCCCCCTATATTTGCCCTTTTAGCGTAAACCCACCAAAATGCCGAAAACAATGCTAGTAACTTTTTTAACCTTTTTATTGCTAGCCTGTGGATCTCATGAACCTGTACCCCAAAATAAATTGATCGTACAGGATACTATCCGATCAACTCCGCTCTCTGAAAAAGAAAAAGCCTATTACGCAGCCAAAATTGAGGCTTTATACCCAAGTGCTCTATTGAGAACCGGCTTTAATGGGGGTATTTTAGTGGCCAAAAAAGGGGAAATCGTATTTGAAGATTATCGTGGATTG
>CAIYAG010000333.1 GCA_903924075.1 uncultured Bacteroidota bacterium | reverse complement strand
TGATAGTGAAACCGTCATTGGTTTCTTAAGACAATATGATCTGCTGAACGATTTTAAATTAAATATTGAAGTCAATCACGCAACACTTGCTGGCCATACTTTTCAACACGAACTACAAGTAGCGGTTGATGCTGGCATGCTTGGTTCGATAGATGCCAACAGAGGCGATTCTCAAAACGGTTGGGATACCGATCAGTTCCCAAATAGCTTAAATGAAATTACTGAGTCTATGCTGATTATTTTAGAAGCAGGTGGATTTGGCGGTGGCGGTATCAACTTCGATGCAAAGCGTAGAAGGAATTCTACAGATGTTGCAGATCTATTCCATGCGCATATTGGCGGTATCGA
Source organism: uncultured Bacteroidota bacterium (assembly GCA_903924075.1). Taxonomy (GTDB): domain Bacteria; phylum Bacteroidota; class Bacteroidia; order Chitinophagales; family Chitinophagaceae; genus Sediminibacterium. Next base: position 2,748 of record CAIYAG010000333.1, on the reverse strand, counting down.
CACATTTGCTAGAGGACTGATCACTGCAGATAATATCCTACAAAAATCTGATTACAAACAACTTCGTGCGGAGCGCTATGCTTCTTTCGATAGTGCTAAAGGAAAAGAATTTGAATTAGGAAAATTATCACTAGAAGATCTACGGGCCTATGCAATTGAGCATGGAGAACCTCAGTCAACAAGTGGTAAACAAGAGTATTTTGAAAATATCGTTAACAGGTTCATATAACCTTCCAGTAAAGGGATACAATAGCAGGTATCCCTTTTTTTATTTTATTATTCATAACAAAATTATACAATGAAGTTTTTTATCGATACAGCCAACCTTGCACAGATCAAAGAAGCCAATGACCTAGGTATTTTAGATGGTGTTACCACCAATCCATCGTTGATGGCTAAAGAAGGGATCAAAGGTTCAGAAGCAGTTTTGCAACATTATAAAACCATTTGTGGGTTGGTTGATGGTGATATCAGTGCTGAAGTGATCTCAACTGATTTTGAAGGGATCATTGAAGAAGGCAAAAAACTGGCAGCTATACATCACAATATTGTGGTGAAAGTTCCCATGATCAAAGACGGGATCAAAGCCATCAAATGGTTTACCGATAATGGAATCAAAACAAATTGCACGTTGATTTTCTCAGCTGGTCAGGCGATACTCGCTGCTAAAGCTGGCGCAACCTATGTGTCACCTTTTATAGGCAGGATTGATGATAGCGGTTGGGATGGAGTAGAGTTGATTGCTCAAATCTCAAACATCTATTCAATTCAAGGTTTCAAAACAGAGATCCTGGCTGCTTCTATACGTAATGCACTACATATTATTAAATGTGCTGAAGCAGGTGCGAATGTTTGTACTTGCCCATTAGATTCTATTTTAGGATTATTGAAACATCCTTTAACTGATATCGGATTAGCAAAATTTTTAGAAGACGCAAAGAAATTTGCATAGTTAAAAATAGCGAAGCAATGAGTAACGAAAATGTTGATTTAAATAAAATAGCCTCACAGGTTAGAAGAGATATTGTGAGAATGGTTCATGCCTGCCAGTCTGGCCACCCAGGTGGTTCTTTGGGCTGCACCGATTTTTTAGTGGCATTATATTTCAAGGTAATGAAACGCAAGCCTGGCTTTGATATGGATGCAAGAAATGAAGACGTATTCTTTTTATCAAACGGACATATTTCTCCCGTTTTTTATAGCGTGCTTGCGCGTTCTGGTTATTTTGAAGTGGCAGAACTAGCTACCTTCAGAAAAATTAATTCTCGCGTTCAGGGACATCCTACCACGCACGAACATTTACCTGGCATTCGAATTGCATCTGGCTCTTTAGGACAGGGATTATCTGTTGCCATTGGAGCTGCAATAACCAAGAAAAGAAATAACGATGATTCGATTGTTTATTCTTTGCATGGAGATGGGGAATTGCAAGAAGGTCAGATCTGGGAAGCTGCTATGTTTGCCGCACACCATAAAATTGATAACCTCATTGCAACGGTTGATTATAATGGGCAGCAGATCGATGGACCCGTAAATGAAGTAATGTCTCTCGGAAATCTGAAAGCTAAATTTGAAGCTTTTGGTTGGGATGTAGTTGACATTGAAAAAGGGAATGATCCAAATCTAATTGCGGATGCTTTAATACAAATCAAACAAGACCATTTACACAAGGGCAAACCAGTTTGTATTTTATTACATACACAAATGGGAGCCGGGGTTGATTTTATGATGGGCTCACACAAATGGCATGGTACCGCGCCAAATGACGAACAATTGAAATCCGCTCTGGCACAGTTAGAAGAATCTTTGGGCGATTACTAAACCATCCATCAAATAGGAAAAATGAAAAAATATCCATACACTGAAAAGAAAGATACCCGTTCTGGTTTTGGGGCAGGTTTGTTAGAAGCAGGTAAACGCAATTCAAACGTGGTTGCACTATGTGCAGATCTAATTGGCTCTTTAAAAATGCAGGACTTTATTAAAGCATTTCCAGATCGATTTACACAAGTTGGGATTGCAGAAGCAAATATGATTGGTATTGCAGCCGGAATGACCATTGGAGGAAAGATTCCTTTCACTGGCACATTTGCAAATTTTTCAACCGGCCGGGTGTATGATCAGATCAGACAATCTGTTGCCTATAGCAATAAAAATGTTAAGATCGCTGCATCACATGCTGGATTAACCTTGGGTGAAGATGGCGCTACGCATCAGATCTTAGAAGACCTTGGTTTAATGAAAATGTTACCAGGCATGACGGTCATCAATCCCTGCGATTATAACCAAACAAAAGCGGCAACCATTGCAGCTGCTGAATTTGATGGCCCCATTTATTTACGCTTTGGTAGACCCGTAGTTCCTGTATTTACAGACGAAAATCAAAAATTTGAAATTGGTAAAGCATGGATGGTGAATGACGGAAAGGATGTGACGATCATTGCAACTGGTCACCTGGTATGGGAAGCCATTAAGGCAGGCGAACTTTTAGCAGCATTGGGAATTGATGCAGAGATCATTAATATCCATACCATTAAGCCATTAGACGAAGAAGCCATTTTAAAATCTGTTGCAAAAACGAGATGTGTAGTGAGTGCAGAAGAGCATAATCGTTTAGGTGGGTTAGGGGATAGCATTGCACAACTGCTTATTAAAAACGATCCCGTGCCCATGGAATATATTGCTGTGGATGATAGTTTCGGAGAGAGTGGTACACCAGAAGAACTCATGAAAAAGTATGGTTTAGAT
>CAIYAG010000332.1 GCA_903924075.1 uncultured Bacteroidota bacterium | reverse complement strand
GCATTTGGGCAGAGTTTTTATCATTTGCAGTTTGCCCTCCCCGAATTAAAACATACTTCTAGCATCCATGCTTTAATGGTTCAATATGATGATACTGATGCTGTTGTAAGGTTAGGGTATTTCGACTCTTTGCAGAAAAAAAATATCATTACGGAATGTCAGATACAAAAAACCTTACCAAATCAGATTGGCGAAACAGGCAAAACAGGATATAAATTATGTATGCCAAAATCGATTCAAGGGATTGCGAAAATCCGATTTGAAAATTATGGATTCCAATTTAAAACCATTCAGGGAAGTGTAGATCTCCAGCCTTATTTGTTGACATCATTTGCCGATAACGGTAATATAATTCGAACATCCGCATTTAAATCCAGTAAAATTTTAACTGAATCAGATTTAACTGAAAAACTATTGGATGATGTATACTTAAAGGACGAACCATTTTATCAGAACTATTCCAAGGCAAGAACAAGGGGTGGCTTTAATTGGGGAAGATCTATCCCCACTTTACACCTGTATATTTTAGCAGATTTATATGACCAACATATTGGTGTTGGCTGCAATTTGGATCAAAAAAAATTGATACAGTTTTATACATCTGTGGCTTCAAAACTCAAAATTCGATTGGATACTGTAAATATTATTAATGAAAGATATAATCGAGCTGGTGTTCAAATGGCTTTAGATTCTCTTAAGCCAGGGAAGGATGACATTGTTGTTTTTCATTACACTGGACATGGATTTAATAGAGATGATCCAAATGATCCTTATCCCAATGTTTTTCTCGTTCCATACCCTGAGCGACCAGTTTTTGACACTTTGCATAAAGTGGAACAAGAAGTAGCACTACGTAACGCTACCATGAGTATTCAAGAGATCTACCAGATCATTATCTCAAAAGGAGCAAGGTTAAATTGTGTATTTAGTGATTGTTGTAATACCAATTACAAATTGAAGAACATTCCTATGAACGATGATGGAAAAACAAAACGTGGCTTTCTAACGCTGTATCCAGATTACTGTAAAAAATTATTCATAGATGAACGTGCATCATTTCTCGCAACAGCAGTACAGAAAGGCGAGATGGCTGCAAGCAATGGTAGAATTGGCAGCATGTATACCGACAATTATTTGCAAATCCTCGGAAAGTACCTTACGCCAGCTTACAATGGAAGTGTTGATGATGTTAACTGGAATGCTATTCTTGCCAACACCGATGATATGACAAAAGCAAAAGCGCCAACGATGTGGAATACGTTAACAAATGCAAGATTTAATATGACGCCTTTTTTTACTATTTTGAAAAATTGATATTGCATTATTTGTAAAGTGTACAGGGATGAGAATGAAATTGAGTTTAACTTTTCTGGCAGTAATAATTTACAGTTTTGTAACTGCACAAATAAAGCCTGTAACTGTTTATATTTCGGCAACAGAAGGATATAAAAGTTTTAGAATTCCAGCGATCATTCAATTAAAAAATGGGCAATTACTTGCATTTGCTGAAGGAAGGGTAAATGGCGCAGGTGATTTTGGTGATGTGAATCTAGTTTTGAAGCGCAGTACTGATCAGGGAAAAACATGGAGTGCACTAACTACTATTGTAGATAATGCCAGTTTGCAAGCTGGAAATCCTGCTCCAGTTTTGGATCTCTTAGACCCTAGGTTTCCGAACGGGAAATTATTTTTATTTTATAATACTGGCAACAATCATGAAGCAGAAGTTAGAAAGGGAAAGGGATTAAGAGAAGTTTGGTTTATAAGTAGTACTGACGGAGGATATTCCTGGTCTGTACCTACCAATATTACCACGCATGTACATCACCCCAATCAACCTTTAACCAATACGCTTTATAATAGTGCTGAGGATTGGCGTAGTTATGCAAATACACCTGGCCATGCCATCCAATTAGTGCATGGAAAAAACAAAGGAAGAATTTATGTGATTGCGAATCATTCAGCTGGGCCCCCTCAAAAGCATTTTACGGATTATGATGTACACGGCTACTATTCAGATGATCATGGGAATACATTTCATCTTTCAAGTAATCTTAATTTGCCAGGTTCTAATGAAGCGATGGCTGCAGAATTGCAGGATGGGAGATTGATGATTAATGCAAGAAACCAAAAAGCAGATCCGCGTGAACGTATTGTTGCTCTTAGTTCAAATGGCGGCATCACTTGGGATACTACTTTCTATGATCGAAACTTGCCTGATCCAATATGTCAAGGAAGTATTCTTTCATTGACACTCAATAAAAATAAACATGCTTTGGCCGTATGTAATAATAACCATCCCCAAAAAAGAGATAACCTAACCCTTCGAATAAGTTATGATAACGGTATTACCTGGAACAAAAGTTTTGTGATCAATGTATCAAAAGATGGATATCGGGGAGACTATACTGCCTATTCTGATTTAGTACAGATCAATAAAGCCCTTGTTGGGGTGTTATATGAATATGATAATTACAAACAGATTGTATTTCAAACAGTTAAGCTTAATTAAAAGAGAAGCCATTTTTTAGTGATACCTTTGTGTGGTAATGAAAAAAATAGTCGTAATTCTATTATTATTGGTCTATGGTTCTGCAACCATGGGTACGACTATACACCTTCATTATTGCATGAACAAAATGGTTGGCTGGAGTTTAGTAGACAGCAAAGACCATCAATGCCATACCTGTGGCATGGAGAAGAAAGGTGGTTGCTGCAAAGACAGCAAAGCTCAGATCAAATTAGCTGCTGATCAGCAAAAAGCAGAATTTAGTGCGGCTGCTAATTTTAATTGTCAACAGTTTTGCCAGCTTCCGATTGTTTCTGAATATATATTGGCTGCAATTGCTGAAAGCAGTGCAACTCCAATCAATAATACTTCCCCTCCCTTATTACCAAGTTCGGCATCGCCCGAATTCCTTTGTGTTTTCAGAGTCTGATTTTCTTTCTAATGCTGATTGAAATGTGTCGGGTTAATACCCTGGCCCGTCAATCAAATCATGTATTCTTTAATGAATCCATGGATCCTATTATATCATTCGGCTAGTCCGCAATTAGAAAGAAATGAAAAATAAAATATACCTCATACTACTGATCATCCTATCAGTTTGTATTAATGGCTTTTCCCAGGCCATTAAGCCAGTATCAACATCCCAATCAACCAGTTTTAAAGTATTCGGTGCCTGTGAACAATGTAAAGACAGGATCGAGCATGGATTAAAACTAAAAGGGATCAAATCCGCTGTTTGGGATATAGATTCAAAACAGTTATCCTTAGTGTATGATCCATCCATCATCACCCTTGAAAAAATAGAAAATAAAATTGTAGGCCTGGGCCACGATCTTGAAAATAAAAAAGCAAAGAAAATTATCTATGATGCATTGCCCAGTTGTTGCCATTATAGAGAAATTGATGAACAGAAAAAAAGCACTTGCGCTAGATAGTAGCATTACATTTCATGCACCTAAAATGTTTATGCAAGCTGATACCGCAAAAGTGGATGAAATGTTGCATCATGTCAATTCAAACATACAGGGTTTGGTATTAGAGGAAGCTGCCAATGGTAAATTTAAGCCACTCTCAAATGCCAGTATTTATTGGCTGGGCAGTAATAAAGGCGTAATGACAGATAGTTTAGGCATTTTTAAAATAACCCTTGATACGAGTCATACTAGATTGGTAGTAAGTTATACAGGCCTTCAATCAGATACCATTGTTGTTACCAATGTGAATGAGTTGAAAATCATTCTGGCTTCTAAAAATCAACTTAAAGAAGTAACGGTAAAAAGTAGACAACGTTTTACTTATGCATCACCCATCAGTACCATTCGGTCTCAAGTAATGACAGGAGGTGAATTATTGAAAGCAGCCTGTTGTAACTTAAGTGAAAGCTTTGAAACAAATCCTTCAGTAGACGTTTCTTATAACGATGCAGTAACTGGTTCAAAGCAAATTCAATTATTGGGGTTGAGTGGAAATTATACGCAATTAACTGTTGAGAATTTACCCGGACCAAGAGGGCTTGCAACCCCATTGGGATTGAATTCTATCGCTGGCCCATGGATCGAAAGTATCCAATTAACAAAAGGTGTTGGTTCTGTAGCAAACGGATTTGAAAGTATTGCAGGACAGATCAATGTGGAACTAAAAAAACCAGAGACGGCAGAAAAATTGTTGGCGAATATTTATGTGAATGATCAGGGTAAAACTGATTTGAATTTAAACTTGACACAGAAACTGAATCCAAAATGGTCTACTGCATTGTTGCTTCACGATGATTTTTTGAACAACAAGAGCCTAGATATGAATAAGGATGGATTCCGGGATTTGCCTACTGGGAATCAGTTGAGTTTGGTAAATAGATACAAGTACGATAATAGCAAAGGCTTAATGGCGCAGTTTGGAATAAAGGTTTTGAATGATCAAAGAGTAGGCGGACAAACCTTATACAATCCAGATGTTGATAAAAACACCACTAATTATTATGGGTTAGGAATTGACACAAAAAGGTATGAGTTGTTTGGAAAAATAGGGTATGTATTTCCGCAACAAAAGTATAAGAGCATTGGATTGCAAATGGCCGCTATTGATCATCAGCAGGATTCTTATTTTGGCTTAACAACTTATAATGCCAAACAAAAAAGCTTTTATAGTAATCTGATTTATCAATCTATTATTGGTACTACCATCCATAAGTACAGAGCTGGTTTGAGTTTTCAATACGATAATTACCATGAAAATTTCAAAGGAACTTTATATGATCGAAAAGAATTAGTGCCTGGTGCATTTTTTGAATACACTTATACTCCTTCTGAAAAGTTTGGTGCTGTAGTTGGGATGCGTGCAGATCATAATAGTTTATTTGGTTCTTTTCTAACGCCAAGAATCAACCTACGTTATGAACCCATTAAGGGAACAGTGATCAGAGGAAGTTTTGGAAGAGGGCAAAGAACTGCAAATATTTTTGCAGAGAATAACAGTGTGTTTGTAAGTTCCAGGCAAGTATCTATCATTTCAACAGGTCCAGGAAAAGCATACGGCTTGAATCCAGAAATTGCATGGAACAAGGGGATCAGTATCGATCAAAAATTTAAACTCTTTGCGAAAGATGCCTCATTTAGTGTAGACTTTTTTAGAAACGATTTTCAAGATCAGGTAGTGGTTGATGTAGAAAATCCGAGGGAAGTGAAATTTTATAATCTTTCAGGGAAATCCTATTCGAACAGTTTTCAGGCAGAATTAAATGTTACACCATTAAACAAGTTTGATGTTAGAATCGCTTATCGATATTTCGATGTGAAAACAACTTATAGTGGGGTATTGTTAGACCGCCCATTAATTGCAAAAGATCGTGCTTTTCTGAGCTTTGATTATGCCACTGATAATGGTTGGAAATTCAACTATACGATCACTTTTAATGGTAAGAAACGATTGCCTAATACTTCATCCAATCCAATCCCTTATCAATTAGAATCTTATTCTCCTGATTATATCAATATGAATGCGCAGATCACAAAGTCTTTTGGTAATAAGACCCCGATGGATCTTTATATGGGGGTTGAGAACATAGGGAATTATTATCAGCAAAGTCCTATTCTATCTGCAAGTCAGCCTTTTGGCCAATACTTTGATGCTTCAATGGTATGGGGCCCAATTACTGGCCGAATGTTTTATATGGGTTGGCGGATAAAAATCAAGTAGTGAACGATTAATAGCTTTTGTATATCGAATAATAACTAACTTCATCAAAGCCTCTAAAGTAGATTTATGCATAGCACAAAATCTGGCGATACTCGGTTAGTATTTTTTACCATCGTGGTAATTATAGGGATGGCAATTTCTGCCAAACTCATTTATACAGAAATAAGTGCCACTATTGATTTGTCAAATCAATCTAAAGTGGGATTGAGAATTTTGGGCCATTTAGATAACCTAAATAGTGCATTAACCTTTATTGAAAGAAATGAGAAACCCTATTTGATAGCACAGAATAACAAAAGTGTTGAAGAAATAGAGGATGGTTATAAAATGGCTTTTATTGCTTTTGATAGTTTGTCAAAAAGTGATTTTCAATCTCAGATTCCAAGCCATGAATTAAATAGTTTAAAGGATATTTTGCAAAAGAAAAGGTTTTTGAGCAACCAAATAATCCATCTTAGTTTATTGAACAAATCTGACAGTGCACTAAGGGTTATTAAAAATTCTAATGATAGCTTGTTGATTCGTAATTTTTATGTGCATTTTAATATTGTTAGCAGCCTTATAAAGTCAAACATCAACCAGCAACAAGTTTTGCATGTTGATAAATCCAATAAGATCAATAAAATTCTTTTGGGGATTTTTCTTTTAGTGGCTGCATTATTATTGTTTGCGATTTATAAATTAGTGAAACAAATTAATATCAAAGATGATTTGATTTTTCTGAACAAGACATATTCAGACATTATCAATTTCAGCTCTGATTCGATAATGATTCACGATCCTGACTTTAAAGTTTCT
>CAIYAG010000331.1 GCA_903924075.1 uncultured Bacteroidota bacterium | reverse complement strand
CAATAAATAGAATCGCTGAGTATAAGCAGATCAATATAATTCTTTTCTTCATATTGCTGATCAGATATTTGTATTTATATGATTGTTTTTTCTTCGTGCAGATCAGGGATCTCCACATCCTTAAATCCTTTTCTTCCCAATCGCTTAGCGAAATCTTGTTGTACTTCATATTCACCATGCACTAAAAAAAGTGTTTTGATCTGTTGGGTGTCCTGACAACTAATGAACTGACAAAGGTCTTCATAATCACCATGCGCACTCATGCTTTTCATCGATCCAACCTCCGCTATTACATCAAATTCCTCACCAAAAATTCGAACTACTTTATCGCCATTCATTAACCTTCCTCCTAGCGATCTTGGTTCACAATATCCTACCATTAGGATCGTGTTTTGTGAACCACTGATGTTGTTCATAATGTGGTGCTTCACTCTACCTGCATCGGCCATGCCACTAGCTGAAATGATGACACAAGGCTGCTCTAAAAAATTCAGGTTTTTACTTTCATCCACGGTTTTAATATAATGAAGGCCATCGAAATCAAATGGATCATCATCATGCTCCATGACTTTCTGAATGCGGCTATTAAAATACTGCGGATATTTTTTGATGATTTCTGTGGCTTCTCTACTCAAAGGACTATCCACATAGATTGGCACTTTGGGCAACCTGTTTTCGTTGAACAATTGATTAAGGTCGTACAGAATTTCTTGCGTTCTTCCAACACTAAATGCAGGGATAATTAGTTTTCCTTTTTTAACCGAGCAAGTATGTTGGATCCATTTCAATAATGTATCCGGAGAACTAAATACTTCATCATGCAATTTATTTCCATAAGTACTCTCCAACAATATATAATCGGCTTGAGGAAAAACGGCGGGTGATCTTAGAATCACATCTCTATACCTACCAACATCTCCACTAAAACATATTCTAGTAAGTTGGTTGTTTTCGGTTATTCTTAAACTAACTGCTGCACTTCCGATAATATGGCCCGCATCTGTAAATTGTACTTCTATTCCTGGTAAAACTGTTTTCCAATTACCATACTCAACCGTTTCAAATGCTGTCATGGCTTTCGCTACATCATCTACTGAATACAATGGATCATATAAAGGGAGACCCTGTTTTAATCTTCGCTTATTGATAAACTTAGTATCTGAACGCTGGATCTCTGCTGAATCTTCCAAAAGAATTCCTGCTAATTCTTTTGTTGCGGGAGTACAATAGATCTTACCTGCAAATCCTTCATTTACCAATTTTGGGATCAAACCCGTATGGTCTATATGTGCATGTGAAAGGATCATGACATCTACTGTAGACGCATCAAATCCTAGATCCCGATTCATTGCATCTGTTTCCTTACCCATTCCTTGAAACATCCCACAGTCTAAAAGAATTTTGATACCCGACTTTAATGTGATTAAATGTTTTGAACCAGTAACAGTTCTGGCAGCACCATGAAATGCGATCTTCATATTAAATCCTCCTCCCTTTTATACGGGACTTTTAATCTAATGAATTCAATCTTTTAAACCTTTGCTTTATAGCTCCAAGTAAACCAAAATTCTGATACAATATCACCTGCTACATTTCTTCCAACAGAATAACATTTTCTGGTTTGCCCTTCTCCTGATTTTATGGCATCTTCAATGGCTTCAGCTATTTGAACGCCATCACAACAAGTGAAAGTAATTTTATCAACTGCCTTTTTATGGTATTTTGCTTCCATGCCAACCACCAGCATACTTACAGAAGGATCTCTTTGATAAATCTGTCCAAAGGCTAACATACCTGTACTCATTTCCGCAGCCATTGCTTGAACAGCAAAATACATCGACTTGAATGGGTTTTGATTCAGCCATCTATAAGTTACAGTTACTTCTGCTATCTCGGCCTCAAACCTTTGCATGCGCAATCCTGCAATCCATGCTGCTGGCAATTTCTTCAAAAGAAAAAAACCAAACTTCATTCGATTGTTGATGATCTTTTGAAACCTTGGGAAATGCGCATTCAAAGTGGTACTATTTTTTTTGTTTAGGATAGTTTTTAGGATCCATTGCAGCAACAGACCAATCACCAAAGAAACCGATGGTCTTACTCTTATTATATCCCCTACCTTCTTCCAGAAGAGACGAGTTTTGGGTATGCAATAGTTTGCCATCTTTATCTAGGATCAAGAAAACCGGGAATCCCATTCTTTGCGGATAACTATATTTAGCAAATACCTCATCGTTCTGATTCTCGCTGCTATAGTTTAAATGATACACTATATAGTTAGCTTTAATTGCAGAGTCTAATTGAAAATCGTTCCTTACTGTCTTCTCGAATAACAAACACCAACTGCACCAATTACCACCAGCTTGAATTAATACGTGTTTATTCTCTGCCTTCGCTTGTTTTACAGCAGCTGCAATATCTTTTTCAGCATTTGCAGTAATAGAATACAATTTAGTAGTGTCTATTTTTTCTGCATGAACAATTGAAAAAACAAACATTGCTACAATCAACACGAGAAACTTATTCATTCTTTTTTTTTAGAAATTTTTAATCAAACTACAAATACAGCTTCCCTTTTGCAGGAAATGATCTGAATGTTTATTTACAATAATACGGCAGCCAATGCATAATCGGCTAACAAAATTAAAATACAACTTACCACTACAGCAGAGGTACTTGCCCTGCCAATTTCAAGTGAGCCGCCTTTGACATTGTATCCAAAATAGGCTGGAACCGAGCTGAGTATAAAAGCAAAAGTATAAGCCTTATACATGGAGAAATTGATATTATATAAATTCAGGTTCTGCCTCAACCCAGTGTCAAAAATATCTGTTGCCAAAATACCCGACATAGAGCCAGCCAATCTTCCTCCCCAAATTCCTAAAACTGCAGAGATCACAATTAAACAGGGGATCACAAGAAGCGCTGCAAGGATCTTTGGAAAGATTAAATAGCTTTTTGAATTGATTCCCATGATCTCTAATGCATCAATTTGTTCACTGATCCGCATGTTGCCTAATTCACTAGCAATTTTACTTCCTACAACACCAGCCAATACAATACTCAAAACTGTTGGAGATAATTCAAGGATCATACTATCACGAACAATCTGTGCAATGGTTGATGCAGGAACTAATGGACTAACTAATTGATAAGCCGTTTGTACTGTTGTTACAGCTCCGAGAAATATTGAGATGATCACAACAATTGGCAATGCGCCAATTCCAATTTCAACACATTGGTGCATGAATTCCTTCCAATACATACGCCAGTTTTCAGGCTTGGTAAACATGCCTTTTAACATTAGTAAGTATGTGCCAAAATGGGTGAAAAAACTCATGCTGCTAATTTAGGATTATCCTGTTATTTTTTCTTTTTCTTTAAACGCTTCCACCAACTACTGGTTTGTACCACTTCATCAATATCTCCCTTACATTTTAGTTGCGCATCAACGACGGCAACTATGGCCATATTAATGATATTCCGAACACTGCTTCCCAATTGCAAAACGTGAACCGGTTTTTTCAATCCAAGCAAAATTGGTCCGATCGCATCAGCACCACCTATTTCCTTCAACAAATTATAGGTTACGTTACCTGAGGTAAGATTAGGGAAGATCAACACATTCACTTCCTCATCAACCAATTCACTAAAAGGATAATTGTCTTTCAGGATTTCTTTATTGAATGCTAAACTGCCTTGCATTTCTCCATCAACAATTAAGGATGGATTTCTTTGCTTCAAAAGTTTAGTTGCATTCGCAACAAGTCTTGCTTCAGGAGAATCGCTACTTCCAAAATTGCTATAGCTTAACATTGCAATGCGTGGTGTTAAATTAAAATTCCGCACTTCTTTGGCAACCATCATCGTAATATCAGCAAGCTCTTCTGCTGTTGGATTAAAGTTTACAGTGGTATCTGCAAGGAATAATGGACCACGTTTAGTAAGTAATAAATACATTCCTGCAATCTTCTTAACACCATCCTCAGTTCCCACGATCTGTAAAGCCGGACGAATTGCTTCAGCATAGTTTTTAGTTAATCCAGATAGCATGGCATCTGCATCACCAGTTTCAACCATCATACAACCAAAGTGGTTGCGATCTTTCATTAGCTTTTTGCTCTCATAATTATTTACACCCCTACGTTGGCGTTTTTTGAAAAACAAATCTGCATAGTGTTCACGCTTAGCTTCATTCTCATCACTTCTAGGATCGATGATAGGAATATCTGTGAGGTCAATATTATTTTTATCAGCGATCATATTGATCTTCTCTGGATCTCCCAATAAAATAGGATAAGCAAGGCCTTCGTCATAAACGATACTCGCAGCTTTTAATATTTTTTGGTTATCCGCTTCTGCAAATACCAAACGTTTCGGACCCTTTCTAGCTTTATTACCAATTACGCGCATCAACTGATTATCCAAACCTAAACGTTTGTTCAGTTCTACTGCATAAGCATCCCAGTTATCAATTGTTTTTTGTGCAACACCAGATTCAATAGCTGCTTTTGCAACAGCTGGTGCTACTGTAGCCAACAAACGTGGATCCAATGGTTTTGGTATGATATACTCAGGACCAAAACTCATGTTTTGTTGATTGTAAGCCATATTCACAATATCAGGAACTGCAGTCTTTGCTAACTCAGCCAAAGCCCTTACTGCCGCAAGTTTCATGGCTTCATTGATCTGCTTTGCTCTTACATCTAATGCACCTCTGAATATATATGGAAAGCCCAATACATTGTTCACCTGATTCGGATAATCAGTTCTTCCTGTTGCCATGATAATGTCTTTACGCACACTGGCAGCTTCAGGATAAGTGATCTCTGGATCTGGATTGGCCATTGCAAAAACAATCGGATTTTTTGCCATCGAACGAACCATATCCTGTGTAACCACATTACCAACACTCAAACCAAGAAAAACATCTGCATCTTTCATGGCGGTTTCAAGTGTCCAATCGGTTTTCTTTACAGCAAATTTTTGTCTGATCGGACCAAGATCCGTTCTGCCCTCATGCAATACACCATCCTTGTCAAACACAATAAAGTTCTCATAACGTGCACCCAATGCAACATACAATTGTATACAAGCCATTGCTGCCGCACCTGCCCCATTAATTACAAACCGAACTTTTTCTATTTTCTTTTTTTGTAATTCCAACGCATTCAACATAGCCGCACTACTAATGATTGCTGTACCATGTTGATCATCGTGCATTACCGGAATATTCATCTGCTCTTTCAACTGCTGTTCTATATAAAAACATTCAGGAGCTTTAATATCTTCTAAATTGATCCCTCCAAAAGTTGGCTCCAGTGATTTTACGATCTGCACAAATTTTTCAGGATCTTTTTCATTGATCTCAATATCAAATACATCTATGTCTGCAAATATTTTAAACAATACTGCCTTCCCTTCCATTACAGGTTTTCCAGCATCTGGGCCAATATCACCAAGCCCTAAAACAGCTGTACCATTTGTAATAACACCTACCAGATTTCCTTTAGCAGTATACTTATAAACGTCTTCTACATTTTTAAAGATCTCCTTACAAGGTTCAGCAACACCCGGACTATATGCCAAACTCAAATCACGTTGGGTCTTGGCTTCTTTGGTTGGAACTACTTCAATTTTACCAGGTCTACCATTTGCATGGTATTCCAATGCTTGCTCTCTTCTTAAATCAGCTTGTTTCGACATAATTATAATTTATAAACCGGATTTGGCACCTAGCCAAGCCATCATTCCAATACCAGTTTCAATGGCTCTTTCATCTATATCAAATTTAGGCGTATGCACATTATGTACAATTCCCTTTTCTTCATTACGAACACCCAAACGGAAAAAACATCCAGGGATCACTTGCGTATAATATCCAAAATCTTCCGCACCCATACGCACTTCTGTTTCCTGTACATTTTCTTTCCCCATATAAGTATTGGCCAATTGCCAATTAATTTCTGTGAATACCGGATCATTATCTACAGTTGGATAACCAATATCAATTAATAGATCCAATTCGGCTCCCATCGATTCCACTAATCCTATAGCTTGCTTACGAATTAATTCATGGGCTTTAAACCTCCATGTTTCATCCATTGCACGAAAAGTTCCCTTCAACTTTACTTCACTAGGAATTACATTGGTAGTATGCCCACCTTGTATAGAACAGATTGATAAAACAGAAGGTGATAGTGGATTATTATTTCTTGAAATGATCTGCTGCAAACTCACAATTAACTGAGAAGCAATCAAAATGGTATCGGCTGTAAGATGGGGCGCAGCTGCATGACCACCCTTACTTTTAATGGTCATATAGATCTCATCTGCACTAGCCATTACCCTACCTTTTCTAAAGCTAAGCTTACCGAAATCTAAACCTGGATGCACATGCAGTGCAATGATACCAGAGGGTTTAGGGTTTTGTAAAGCACCATCTCTGATCATAAAACTTTCACCCCCGGGATTTTTTTCTTCGCCTGGCTGAAAAAATAATTTAATGGTGCCCTCCCACTCGTTTTTCAGTTCATGTAGAATCTGTGCAGCTCCTAATAATATGGTGGTATGTACATCATGTCCACAAGCATGCATCACGCCATTATTCTGTGAACAATAACTCACTTCATTTTCTTCTGTGATCTGCAACGCATCCATATCTGCTCTTAATGCAATAACACGAGAACTTGGATTTTTTCCTTTAATGATTCCTAAAACACCTGTGGTAGCAATAGATTCAAAGTCAATTCCCATTTCGGTTAATTGCTGTTGAATAAATTTACTAGTTTCAAATTCTTGGTAACTGAGTTCCGGATGGGCATGCAATTGCCTGCGGATCTTGATAAACTTTTCTGAATATTGTTTTGCCTTTTCTTGTATGCTGTTGATCAGTTCCATGAAAATTATTGTTGTAGTAATTGATCTTCCTCCTCCTTTGATGGAGTATAATCGATAGCGTCTTCCACTACAAAAACACCCGTAGTATATAGTTTCGCCAATTGTAATTTAAACTTTTCTGCCTCCTCTTTCTTCAAAAAGTTGCCGATCCTTACTTTAAAGTTGGGCGATTGAAATAAAGTGTATGATTTTTGATCTGGAAAACGACTCAGTAATTCTCCTTTAATTTTAAAAGCCTGATCTCTATTTGAAGTACTCACTACCTGAACACGATAACCTTTATATTGTCCGGAGCTGGTTAATAAAGAAGCTTTTTTGTTTGCAGTAACTTGTTTACTCGATAACACATCCATCCTTGCGTCTTTGTGAACAATAATAGTATCTGTCGAAAGATTTGCATGAACCAAGTAACAACATCCAAAAACCAAAACAATCGTTATAAATGCCTTCAACATATTTTGACTTTTGAATTTTGAATTTTGAATTTCTTCCGTAAGTTAAAATTAATATCCCGAATTTGAAGCAGGAGTTCCGTTAACAATTGCAACACCAGCACTGCATCCTAAACGTGTGGCACCTGCATCAACCAGTTCTTTAGCAAATGCATAATCCCTGATCCCACCAGATGCTTTGATCTGAACATGTTCTGGCAAATGCAATCGGAATAATTTAACAGCTTCCACTGTTGCACCCTTCTCTGCATAACCAGTCGAAGTTTTCAGATAATCGATTCCAGCAGCGCCATAAATATCGCAGCAGGCAATGATTTCTTCATCCGTTAAAATGCCACTTTCAATGATCACTTTAATTGTTTTACCCTTACTCTTTATGATCGGCATAATATGATTGATCTCATTTGCGATATAAGTAAAGTCTTTATTCTTAATAGCAGAAATATTTGCAACAACATCAAGTTCATCTGCACCATCCACCATCGCTAAAACGATCTCGGCGATCTTTGCCTCAACAGCGGAATATCCAAATGGGAATCCGATTACTGTTGCCACTTTTACAGAAGTACCTGCTGTTAATACCTTAGCCTGTTTCACAAAATTGGGAGGCACGCAAACAGCAGCAAATTGGTATTGAATTGCTTCAGCGCAAAGTTTATCAATGTCTGCAACTAAAGTAGAAGGCTTTAAAATAGTATGATCAATAAATTGATTCAGTTTCATGGCATTTTATTGAGTTGCAAAGGTAGCTAAAGAATTAAACTCTACTAAATAAAAAGCCCTACGCAGAAATCTGTGTAGGGCTTAGCTTAGATGTTTGGCTCCCCGGCTTAAAAGCCGGGGCTAACGTATTTTGCTAGATGTTGGCACAAGGCCATACATCTTTTCACTTCTTCCTTCTTCCTCCATTTTTCACTTTTCACTTTTATCTTTTCACTTCTTTAAGCGTCTTTACCGTGGCAGGCTTTAAACTTCTTCCCACTTCCACAAGGACAAGGGTCGTTTCTACCAATCTTTGGTCCCACTTGCACTGGCTGTTGTTTTACTGGTGTTGGGTCATAATAATCTTCTTCAGAAGGAGGTGCTCCTAAGTCTTCTTTTTGCGTGCGCATTTTGCTTAAGTCGGTCTTTTGCTGACGTCCTTCTTTTACGGTATCGCCTTCATTTAATGGAATGGCAGAATGACAAAGGAATTGAACAATCTCTCGGTTCACTTCAGCATCCATTTTTTTGAATAGATCAAATGCTTCCATTTTATAGATCACCAATGGATCTTTCTGCTCATAAGTAGCTGTTTGAACGCTTTGTTTCAAATCGTCCATTGCCCGTAAATGTTCTTTCCATGCATCATCAATAAATCCTAAAGTACAGGTTCTTTCTAATCCATTCAATAGTTCAAATCCGCCTGAATCAAGGGTCTTGTCTAATGGAGCAAGTACTTGAATGACTCTTCTTCCATCAGAAAAAGGAACAATTACATTTTCAATATGTGCGCCTTGATCTTTTCTGATATTTTTAAATACTGGAACACTTTGATCAGCCAGAGTTGCTTTTTTACGCTCGTAATTTTCTACTGCTTCGTTATATAATTTTTCAGCCAGTTGATTTTCATTTCCTCTTGAAAGGTCCTCAGCAGTAATACTTGAATCAATTCCAAAGTTTACGATCACTGCTAAACGGAAACCTTCATGGTCATTTTGTTCTTTGAAAGAATTGATCAAACCTTCTGCTACAGAATACAAAGCATTATCAAGATCTAAAGCCAAACGTTCTCCGAATAATGCATGATTACGTTTTGAATAAATAACGGTACGTTGCTTATTCATTACATCATCATATTCCAATAATCGTTTACGAATCCCAAAGTTATTTTCTTCTACTTTTTTCTGTGCACGCTCAATTGATTTAGAGATCATGCTATGTTGGATGACTTCACCTTCTTTGTATCCGGCAAAGTCCATCACTTTTGCAATACGCTCACTTCCAAACATACGCATCAGATCATCTTCCAGTGAAATAAAGAATAGAGACGATCCAGGATCTCCCTGACGACCAGCACGGCCTCTTAACTGACGGTCAACCCTTCTTGATTCATGACGTTCTGTACCAAGAATTGCTAGACCACCTGCTTCTTTCACACCGGGTCCGAGTTTAATATCCGTACCCCTACCAGCCATATTTGTTGCAATAGTTACAGCACCAGCAAAACCAGCTTCAGCAACCACTTGTGCTTCACGAGCGTGTTGTTTTGCATTCAATACATTATGAGGAATTTGCTTTTGGCGAAGCATTCTACTTAATAATTCACTCACTTCTACAGAAGTGGTACCCACAAGAACTGGGCGACCAGCTTGGGTTAATTTCACGATCTCATCGATCACAGCTCCAAACTTTTCACGCTTGGTTTTGAATATCAAATCCTGCTCGTCTTTCCTAATAGCAGTCACATTCGTAGGAACAGTAACTACATCCAATTTATAGATGTCCCACAACTCAGCGGCTTCAGTTTCTGCAGTACCAGTCATACCACATAATTTGTGATACATACGGAAATAGTTCTGCAATGTTACTGTTGCATAGGTTTGAGTAGCAGCTTCAATTTTTACATTTTCTTTTGCTTCAATAGCTTGATGCAATCCATCTGAATACCTTCTACCATCAAGGATACGACCAGTTTGTTCATCCACAATTTTAACTGCACCATCCATTACCACATATTCAATGTCTTTATCAAACAAAGTGTACGCTTTCAATAATTGTTGTACCGTATGTATACGATCTGCTTTCACAGAATAATCATTGATGATCGATTCTTTGCGATGCAATTTTTCTTCCGCAGTTAAATCGGCATGCTGCTCAACTTGTGCAAGCGATACACTGATATCAGGCAACACAAAGAAATTAGGATCTTCACCTGCACCTGTAATTAAACCAATTCCTTTATCAGTTAATTCAACTGAATTATTTTTTTCATCGATATAGAAATACAATTCCTGATCAGCGATCGGCATTTCTCTACTCTGATCTGCTAAATAATAGTTCTCTGATTTTTGCAATTTCACACGAATACCTGGCTCACTCAAGAACTTAATTAATGCATTGTTCTTTGGTAAACCACGGTGTGCACGAAACAATGCTAACCCACCATCTTTGGGATCGTCGTTACCCTCATTTATTTTTTTCTTAGCCTCGTTTAAAAATTGATTGGTGGCTCTTTTTTGTGCGTCCACTAATTTTTCAATTCTTGGTTTCAGGTCGAAGAACTGCTGCTCGCCAGTATTGTGGCCAATTGGTCCACTAATGATCAAAGGCGTACGTGCGTCATCGATCAACACAGAATCCACCTCATCCACCATTGCAAAATGGTGCTTGCGTTGTACCATTTCTTCTGGTGTATGCACCATATTATCACGCAGGTAATCAAAACCAAATTCATTATTAGTACCGTAAGTGATGTCTGCTAAATAAGCGTTACGACGTGCTTCACTATTCGGTTCGTGTTTGTCTATACAATCAACTGTAATTCCCAACCATTCAAAAATGGTTCCATTCCATTCACTATCCCTGCGGGCCAAATAATCATTCACAGTTACAATATGCACACCTTCTCCAGCCAATGCGTTTAAGTAAGCTGGCAAGGTAGATACCAAGGTTTTACCTTCACCAGTTGCCATCTCAGCAATTTTTCCTGAGTGCAAAACACTGCCTCCAATCAACTGCACATCATAGTGAACCATGTTCCATGTAACAGCACCACCACCAGCTGTCCAGGTATTTTTGAAAATAGATTTATCGCCTTCAATTCTTACATAATCTTTTTTTACGCTAAAATTTCTATCCAACTCTGTGGCTGTACTCACCAATTCAGTGTTCTCTTTAAAACGACGAGCAGTTTCTTTTACAACAGCAAAAGCTTCAGGTTGAATTATAGCCAATGCTTCTTCAATTTTTTTATTCCTTTCTTTTTTAAGTTTATCCACTTCCTGATAAATAGTATCTCTACCATGAATATCAGTAACTGGTAATGCTTCTGCTGCAGCTTTTCTGCCCTCGATCACATCATCTATCTCTTTCAAATGCGCTTTGATCCGCTCTTTGAATTCAATTGTTTTGCCTCTTAAAGCATCATTAGAAAGGTTTTGGTATTCTTGAAAATGAACACCTACTTTCTGAATGATTGGCATGATCGATTGCACATCTTTCTCGCTCTTACTGCCTCCGAATAACTTAGAAATAAATTTCAACATATAATACTATTGGATAATTCGTTTAATTCTGATTTTTGAACCCCTTTCCACTTTCACAAAAACGGTGCTATTTGAATTGTTTCGTCAAAATGGCAGCATGTTTTTTTCCAAAAGGACGACAAAGGTAAAGATTTTACATAGAGCATACTCATAAGCCTGGAATTCATGAAACTCTAATGTTTTGTAAATTTTGACCAAATCCTGCACAACTGAATTTTCTCTGATTACTTTTAGGCTGATGAAACAGCTTACGATACTTTGTTTTATTTGTCTGATTTCCTTCTATAGCCACTCCCAAGTGGTGTTAATTGACACAAGTGGTACTAGCCCAAAGGAATCAACGCCGAAGGTTTTGGTTGACACAACTTCGAAAAAGGTCGATACCATCAAGGAAATTTCAATTCCAGACTCTGTTGCCATAAGACGAAATATACTGAATAAAACAAATATGACCATATTATTGGCCTGGTCAGGTGCGAATATCGTTCAAGGGAGCATTTCTGCCGGAAATCTGGAGGGTTCTGCCCACTATTTCCACCAAATGAACGTTTATTTTAATGTGGTTAACCTCGCTATTGCTGGTTATGGTTTATACGAAGTGAGAAAACAAATGAATAAAAAGCTGAGTCTCTACCAAAACCTAAGGCAACAGCAAAAGGTTGAGTCATTATTGATCCTGAATTCCGGACTCGACCTGGCCTACCTTACCACAGGCTTATATTTAAGAGAGCGCGGTATCAATCATTTGAACAACCAAACAAAGGGCTACGGCGGAAGTCTGATGTTACAAGGGGGATTTTTATTGGCTTTCGATCTTATTCAATACATCCAACACCGGCAAAACGGCAACCTTTTATACAAGTACCTGGGCAATTTACAATTGGCCACAACACCCAACGGCGTAGGATTGGTCTTACCACTTTAGACATATTTTTTCCACAACGATTGATTTTTGGCTAAAAGGATGGAATTTCAGGGTGTTTCTGCTACTTTTGCAACCCAAAACCGGGTATGAAAGCCGGTTTAAACAAACCCGAAACTTGAAAATTAAGATATGGCAGGCCAATTAAAAGAAGTACGTAATAGGATCAAGAGTGTACAAAGCACCCAGCAAATTACCAAAGCAATGAAAATGGTTAGTGCTGCCAAACTACGTCGTGCCCAAGACAGCATTACACAAATGCGCCCTTACGCCAAAAAACTCCAGGAGATGCTCAGCAATATTGTAAGCAGTCTTGATGGTGGTGTTACACTTAAATTGGCTGAAGAAAGAGCTGTTGAAAAAGTGCTTTTGATCGTTGTTACCAGCGATAGAGGTTTGTGTGGCGGTTATAATGCCAACCTGGTTAAACTTGCTAAATCAACAATCGTTGAAAAATACAGTGCTCAGGCTGAAAAAGGAAATGTTCAGATCTGGAATATTGGTAAAAAAGGATACGAAGCACTAACTAAATCTGGTTACAAAACAAACGATACCTATAAAGACGTGTTTTTGAATTTGAAATTTGAAACCGTTCAGGCTGCTGCTCAAGCTGCTATGAAGGCTTTCGAAAACAAAGAATTCGATGCCATCGAAATCATTTATAGTGAATTCAAAAATGCTGCTACGCAAGTATTTGTTGCAGAACAATTCTTACCAATCCCTAAAGTTGCAAAACCTGCTGGACAGAAAAATTCAGATTTCATTTTTGAACCAGAAGTAGAGGTGTTGATCGCTGAATTGATGCCTAAAATATTGAATACCCAATTATATAAAGCAGTATTGGATGGTAATGCTAGTGAACATGGTGCACGTATGACTGCAATGGATAAGGCCAGCGAGAACGCCAATGAATTATTAAAATCATTGAAGATCAGCTATAACCGTGCACGTCAGGCAGCTATTACAACTGAATTGACCGAGATCGTGAGCGGTGCGGCTGCATTACAGGGATAATTCAAAAACCTTTATCTTACAAAAACAAAAGAAATTCAGACATTGGAAATAAGCACCATCATACCCCATATTGAAGTACTGATCTTTGCAAGTGACAAACCACTTACATCCCTCGATATCGTTGAACTGATCAATAACAGTTTCGGGTTTTTAGAAGAAAGGATCATGCTCGATCAGGTAGAAAGTGCTTTAGAAGGTATCAAAGAAAAATATGATTCTGAATTTTATCCTTTTGAAGTAAAAGAAAGCGGCGGTGGCTGGCAGTTCCTTACCAAAAAAGATTATCATAAAACAATCGCACAATTAAATGGCGATAAATTCCTGAAACGCTTATCCAATGCGGCTTTAGAAACTTTGGCGATCATTGCTTATAAACAGCCGATCACTAAAGGAGAGATCGAAGCAATCAGAGGTGTTAATAGCGATTACAGTATTCAAAAATTATTGGAAAAAGAATTGATCCTGATCAGCGGAAGAAATGAGCATTCACCTGGCAAGCCATTGGTTTATGCCACATCTAAAAACTTCATGGATTATTTCGGTATCAATAGCGCTGCCGACCTTCCTAAGATCCGCGAAGTATTGGCAGAGCAATTAGTTGAGGGCACCCGCCCTGAAGACTTCACTGATCAACCTGTTGCAGAGCATATAGGATATGAATCACTGGAAGAAGAAGATGAAGCTCCAACAGAAAATATTTCAACTATCGCTGTGAATCAAGATGGAGAACTGATCGTACCGCAAGAATCTACTGATGAAGCTTCAGAAGAAACCGGACCGATTGATGAAAATGAGGAGCATAATAATTCCTCAGACGAAAAAGAGGGAGAAGAAAAACCAGAATAATTTCCGCATTATTTTAGTCCATGGCTTAAGACAATTATCTTCGCAAGATGCAGCAAGAATTGTTACCAGAACTGTTATGCAGTATCGCGAATACTTACGGAACGCCTTTATATGTTTATAATGCAGATAAAATAACTGCGCAATTTAGAAATTTGCAAAGTTCCTTTGCCAATTCTAATACCCGTTTTTTCTATGCCAGTAAGGCTTTAACGAATATTAATATTCTCAAACACATTTTGTCGATCGGGTGTTCAATTGATTGTAGCTCAGTAAATGAAGCACATCTTGCGATCCATGTGGGATTCAAACCTGAGAACATTTTATATACCAGTAATGGCATCGACTTTAGCGAAATTGAAGAAGCAGTTTCTCTAGGTATTAATATCAATATCGATAGCCTTTCTAACCTCGAGAAGTTTGGAAAAAAATATGGTCACAGTTATCCAGTAGGTATAAGATTGCGCCCTAACATTATGGCAGGTGGAAATTTAAAGATCTCTACTGGACATAGCAATAGCAAATTTGGTATTCCGATCGAACAATTGAACGAGATCTTAGATCTTGTTCAACAAAATCAGATCTTTATTCGTGGCTTACATATTCATACCGGCAGTGAGATCAAAGACGTTTCTGTTTTTATGAAAGTGGCTGAAGTGTTTTTTGATCTAGTACCACATTTTCCTGAATTAGAATTCCTAGACCTGGGTGGTGGATTTAAAGTGGCTTACAAAAACAATGATCATATCACTGATATCAATTTACTAGGTAATGAAATTGAAAAATTTTTGAAAGGCCTCGAATCGAAGCACCAAAGAAAATTTCAATGCTGGTTCGAACCTGGAAAGTATTTAGTAAGCGAAGCCGGCTATTTGATCACTAAAGTAAATGTCTTGAAAACGAGTAACAATACTGTTTTCGCTGGTGTAAATTCAGGACTCAATCATTTGATCCGTCCGATGATGTACGATGCTTATCACCGGATTGCTAATATCAGTAATACCAAGGGTGATATCAAAACTTACACCGTCACCGGTAATATTTGTGAAACAGATACTTTCGGAACCGATAGGTCACTAAACGAAGTAAGAGAAGGCGATTACCTGGCCATCTATAACGCAGGCGCTTATGGGTTTGAGATGTCTAGCAACTATAATGCGCGTTATAAGCCAGCAGAAGTGATTGTAGTAGATGGCAAAGCTTCCCTTATTAGAAAAAGAGATGAATTTGCAGATTTATTAAGAAACCAAATTGCGGTGTTATAGAACAAATCTGTAGTTTGCATAAGCATGATCGAGATAAAGAACATAGTTAAAAAATTTGGCGACCGCGTTATTCTTAACGACGTAAGTGCAGTTATGGAACCCGGTAAATGCAACCTAATTATTGGAACCAGTGGTAGCGGCAAAACTGTTCTTACCAAATGCATGGTTGGATTGTTTAAACCCGATGCAGGACAAATCTTATATGATGGTGCAGATATGTTCGCAATGGATAATGATACTCGTAAACAATTGCGTCAACAGATTGGTATGTTATTTCAGGGTACCGCCCTTTTCGACTCAATGACTGTTGAACAAAATGTATTGTTTCCTTTGGACATGTTTACTAGATGGACCAGAGCCGAAAAAATGCATCGAGTGGATGAAGTTTTAGCAAGGGTTAATTTGAAAGATGCCCATCAAAGATTCCCCTCAGAGATCAGTGGAGGAATGAAAAAAAGAGTGGGCATTGCACGATCCATTGTGCTAAATCCAAAATATCTTTTTTGCGACGAACCAAATTCAGGTCTCGACCCTCAAACCAGCATGGTCATTGATAAATTGATCAAAGAAATCACAGAAGAATATAAGATCACTACCATTGTTATTACTCATGATATGAATAGTGTGATGGAAATTGGAGACCATATTGTTTATCTATACAACGGGCAAAAACAATGGGAAGGAACAAATAAGGACATCATCTTCAGCGACGATAAATTGTTGAATGATTTCATCTTTGCTTCCGAATTTTTACAAGACGCAAAGCAAATGCGCATGATCGAAGCAAATAAAAAAATCTAAAGAAAAATATTTAAAATGTTCCAGAAATTTCTAGTGTTTTGTTTGATCTCTATATGTATCAGCACAGTAAATGCCCAAGCTGGTTTCGACACCATTCCTCCTTATAAGAAAGACAACCGCATGCCTGACTTTAAGATCATGAGGACCGATAATTCTTGGTTTACAAAAGCACAATTACCAAAGAACGATTTTACAGTCATCATCTATTTTGCACCTGATTGTGGCCACTGTCAGCACGAAATGAAAGAGATCATTAAAGACATCGACAAATTCAATAAAGTGAATTTTGTATGGGTAAGCTTCAAATCAATGCCCGAGATCACTGAGTTCTATGTAAAATACAATATCAGTAAATATCCCAACATGGTTATGGGCCGTGACTTAGACTACAAACTGCCCAGTTTTTACCGTGTAAAATTCACCCCTTTTGTGGCGGTTTATGACAAAAAAGGCCTATTCATTAAAGCTTTTGAAGGTGGTGCAGAAATGAAGGATTTATTACCTGTGTTAAAACTGAATTAAGTGATTTTTATCAGTTTTAAGAAATCAGCAAGTAGTACCTTTACGAGGTTTAATAAATTAATCAATCTCTAAATAGTTTTTTATGAAAGTTACTGTTGTAGGTGCTGGTGCCGTTGGAGCAACCTGTGCCGATAATATTGCCCGTGCTGCTTTAGCACAGGAATTGGTAATCCTCGATATTAAAGAGGGTTTGGCTGAAGGTAAAGCTCAGGATATGATGCAAACCTCTGCGCTTTTGGGTTTTGACACAAAGATCAGCGGTAGTACCAATGATTATAGCAAAACTGCTGGTTCAGATGTAGTTGTGATCACTTCTGGTATTCCTCGTAAACCTGGTATGACTCGTGAAGACCTGATCGGAACCAACGCAGGTATCGTAAAAGGTGTGGCAGAAAATATTTTAAAATATTCTCCCAATGCAATCATCATTGTGATTAGTAATCCAATGGATACTATGACCTATTTAGCATTACAATCTACTGGCCTTCCTAAAAACCGTATCATTGGTATGGGCGGTACTTTAGATAGTGCTCGTTTCAAATATCAATTGAGTCAACACCTTGGTTGCAGCGCTGGAGATTTAAATGCAGTTGTGATTGGTGGACATGGAGATACTACTATGATTCCTCTTATCCGTCACGCTACTTGGAATAGCGCACCAGTAACAAGTTTCCTTACTAAAGAACAGCAGGATCAGATCGTTGGAGATACAATGGTAGGTGGTGCAACTCTAACTAAATTGATTGGAACATCTGCTTGGTATGCACCAGGTGCTGCTGGAGCTGCTTTAGTTAAAAGTATCTTACGTGATGAGAAAAAATTATTTACTTGCTGCGTAAGTCTTGATGGCGAATACGGTCAGAAAGATATTTGCTTGGGTGTACCAGTAGTAATTGGTAAAAATGGCTGGGAAAAAATCCTTGATTTCAAATTGAATGAGGAAGAGCAAGCTGCATTTAATAAGAGCGCAGATGCTGTTAGAAATATGAATGAAGTATTGAAATCATTATAGATTTTAACGATAAAATGAAAGCCGATCACGCGTAATTGTGATCGGCTTTTTTATGCCCTCAACCAATTGTTTGCGGCGCTTACGATTGCATCTATATTTTGATTTTCCATGCAATGGAAATGTTTTTTAGGGCAGGTCTTGGTTCCAAAATTGGAACAAGGCTGACAAGTTAATCCCTCCACTAAAAAATTCTGATACCGTTCTTTACTATTGTTTACATAATAAGGTTCTACATCAAGTAATGGAGAAGTGCCGCCCCAGATTGCTAGAACTGGTTTATTAAATGCACAGGCAATATATTGTAAGCCAGTATCATGCGAGATCACCAATTTAGATTTGCATACCAGATCTGCCGATTCGTGCAAATTGAATTTACCACAAGCATTATAAATTCGAATAGGATCAACAGCCGCAATTGCAGTAGCTTCTGCAGCATCTTCTTTACCACCCACAAGTATAATTGGGTAATCCAATTTTTTGCAGAGTTCTTGTAACTTATGAATAGGAAGTTTTTTTGTAAAGTATGATGCTCCAATTACAATGGCAATATATCCTACCATATGAGGAACAGGCAAATCTTCCATTTTAATTTCACATCGTTCAGGAATAAAATAATCCATTCCTTTTCCATCATTTACAACTCCAAGTGGTGCAAGTGTGTCGATGCAACGCTCCACTATATGGCGACCAGCCATTTTATTGATATGCAGTTTTGTTAATAGAAATTTTTCAATCCTTTCTTTATTATAAGTGAGCACTTTAGCGTTCAAAGCCCACCCAATTCTTTTAGATCTAAAATTATCGTGCAGATCAATTACATAATCGTACTGCTCTAGTTTTAATTCATTGATCAATGAAGAGAGATCGTTTTTGAAATAGAAAAACTTATCGATATAGGGATTGCCTTCTGTAACCGTTTTGAAATTCTCTTTTGTAAGAAAATGGACTTCCGCATTTGCCACTTGTTGTTTAAGACATCGAATGGCAGGAGTTGTAAGAACAATATCCCCAATTGAAGAAAAACGAATCACTAAAAATTTCATGCACCAATTTTTTCTAGGGCTTTCATTTTAAGGAAGCATTTCTTCTGCTTCCAAATAATTCAAGTCTTTGCTAAATGTTTCTTCGGTAAAGTAAAATGCGATCAGTGTAACAGTCATTACGATGATCCCAGTTACGATTCCACTTCTTATGATATCCCATCCCCAAGTTTGTTGAAAAAGGCCTAAAAACAACATATTGATTAAAGGCAAAATTCCACGCACTACATTTGGGACGGTAGTAGCTGCTGTTGCTCTCAAATTTGTACCAAATTGTTCTGCCCCCATTGTTACAAATATGGCCCAGAAACCAGTACTAAATCCTAAAGCAGCACAGATGGCATACATATTACCATCGGAATTATTTAAAGGGCTGAAGAAAAAGAATAATGAAACAATTGTCAGCGCATAAAATAATAGTAAAGCTTTCTTCCGGCTCTTGAACAACTGGCTGATCAACCCAATTAAAATATCGCCTGTTGCAATTGCTGCATAAGCAAACATGATTGATCTACCAGAATCAATAGTGGTACTTCCAAACATTGATTTACCAAAACGATCGCTTTGGTTCACTAGAATTCCAATCACATACCATGTTGGCAAACCAATCAACACTGCCAATGCATATTTTTTAAATCGTTTCTTATTATTAAAGAACATAAAAAAATTACCCCTGCTTACTCTGGCATCATGCGCA
Organism: uncultured Bacteroidota bacterium; assembly: GCA_903924075.1. Lineage (GTDB taxonomy): Bacteria > Bacteroidota > Bacteroidia > Chitinophagales > Chitinophagaceae > Sediminibacterium. The sequence continues at coordinate 5,352 of CAIYAG010000331.1, read as the reverse complement.
AGGTCTTTGAACATGCCGCTCTCGGAAACACTTACACGCAATAACAATAATCCAACTCCTAGACCGCCTCCAATTTTATAACAAAGCCTCCAATCATGCGTAAGCTGATAAGTAAAATAAGCGAACACTGCACCAAATAAACCAATCCCTGCAACGAGTGAAGTACCCACACCGCGCTTATTTTTAGGTAAAATTTCGCTTACGAGCGTAATTCCAGCACCGAGTTCACCAGCTAGTCCTAAGCCAGCCATAAACCTACAGGCCGCATATTGATCAACGGTCTGAACAAATCCGGTAATAATATTTGCAAAAGAATATAAAATGATCGAACCAAACAGTACACTAAGTCTTCCTTTTTTATCACCTAATACGCCCCATACAATTCCACCAATTAAGAGGCCGATCATTTGCCAGTTGATCACCCTTGTACTATCAGCAAGCATGGTAGCATCAGTTGCGCCTACGCCTAGCATGCTTGTTTTTTTAACGATCGTAAAAAGCAGTAGGTCATAAATATCAACGAAATAGCCCAATGCCGCAACAATTACAGGAAGCGACAGTATGCCGAATTTTTTTTCCGTCATCTTTGTTTTATTTAAGCGGGTTTCTTTTTGTTGAAAATCAATTTGATGATCACCGGAGCTGTTGTTACCAAAACTATGGCCAAAACAATTATTTCCAGATGGTCTCTTAAATCAAATCCAAATTGAGATAGGATCCATTTTTGAAGATAATGTCCCCCAACCAACATGCTAAATACCCAAGAAACAGAACCTATAATATTGAATAGAAAAAATTTGCTTTTATTCATCTGCACAATGCCCGCAACAATCGGAGCAAAGGTTCTTACAATGGGTATAAACCTTGCAGCAATGATGGCACCACCACCATGCTTCTCATAAAAATCATGTGCTTGTTCTAGATAATGTCTTTTAAAAAGAATATTTTCTTTCCAGCTATACATGGCTGGTCCAACTTTATTTCCAAACCAGTAACCCAAAGAATTCCCCAAAATACCAGCAGTAGAAATCATTACTAATAACACTATTAAATCGGTGATCTCATTCCCTGTTGGAAAAATTTCATTGGCAAGATTGGTGCTATAGATTCCAGCAACAAACAAAAGGCTATCACCAGGCAAAAAGAATCCAGCAAACAAACCTGTTTCTGCAAATACTACAAATAAGATCAACCACAATCCGCCGTGCTCGATATAAAACTGAGGCTGTAAAAGCTGACTCCAGTGAAACGCATCTAACAATATTGAGTAATACATACTTGTTGCTTAAATGGTGGTAGTTGGATTTTCTAATGAATTTTCCCATTTGCTTACAACGGCTGTTGCAAGTGCATTGCCTAACACATTTGTGGCAGTCCTAAACATATCGCAAAAATGGTCGATCGGCAAGATCAATGCAATTCCTTCTGGTGGGATATGAAACATGGCACAGGTTGCAGTAACTACTACTAGTGATGCCCTTGGAACTCCTGCAATACCTTTACTTGTAAGCATTAAAACAATGAGCATTGTAAACTGAGTGCCAAGATCTAAATGAATATTATATGCTTGCGCAATAGCTATGCTCGCAAAAGTCATGTACATCATACTTCCATCCAGATTAAAGGAATAACCTAGTGGCAATATGAATGCAACAATTTTGTCCTTGCATCCAAACTTTTCTAATTCTTCTGTCAATTTAGGAAATACTGCTTCACTGCTAGTTGTACTAAATGCAATGATGAGTGGTGGAAAAATGGCTTTTAATAATTGCGGCATTCTTTTCCCAAGTACTATAAATCCAACTGTAATTAATAAGATCCAAAGTAATGCGATCCCAGAAATAAAATAAAGCAGATATTTCCCGTAGAATAAAAAAACACCCAATCCTTTTGTGGCGATCACTGCAGCGATTGCACCAAAAACTCCCAGTGGTGCAAAATTCATCACATAGCCCACCATCTTCAAAATGACATGCGCAATAGCGTCCAATCCTTTGACAACAATTTTGCCTTTATCGCCCAATGCAGCAGTTGCAATTCCGAAAAATATGCTGAAGATGACCAATTGTAAGATCTCATTATTCGCCATCGCTTCGAATACACTTTTCGGAAAAACGTGTTCTACGAATTTGAGCAAACTAAATTCCTGTGTTTTTCCTACCAGATCTTTGGCACCAGAAACATCAGCGTTGGCAAGATCCATTCCCACACCTGGCTGTAAAACGTTTACCAAAAGCATACCTAATAAAAGACTCGCTAATGAAGCGGAAACAAACCAAAGCAATGCTTTTCCTCCAACCCTTCCAACAGATTGTAAGTCGCCCAGTTTCGCAATCCCCACCACCAAGGTCGAAAACACCAATGGGGCAATGATCATCTGCACGAGTCGCAAGAAAATGGTCGTTAAAAGCTTGATGTTTTGCGAAAAAGAAGCTATGAAAGCGCTGCTAGACTGTTCATGAACGAGGTATCCTAAAAGAACACCAGCGATCATAGATATAATAATATATAATGTAAGCCTGTTAGATTTCTGCATAGAAGCCGCCAATTAGTCGTGCAATATAAGATTTATGATGAAAAGGCTATTATTCGCATCAGTATAGATTTCATAAAAGTTTTCGCGCTTGAAAACAATAAATGATTATTTTGCCAAGTCTTTATTTATTTAAAAGAAACTAACTGTACTATGAGTTTATTCAGAAAGAAAGATTTAGCTGCAATGTTGGCACAATCTGAAGACAGTGAAAAGGGTTTAAAACGCACGTTGGGTGCGGGTAACCTAATTGCACTGGGTGTTGGCGCCATTATTGGAGCTGGTTTATTTGTAAGAACTGCTGCAGCTGCTGGGCAAGCCGCTGGTCCTGCTGTAACACTATCTTTTATCGTTGCTGCGATAGGATGTGCCTTTGCAGGTTTGTGTTATGCTGAATTTGCAGCGATGATTCCTATCTCAGGAAGTGCTTATGCTTATTCTTATGTAACCATGGGTGAAACCGTTGCATGGATTATTGGTTGGGCATTGATCATGGAATATGCGTTGGGTGCAGCTACTGTTTCTATTGCATGGAGTGAATATTTAAATAAGCTGTTGGGAGGAGGCATACCTTATGAATGGAGCCATTCGCCTTTAGAAAGTATAACGGATACCGCGGGAGTATTGCATCATGGTATTATCAATGCACCTGCTTTAGTGATCCTACTTTTATTGACCTTGTTATTAATTAAAGGAACACAAGAATCGGCTATCGTAAATGCGATCATTGTATTTATTAAAGTGGCCATTGTAATTGTTTTCATCATTTTAGGATGGCATTTTATCAGACCTGAAAACCATACCCCTTATTTAATTCCTGCCAACCAACCTCCATTAATTGATGCTACTGGTAAAGTAATCGCTGATTACTCAGGCACATTCAAACATGGCTGGGGTGGTGTTCTTGGTGGTGCAGCTATTGTGTTCTTTGCATTTATTGGTTTCGATGCGGTATCAACTGCAGCACAAGAAGCTAAGAATCCAAAAAGAGATATGCCAATTGGTATCTTAGGATCTTTAGTTGTTTGTACGATCCTTTACATTTTATTCGGACACGTTTTAACGGGCGTTGCAAACTGGAAAGATTTTGTTGATCCTTTAAAAGGACGTGAAGCTTCAGTGGCTTATGCCATCTCTACTTACATGACAGGATATGGCTGGTTAGCAACTGCGGTAACCGTTGCCATCTTAGCAGGTTTCTCATCTGTTATCTTGGTAATGTTAATGGGTCAGAGCCGCGTATTCTATTCGATGGCAAACGATGGTTTATTGCCTAAGATCTTCTCTGACTTGCATCCAAAATTCAGAACCCCTTACAAATCAAATATCATTTTATTCATTTTTGTAGGTGCGTTCGCTGCATTTGTGCCAGGAAGCGTTGCGGGAGATCTAACATCATTCGGTACCCTATTTGCCTTCGTGTTGGTGAGTGCAGGTATCTGGATCTTAAGAGTAAAATCACCAGAAATTGAAAGATCATTCAAAACCCCATTGGTACCATTGGTTCCGATTTTAGGTGCTGTGATCTGTTTGGCAATGATTTTTGCTTTGGATAGTCAGACTTTAAAAGTTGCATTTGGCTGGATGGCATTGGGATTGATCGTGTACTTTGCTTATAGCAGAAAACACAGTAAGCTCCATAATCCAGGGGATGTTTTACCAAAAGCCTCTGATTTCGAGAAACACTAATATCTAAATAACTCTTATATAGCGCTCCAATTAAACTTGGAGCGCTTTTTTTTTGACTTTTGTATTTTGCCTTTTGACTTTTGAATGAAGCAACTTGGCTACTAACTTTAGAAATAGTAAATTTGCCAACTTTTACAAGTTCTATTTAATATCATATTATGGGAAGGATTTTTGAAGTTCGTAAAGCTACCATGTTTGCACGTTGGGACAGAATGGCCAAGCAGTTTACCAGAATAGGTAAGGAAATTGTCATTGCTGTGAAAGCAAGCGGACCCGACGTTGCCACTAACCCGGCACTACGTCGTTGTTTTCAAAATGCGAAGAGTGTGGGTATGCCAAAAGATCGCGTGGAAGCTGCGATCAAGCGTGCCATGGGAAAGGATACCAGCAACTACGAAGAGATCTTATATGAAGGTTATGCGCCTCATGGTGTTGCCCTGTTGGTAGAAACTGCAACAGACAACCATGTAAGAACTGTAGCGAATGTGAAAAGTCATTTTAATAAAGGCCATGGTGCTTTAGGAAATAGTGGCAGTGTAAGTTTCCAATTTAAAAAAATGGGGGTGTTCAAATTGAATCCAGAAGGATTGAATATGGATGACCTTGAATTGGAATTGATCGATTTTGGTTTAGACGAATTAGGTGATAGTGCTGATGACAATGGCAATCCAATCATCGTTTTGCGTTGTGCATTTGCCGACTTTGGTAACCTGCAAAAAGCATTGGAAGAAAAGGGCTTGAGTACCATCAGTTCTGAATTAGAGTGGATCCCTACAACCACTGTTCCTGTAACTGATGAACAAGCAGAGGATGTGAGTAAATTAATTGAAAGATTAGAACAAGATGAAGACGTAAACAAAGTGTTCCATAATATGGGATAGTTTGATTCTTAGAATTGATACCTAACTTTAAGCCGTTACGAATTTCCGTAACGGCTTATTTTTTATGACAGATACTTCAAACAGAACGCAAAACCACATCATACTTTTTGATGGCTACTGTAATTTATGTAGCAGCTCAGTTCAATTCATTTTAAAGCGCGATAAAAAAGGAATATTCAGTTATGCTGCTTTACAAAGCGATTTCGGAAAAAAAAGTTTAGAGGTAAATGGATTATCCACTACTGAAAT
>CAIYAG010000330.1 GCA_903924075.1 uncultured Bacteroidota bacterium | reverse complement strand
TAACAACTGAGCCAATTAAAATTGCGATCACAGATCTAAATAAGTGTTTCCTCAACTCATCAATATGATCAAAGAAAGTCATTTCTGCACTTGAATCTGAATTCGATATTTTAGTAAAAAAACCCATTTACTTAGAAGGATGTTGGTATAGTTATAAACAAAACAAAACCCCGCAGAAATAAATTGCGAGGTTTTAATAATTAGCTGAACATTCTATGAATTTGTTTCTTTCTTTGGAGCTTCTTCAGAAACGTGTGATTCGATCTCTTTTTGCACATTGTCTTTTGCGTCTTTAAACTCTCTGATCCCCTTTCCTAAACCACGCATTAACTCAGGTATTTTTTTACCACCAAAGAACAATAAGAATAATACTACTATCCATATAATGTGTTGAGGCGCAAATAAGTCTCCCATAAAATAAAAATTTAGAAATGAAAGGTAAAGAAAACTAATGCTAATTAAAGAATAAAATTCTCTTAGAATCTTTTTTCTTTAATACGCGCGCTCTTACCACTACGCTCTCTCAAGTAGTACAATTTGGCACGGCGAACCTTACCAGACTTGTTCAACAAGATAGAATCAATGTTTGGTGAAAGGATCGGGAACAAACGCTCCACACCTACACCATCAGAGATTTTACGTACGGTAAATGATGCAGTAGCACCGTTGCCTTGTAATTTAATTACATCACCACGGAAACTCTGAATACGTTCTTTACCACCCTCTACAATTTTATAATTAACAGTGATATTATCACCTGCTTTAAACTTAGGGTATGTCTTCTTCACGGTCAATTGCTCGTGTACAAACTGAACTGCTGCGTCCATAACTTTATTTTTTTGCGGACGGCAAAGGTATAGGAAAATTTATAAAATACTGCTGCTAAATCAGAATATTTTTTATCTCGCTACGTTTACCGCTCTTTTTTCTCTAATAACTGTTACTTTGATCTGACCAGGATAGGTCATTTCTGTCTGAATTTTCTGTGCTATTTCAAAGCTCAGCTTATCGCTATCGCCATCTGTAACTTTCTCAGCCTCAACGATTACCCTCAATTCTCTTCCAGCCTGGATCGCATAAGCTTTCTCTACACCCTGATATGCCATGGCTAGGTTTTCAAGGTCTTTGATCCGCTGCAAATATTGCTGCATGATTTCTCTACGGGCACCTGGGCGAGCACCGCTGATCGCATCGCAAGCCTGAATGATCGGAGAGATCACGTATTGCATCTCCATTTCATCGTGGTGTGCTCCAATGGCATTTACTACCGCCGGATTCTCACCATATTTCTCAGCCAACTTAGCTCCTAACAATGCGTGGCTCAATTCGGTTTCCTCATCTGGCACTTTACCAATATCGTGCAATAAACCAGCGCGTTTTGCCAATTTAGGGTTCATTCCCAACTCAGCCGCCATGATCCCACAAAGGTTCGCAGTTTCGCGGCTATGCATCAATAGATTCTGTCCGTAAGAAGAACGGAAACGCATTTTACCAACAATCCTTACCAATTCTTTATGTAATCCATGGATTCCCATTTCAATTACAGTTCTCTCCCCAATCTCCATCACCTGCTCCTCTAACTGACGGCGGGTTTTTTCCACCACTTCCTCAATACGAGCCGGATGGATTCTTCCATCAGCCACCAAACGCTGTAAGCTTAAGCGGGCAATTTCTCTACGCAATGGATCGAAAGAAGAAAGAATAATTGCTTCTGGCGTATCATCCACAATCAGATCAACCCCAGTAGCGGCTTCAATAGCGCGGATATTTCTACCCTCTCTACCAATGATCTGACCTTTAATTTCGTCGGTTTCAAGGTTAAATACAGTAACGGTATTTTCGATAGTAACCTCGGCGGCAGTACGCTGGATAGATTGAATGACGATCTTACGTGCTTCTTTATTTGCCTTCAGTTTGGCTTCTTCAATAATATCCTGTTGTAATCCAAGTGCTTGAGAATGAGCTTCTTGCTTCAAACTTTCGATCAATTGTGATTTAGCTTCTTCAGCGCTCAAACCGGCAATTTTTTCCAAGCGGCGAATATGCTCCTCTTGGTGTTTTTCCAATTCTGTACGCTTTAAATTCACTAGTTCGATCTGACGATTCAGATTCTCCTTGATCACATCATTTTCCTTGGCTTGTTTATCTAAACCAGCTTCTTTCTGATTGATGGAAATTTCTTTTTGCTTGATCCTGTTTTCGGCTTCACCTACTTTACGATTTCGCTCATTAACTTCCTTTTCGTGCTCTGACTTTAGTTGAACAAAGCGCTCTTTAGCTTCTAATTGCTTCTCCTTTTTAACGGTTTCAGCTCTTAATTCGGCTTCTTTTAAAATGGTCTGCGCCTGATGTTCGGCGTCTTCGACCTGTTTTTTTGTGTTCTTAGCGAATAGAAATTTACCCGCTAAAGCTCCAACAATTAGTGAAATGGCACCAATTATAATAGAAACAACAGTTTGATCCATGTTTGTGGTAATTTTTATGATAATTCAAAATCCTATATGTCCGTACACATCTCATTTTAACTTAATAAGTATACGCAATAGGCGAAGATACTTAAATAAATTAAGTGAAAAGATTTGGTTCTGCCTTACTGGTTTTCTTGTAAAGCTTTGTCGATGGATTTTTCAAGACCGTTGATCTGTTGGGCCAATTCGCCCCATTTTACGAGAAGGTTGCCCGATTGAGTCTGTTCTGTGGCAAACCAAAGTAATGCCATCGACACATAATCCTGCATGTCTTTACCGGCAAAATTGGTTTTGAACTCCGTTATCTTGTCATTAATGAGACTGGCCGTTTTACGGACCATCTCCTCATCAGATGGCTCTATCTTAAGGCGATAGGTCCGGTCTGCGATCAAAATATTTACGGGGATCAGTTCTTCCATCATATCAAGCATTCAATAACAAAAGGCATTTCTCGATCTCTTTCAGATAACCATCAATCCTTTTCTCCATTAACAATTTCTCGGAAGGGCTCCACTGAGCTCCGCCGATCTTAACCGTCTCTAATTGCTGAATCAATCCTTGCAAATCGGATTCTTTCTGCAACTTGTCAGACTGCATCTTTTCCAGATTCTTTTTTAACTGCTGGTTCTCTTTCTGCAAAAGCTGTTGCTGCTTTAGCAATAATTGCAGCTTTTCCTGGATAGCTTTTATTTGTTCAGAAATTTCTACCATCGTTAAAATTAATCTTCCTCTAAAATACGGTAATTATTAGTTTCTCAGATTCACTATTTCCTGATTTCCGCCCCCAATTCTTTTTCGAACTGGTTGATCAGCTTTCCAACCATTGCATCCACTTCTTTATCGGTCAGTGTTTTCTGGTCGTCTTCAAAAGTAAAACTAACCGCCATCGACTTCTTATCGGCTCCCAATTTATCGCTCTCAAACACATCAAATAAACGCACTTGCTTCAGTTTAGATAATTGTGTTTTGCGTACCTGTTGATCGATCGCATCAAAGCTGATACTTCTATTCACCACCAATGCCAGATCGCGCTGCATAGCCGGGAATTTATTCACCTCTTTATAAGTGATCTTACGCTGCTCTACCAGTTTCAGCAATAAAACAAAATCGATATCTACAAAATAAACAGACTGCTTAATATCAAAACTAGCAAGCTGTTTGTTTGAAACTATTACAATAGAACCCAAATCCTTTTTCGCTGCTTTGATCAAAATGGTATCCGGATTTTCGTCTGACAAATTCAACTGTAATCCGCTGATCCCTGCCACTTGTAAAATAGCAGCAACGATCCCCTTTGCTTTGAAAATATCTAAGCTCCTACTCTTCTGATGCCAGCTCTCTTCCTGATCAACTCCCGTAAAATACAATGCCAGATGCTCTGCTTCACTATAATTGCCCGGGCCGCTGCTGGCATAGGTTTTACCGAATTCAAAGCATTGTAAATTGTTGTTCTTACGATTCAGATTGTAAGCAATGGTTTCTAACCCTGTCTCCAACATAGATGGTCTTAAAATATCCAGATCGGCACTCAGGTTATTGATCATTTTCACTGAGCTATTCAGTGTTTCTTCACTAAAATATTTGCTATTGGTAATGCTATTCGTTAAGATCTCAATGAAGCCCTGTCCTACCAAATAATTAGCGATCTTATCTTTCAGATTTTCTTTCAAAGCACTCTGATCGGTAGCCGGACTAATGGTAATCGTTGAAGGAATTTCGATATTGTCTAATCCATCGATCCGAATGATCTCTTCCACGATATCTGCAGGCAAACTAATATCTGGTTTGCTTCTTGGAACTGCCACACGCAATTCATCCATTCCTTCTTTCAAAATTTCAAAACCCAATGCAGTTAAAATTCTATTGACTTTATCAGGATGGTAATTTTTACCACTCAGTTTTTTAAGGTAATGATGTTTTAAGGAGACTTCGGTTTTTGGCTTCGGACTTGGATACACATCCACGATCTCGCTCGAAAGTTCGCCACCTGCCAATTCCTTGATCATCAGTGCCGCACGTTTCAATACATTCACAGTATTATCAATATCCACTCCTTTTTCAAAACGCGTAGCTGCATCGGTTCTTAACCCATGAAAAACTGAGCTGATGCGGATACTGGAAGGATGAAACCAAGCACTTTCCAAAATAATATGCTTGGTAGTTGCAACCACGCCACTTTCTTTACCTCCATAGATGCCGGCAATACACATCCCCTCTTTATTATTACTGATCATCAGATCCTTGCTACTCAATTTTCTTTCCTTTCCATCCAATGTGGTAAACACAGTTCCATCCGCTTCATTTTTTACAATGATCTCGCCACCTGGAATCGCGGCTGCATCAAAAGCGTGCAAAGGCTGACCCGTTTCGTGTAAGATGAAATTGGTGATATCTACTATATTATTGATCGGTCTTAAGCCAATGGCCTGCAGCCTGTTTTTAAGCCATTGAGGAGATTCTTTTACAGTAACCCCACTAATACTGATGGCTGCATATCTAGCACAAGCTTCTGCATTTTCAACAGTTACTTTTACTGGTAACGCATTATTGTCAATTTTAAACCCATTGGCAAATGGTGTCTTCACACGCACATCTTTTTGGTGATGCGTTAGATAAGCGCACACATCCCTTGCAACTCCATAATGACTCATCGCATCCATCCTATTAGGCGTTAACCCAATTTCATAGATCCAATCGTTATAAGGCTCAAAATAAACAGCCGCAGGGGTGCCAGGCTTTAAGTCGGCCGGAAGTACCAAGATCCCATCATGACTAACTCCCATACCCAATTCATCTTCCGCACAAAGCATTCCATGGCTTTCAATACCGCGGATCTTTGCAAGTTTCATCGTTAATGGATCTCCGGTAGTTGGATAAATAGTGGTGCCAATGGTGGCTACCACCACTTTCTGACCAACAGCCACATTTGGCGCACCACATACAATCTGGAGTGGTACACCAGAACCAATATTTACTTTGGTCAATTTTAGTTTATCTGCATTGGGATGTTGCTCACATTCCAACACTTCTCCAATTACCAAACCTTCTAATCCGCCTTTGATAGACTGGTACTTTTCCAGACTTTCCACTTCCAATCCGATAGAAGTAAGTATCCTTGATAATCGCTCAGGGTCAATTGTTTCGGGTAGGTATTCGCTCAGCCAGTTGTAACTAATGGTCATAATTTCAATCTCTTTTCGAGGCTCAAAAATAGGTGATAAAAATTTGATAACAGGGCTTAGTTAGCTAAGAAGCACTGATACAGCACAGATAACGTTATTTGACTATCTAAAAAAAAGCAAAACCGCACTTGAGATACAGATTTTTTTGGGGAATGCCCCCTTTTATGTAAGAAATCTTTCTGCACAGGGGCCGTGCAAAAAGGCTAGATTTGGGCGGAAAACTTTTGAATTTGGTGGAAAAACAGGTATTTTTCTGTGGATATCCAATGAGATGATGTGAATGAGCATAGAATAACCTGTGGATGAAAATTGATACTAAAAAATTTTAACAAGCGGAATTCTTGCAGCATATTCGCTCCCCCTTAGCAATGAATCGTTGTCGGAGGTTTTCCAGAAACATAATTTTGATCACCAGAATAGCAGGTGTTAACCATTTAGAATTGATAGAGCAATGGAGCTGACCAGTTTGAACAAAGACAGAAAGAGAAGAAAGACAACAGTTGACATGAGTACCATGGTGTATGGGAAAGTGCCTCCTCAGGCGAAAGAACTGGAAGAAGCAATTCTGGGTGCGATCATGCTTGAGAAAAGTGCTTTTGATACCGTTTCGGAAATTCTGAAACCGGAATGTTTTTATGTGGAATCACATAAAACAATTTATCAAGCAATGCAGGCACTTCAACAAAAAAATGATCCGATCGATCTGCTAACCGTTGTTGAAGAGCTGAAATTTCAAGAACAATTAGATGTTGTTGGAGGCGCATATTTTGTTACCAAATTAACAAACTCAGTTGTATCAACTGCCAATATTGATGCACACTGTAGGATTGTATTACAGAAGTTCATTCAGCGCGAACTTATTAAAATCAGCAGTGAAATTATTGGTGATGCCTATGAAGATAGCACCGATGTATTTGACCTCTTAGATGATGCAGAAACTAAGATGTTCAATATCACCAACAACTACCTGAAAAAGAATTTCGAAGATATTTTAGGAATCCTTGCTAAAACCATCAACCGGATCGACGAGCTAAGAACCAAAACAGAAGATATCTCTGGTGTTCCGAGTGGCTTTGCTAGTCTTGATCGCATCACCTACGGTTGGCAGCCAACCGATTTGATCATTCTTGCTGCAAGACCTTCTGTGGGTAAAACCGCATTTGCATTGAACCTCGCCAGAAATGCTGCATTGCATCCTACTAAACCAGTTCCTGTTGGCTTCTTCTCTTTAGAGATGAGTGCATCACAATTGGTACAGCGTATTTTGAGTGCCGAGAGTGAGATCAAAATGGAAAAAATTAGCCGTGGTAAATTAGAAGACCACGAATACCAACAACTTTTATCCAAAGGTTTTAAAAAATTGGAAGTTGCACCGATCTATATCGACGATACTGCCGCACTGAACATTTTTGAGTTCAGGGCTAAAGCAAGAAGATTGGTTCACAAACACAAGGTTGGTGTGATTATTATTGACTACTTACAGTTAATGAGCGGGTCAAATGATAAAGGTGGTAACCGCGAACAAGAGATCAGTAATATCTCAAGAAACTTAAAAGCACTTGCAAAAGAATTGAGTGTTCCGATCATTGCTTTGAGTCAGTTGAGTCGTGCCGTTGAAACCAGAAAAGAAAGCAAAATGCCGCAGTTGAGCGATTTAAGAGAATCTGGTGCGATTGAGCAGGATGCCGACATGGTGATGTTTATATACCGCCCAGAATACTATGAAGTAAAAAGCAATGAGATGGGTGAAAGCACCAGCGGTGAAACGCATATCAGAATTGCAAAACACCGTAACGGTTCTTTGGAAACCATTAAACTGCGCGCAAACCTTTCTATTCAACGCTTTGAAGAATGGGATGGCGATGGCGGTGGAATTGAAGGATTAGGAAATAACTGGAAACCGATTGCTCCTTCCACATCACCATCTGCAGGTGGAGCAACTGATAGTGCAAAATTCTATTTACAGAAGGGAAGTAAAATGAATGATGTTGACTTTGATCAGGGTTATGAAACAGAACAACCTTTCTAAATCATATTTCTAATTAAAGCGCTGAACTCAAATCCCGGCGCTTTATTTATTTTTGCAGGAATGAGTCTACCATTTTTTTACGAACCCACGATTCAAGTAACAAACCATCCGTTTGTATTGAGCGAAAGCACCAGCAAACACTGTGTGCAAGTGTTACGCATGCGTACAGGTGATCTCATTAATTTAACCGACGGAACTGGCAACTTATTTTCTGCAAAGATCATTAGCGCAGATAAACAGAAATCTGTAGCAACCATTGAAAAAATAAGTTTTACAGAAGAACCAACTAAAAAGATCAGTCTTGGGATCTCTTTACTAAAAAACGCTGACCGCTTAGAATGGCTGTTTGAAAAAGTGACTGAAATAGGCATTGCTGAAATTTTTCCGCTTATCTGTAAAAGAACCGAGCAGCAACGTTTTAAAACAGAGAGGATGCAACAGATCCTTGTGTCTGCGATGCTGCAAAGTCAGCAGTGCTGGCTACCCATTCTACACCCACCCACAGAAATAAATAAACTGATCGATCAAGGAAATAATCAACAAAAAATTATTGCGCACTGCGAAGCTCAACAGAAAACAGCGCTGAAAGAAATACCTGCTTCAGATGATTGTCTGATACTCATTGGGCCAGAAGGCGATTTCACACCCGAAGAAATAGCGCTTGCACTACAACATCAATATATACCTGTTAGCTTAGGAAATACGAGGCTGAGAACTGAAACAGCCGGACTAGTATCGATCACGGTTTTGGCTTATCGCTGATAGCTATTATTATATTTTAAGTACCTTACTATTATGAAGCAATATTTTATACTGTTCCTATCGATTTTGGTGCTTGGCTTTTTTAGTTGCAAAAATTTAAAGCGACAAAAAAAAGTTATTCATAGAGATTTGACGATCACTCAAACCACTTCATTCAACAACCTCTTTTTCGATAGTGTTCAAATTGAAAAATTCATAACGGAACATTCCGAATACAAACCCTTCGAAGAACAATTCCTTGATTTTTACAAAGAAAGGAATTATCAGTATGCCTGGTTCGACAACAAAGGAATTGCAGAACAATCTTTTAATTTTTTAAACCTACTCAACTCAACTGTTACTGAATTACAGGATAGTACTTTATACAATCCTGAACTTACTGTAATGTATGATAAAGCAGTTGTTGATACGCTTCATAAACTTTCACAGGATACCGTATTAAAAACAGAATTATTATTTACGGGCCAGTTTTTTGCATACGCTGCAAAAGTTTATAAGGGCAGTGATATTGATGCGGCTGATCTGGGATGGTTCATTCCAAGAAAAAAAGTGAATTTGAAAGAGTTGTTAGATTCTAGTATCAAATCAAAAGCTACAGATATTGAAATTTATGCAAAGCAAAATCCCCAATACAGTAAGTTACAGGAACAATTGGTGATCTATAATGAATTAGCAAAAACTGCCTCAAGCGATACTATACCTTATGTAAAGAAACCGCTTAAAAGGGGTGATAGTTCTGAGATCATGGTATTGATCAAAAAAAGGCTCAACCTTTTAGGTGATGCAAAAATAGCAGATACCAGTTTTCATTATGATTCAATTACCGGTATTGCTGTGAAGCATTTTCAAAGAAGGATTGGTCTTAGTGTTGATGGAGCTGTTGGTAATAAAATGATCGAAGAACTAAATGTTCCATTGCAATGGAGGATCAAACAAATATTGGTAAACATGGAAAGGCTGCGTTGGCTTCCTCCCAATAAAGACAGTAATTATATTTTAGTAAATATTCCAGAATATCGTTTGCACGTATATGATAGCGGCAAAACAGTCATGGATATGAATGTAATTGTTGGTAAAGCTGCAAACGGTACCGTCATTTTTTCTGGCAATTTGAAATATGTGGTGTTTAGTCCGTATTGGAATGTGCCCACCAGCATCGTTAAAAAAGAAATTGTTCCATCAATGGCAAAAAACAGCAATTATCTTGAAAGGAACAATATGGAAATTACTGGTAAAAGTAATGGTCTGCCACTAGTACGTCAAAAACCAGGACCCAATAACTCATTGGGTTTGGTGAAATTTCTTTTCCCCAACAACTACGATATATATTTACACGATACGCCTAATCACGACCTGTTCACACAGTCTAGCAGAAGTCTAAGTCACGGCTGCATTCGAATCAGTGAGCCAAAAAAAATGGCGCAATATCTGTTAAGAAATGATACAACTTGGAACAGCAATAATATTGATAGTTCTATGCACCTCTCAAAGGAAAGGTGGGTAACACTTAAAAAAACAGTGCCAGTATTGATCGTATATTTTACAGCTTGGGTTGATAAATCTGGGACCCTCAATTTTAGAAAAGATATTTACGGACATGATGAAAAAATGACCGCCAAACTTTTCACTAAATAATTAATTTTTCTAACCCGCTATATTTGTAAAAAGCCGGAACATGCAATTGATTGAAGTTAATGATAAGCATACAGTAAAAGAGTTTTTAGAGATCAATGCCAGACTCAACAGTTTTAACCCTGCCTATATCCGTCCACTTGACAATGAAGTGAATGATGTGTTTGATGCAACAAAAAATAAATCTTTCAAATACGGCGAAGCTAAAAGATGGCTTTTGAAAAATGAACAGGGAGAAACTATCGGTCGTATCGCAGCATTTATTAGTAGCAAATACATTAATAAGGGAACAGAATTTTCAACAGGTGGTGTTGGATTCTTCGACTGTATTAACGATCAATCGGCAGCCAATAAATTATTTGATCAGGCAAAGGAATGGTTACAGTCAAAGGGTGCTGAAGCAATGGACGGGCCCATTAATTTTGGTGACCGTGATAAATGGTGGGGGTTATTGGTAGAAGGATTTACAAACGAACCCATGTATGGTATGTCTTTCAACCCCGATTACTATGAAGCACTATTCAATAATTATGGTTTTAAAAACTATTATAACCAGTATTATTACTACATGAATGTGGATGATCCATTTTCAGAAAAAATACAGGAGCGTCATGCTAAAATAAAATCGAAACCAGATTACTCAGCACGACATGTGAAGTTGAATCAATTAGAAAAATATGCCGGGGATTTTGCAAAAGTATACAATGCTGCTTGGGCGCAACATGGAGAAAATAAAGAGATTACAGAAGAACAGATAGTAAAGCTTTTCAAGAAAATGAAGCCCATCATGGATGAGCGAACTGTTTGGTTTGCTTATTATAAAGAAGAGCCTATTGGCATGTTTATTAATGTCCCTGATCTGAACCAATACTTCAAACACTTCAATGGAAAATTCGGGTGGATAGAAAAATTGCACCTGATGTGGATGAAATGGCGAGGTACGAATAAACAATTAACCGGACTGGCTTTTGGTGTTGTTCCAAAATATCAGGCACTGGGCATTGATAGTTTTATGATTCAGGAATGCGCTTTATTTGTACAGGGTAACGGCTGGTACAAACAATATGAAATGGGCTGGGCTGGCGACTGGAATCCCAAGATGCTCAATATTTACAAGAGTCTTGGCGGTTATCAGAGCAGGCGAATGATCACATTCCGGTATTTGTTTGATCAAAACCGTCCATTTGAAAGGCACCCTGAAATGCTTTATAAATAATATTTCGCGGTCTCTTTGATGCCCTCTTCATAGCTCGTTGGAGTAAACCCAAAATGTTTTTCAAACTTAGTGGAATCGAAAACATAACTGCTATCACTTTGATAGATCATTTCGTATGATTCTTTGATAGGTTTGATGAATAGACCAGCCAAACGAATCATGAATTTAGATAGCACCGAAAATTTATTGGGTTGATGTAGGGCTGCTGCTGCAAGTGCAATGAACGCTTCCCCCGTTAATGGATTTGCATGGGTAGGCAAGTGCCAGGTTTGATTAAAAGCTGTTTCATCCTTCGCTAATAAATACAAAGCCTTACCTGCATCAGGAATATACGTATAGGAATGTGGTACTTGTGCATCTGCCAACCATTGTGCCCTTTTGCCTTTTGATAAATTATCAAATACCAACATGTTGGGTACGCTTGTTTTTGTGGCAGCGGTGCCATAGAAATCAGCACTTCTTGCAACCAATCCTGTTAATGCGCCAGATTTGATCTCATTGAGCAATTGAGTAACAATTGCAGCCCTTAAAATGCCTTTCTTACTACAAGGATTAAATGCTGTTTCTTCTGTCATGTTTCCATTTACCTTCCCATACATATAGACATTGTCGAAGAAAATAAGTTTTGCACCTGTTGCTTTACAGGCATTGATAGTGTTGCTCATTACAAGCGGCCACTTTTGAGCCCAAACCTTATAATCGTATTCCAAGCCCACCAGGAGATACACGATTGAAGAACCCTTCACAGCTTCCATGGTTTGATCCGCATCGCTCAAATCAGCTGCTACAGATTCCACACCGATGATCTGTTTTGGGTGACGAGCAACTATCCGAATAGGCTCCTTTGCATCCATCAAAATGGGTAATAGTTCATTCGCAATGGCACCGCCGGCTCCAAGTATGGTATGTAAACTCATAGTAGGTTAGTTTTAGTTATGTGGGTTCCCAACTTGTTCAAAATAGCCAAAATAGATGAAAGAGTCTTTATTTTCATCATATTTTATCGATTTCGGGAATGTCAAAAACTTAGTGATCCTAAAATCTTACCATTGCTTACTTTTGAAGGAGTTTAGCAATTATGGATAATTTCATCGTATCAGCCAGAAAATACCGCCCACAAAATTTCAATACAGTTGTTGGGCAACAGCATATCACAACCACCCTAAAAAACGCCATTAGGAATAACCAGCTGGCACATGCTTTTCTGTTTTGCGGACCAAGAGGGGTAGGCAAAACAACCTGTGCTCGGATCCTTGCAAAAACCATTAATTGTACCAATCAAACGCCAGAGGGAGAAGCTTGTAACGTTTGTAATAGCTGTACTTCTTTTGACGCAGGTACTTCCATGAATATTCACGAGTTAGATGCAGCCAGTAATAACTCGGTGGATGATATTCGCTCTTTGGTTGAACAAGTGAGGTTTGCACCTCAGGCAGGAAAATACAAAGTATATATTGTGGATGAGGTACACATGTTAAGTGCCAGTGCCTTCAATGCATTTTTGAAAACTTTGGAAGAACCTCCTCCATATGCCATTTTTATTTTGGCAACCACTGAGAAACATAAGATCCTTCCAACCATTTTAAGTCGATGCCAGATTTTCGATTTTAAAAGGATCACCAATAACGATACCGTTGAACATTTACAAGAAATTGTAGATAAAGAACATATCAAGGCCGATAAAGCTGCATTGCAAGTGATCGCACAAAAAAGTGAAGGCTGTATGCGCGATTCATTGAGTATCCTTGATAAGATCGTAAGCTTTACAAATGGCGAAGTTACCTACCAGAATACGCTCGAGCATTTGAATATCTTGGATGATGATTATTATTTTAAATTATTAGAAGCCATGCAAGCACAGGATCTTCCTGCTGCCATGCTTTTATTTGATGAGATCAATAGAAAAGGGTTTGAGGGCGACTTAGTATTGAATGGTTTTGCAGAATTTATCAGGAATTTATTAGTCTGCAAAGATCCCAAATCTGCCTCCCTTTTAGAAGTGGTGGAAGGCATGCAAACAAAATATACTGCAACAGCAGAAAAAGCGGGAATATCATTTTTAGTAAGTGCTTTGAATATTCTGAATGAATCTGAGATCAATTATAAAATGGCGCGCAACAAGAGATTGCACGTTGAGCTAACATTGATCAAATTGAATTTCCTACAACAGGCTATCGAATTGTCTGCAGAGAATGGGCAACTCGTAAAAAAAAAACGAATTGATGGGCCAATAGCTTTTCGCTTAAAACAAGTTCCATCCATACAAATAGCGGCTCAACCCAATGCAACGGATACTGAGTCGAAATTATATATTGATACACCAAAACCCGCGGCAATAGTAACTCCTACAGCAAAACCTGTTGCAACAGTAGTACCAAAGAGCGAGCCGATCAAACCAAAAACTGCTATCCAACTTGGTGGAACCAAAAAAGGACTGCTTGATTCACTTCGTGAAAAATACGGCGATCAGTATACCATTGAAGAAGTGAAAGAAGCGGAAGTATTGAACATTGAAAAACTCAAAACTTTGTGGGATAAGTATGCACTTACATTAGAGGAACAGAAAAAACATTCTTCTTATGGCACATTTAAAATCGCAAGGTTAACGATTGATACGGATATCCTATTTACTGTAACTGTTACTTCAGTTACTTCACAAAAGTTTGTGGAGCAAGAAAGAATGTACGTGCTTGAGGTATTACAAAATGGATTCAACAATAGAAGTATCGGATTCCAAATAATTATTGATGCAGGCGAACAAGAGGAAGTGCCTGTGCATCTACGCCTGAATAGCAGACAAAAATTTGAGCGGATTGCGGAACAATTTCCATTGGTTAAAGAACTGAAAGACCGATTGAAAATGGATATTGATTACTAAAGATCATTTCGATTGTGTATACCCATTCTTTATTAACCAAGGCAATATTTTTGTGCGCTGATCACCTTGAATAATTATTTCTGCGTCTTTTGCAGATCCACCTGTACCGCAGAAATTTTTGAGTTGCTTACCTAATACCTCAAGGTCTGATTCGGTTCCAATAAAGCCCGTGATCAACGTTACAGCCTTACCTGCACGGTGTTTGGTTTCTAAACGAATGCGCAATTTTTGTTGCGCTGGCGCTAGGGTTTCCTGCGTTTCATCAGCCGCATCAAATGAAAAATTTGGATCTGTACTATATACAAACCCGCGTGTATCCGGCTTATTTTTTTTTGACATACCTGCTTTTTGAATCTAATCGCTTAAGAAAAACTGGCTTTTAAACTTAGGTCAATACTTTGTGCCTGATGTATCAAAGCACCCACACTTACATAATCAACACCTGCATCTGCATAAGATCGAATATTATCTAGATCAATCCCTCCACTTGCCTCAGTTTCAAATGCTCCATCAATTAATTTTACGGCTTCGGCAACTTCTGCAGGTTTAAAATTATCCAGCATGATCCGAAATACTTTTCCTTTTCCGATCTCCAGTATTTTTTTCACATCAGCGATCGACCTTGTTTCAACTTCAATTTTCAGATCTGGTTTATGGGCTTGTACATAGTTCCAAGCCTTATTCACAGCGGATTCTAGTCCACCACAATAATCAATATGATTGTCTT
>CAIYAG010000329.1 GCA_903924075.1 uncultured Bacteroidota bacterium | reverse complement strand
CAAGACTACAGAATCATCAAAATCTGTCAGATACATTCTTGCAAAACGAATGGATTTGAAATCTGGGATCCCGCCTACTTTGCTGCTATAATCTTTGATCGGAACTCTAAACAAATACCAATCTTCCTGGCGCACTACACCATCAGCAGAATTTACTGTAACCCTTTTCTTGTCTGTAATATATTTTGTAACACCCACATCCATCCCAGGTTTTAGATCGATCTGGTATTCGTAGTAAGCTTCTGTTTCATTCAATGTATTATCTCTATTCAGATCTTCATTATCTGGATAGAGTGTTGCAGCAGATGTAAATAATCCGTTGGTGGTTGCGATGGGTGAATTGCCTTGTGGATTATTGAAATCTTTATAACGGCCCAAGATCCCTGTTCCTGCTGCATCATAAGTTGCATCACGATACCATTTGTAATCGTCATTAGATGGATCTGTTAATGTCTTTTTATAAACAGGAGAACTAGTTCCAAAATTATTGGCAAGTCGATCTAGAATATAGCCTTTCTTTCTAACCTCACCTGCATCATCTAATCCATCTAATCCCACATCCTGGAAAGGGCGATCAGCAGGATCATTACTAAATGCTTGTGTGATTTGAATCGGATTCACAGGCGTTTTACCCCAGGTATTACTACTATCCACTGCAGCATTGATATTCGGGGTATTCATTCCATTTTCATAGAACCTTTTTCCATCCTTTAATATGTCTTCACTTACATTACCAAAGTTTAAGTACAATTTACCACCCCTACTATTCGGAGTTTTTATAAATGGATTCTGTACCCAAAATTCAACAAACTCCACATTTCCAGTTTCGAAATCTGTTTGATCAATGGAGCGCATTAAACCTCCCCACCTACTTGCCGGATTTAATAATTTTCCGTTCGCATCAATAGCAGTTTTTCTTGTTTCAAAATTATAAGGTCCTTTCTCTGTAGGATAATAGGCAAGGTCAAAAGTAGATGCTTGTACGTCCGTAATATTAGTAGTTCGCTGAGGAAATAATTCGTTGGTATATACTTGTCTTACCCTTGGATCACTTAACTCAACAAGGTTGTGTCGTAATGGATTGTTCGGACTATTCTTATCCTGCAAATTAGGTTCGATATTATACCATGCTAATTTTGCACGATTAAAATTATAGTCGATTGAATCGTTCAGTGTGGCTTCCGGAAATTTAATATTTCCTTGTGGAGTTGAAGCCAATGCCCATGATACAAATGGGAAACGCAGATCGATACTGGTTTTAGAAGATTCGAAATCATCGATATATACTAAACCCTGTGCGCCTGTTCCAATTTGTGGTGGGTGACCAGGTTGCAAGTAAGCTGCTTCACCATATGCTGTTACAAATGATTTTGCTTTGGTGGTATAATTTGGTAACCTGTTTAGAAATCTAGTTAACCCAGGCAATTCAGATTTATAACTAAAGTCAAAACCATACATCGTATTTCTGATTGGATCTTCTCCATAGCCCATTTTGGTAAAGAATGGCCGCTCACTCAATCGCATCACTGAGGTACCAATATTGAATTTTTTGCTGGCAATATAATCTAAACGCAAAGCTGCAAAACCTCTTTGCTGCATCCCAAATCCAGAATTATTTTCAAATGCAACTTTTACTGGAACATTCGAATTCAAAATGGCTTGATTCAATATTTTTACCTTTCCTAAATTATAATCCACCACATAATCTGCACCTTCTCTAAGAATTTGACCACCAGCAGTTACTGATACTGATCCTGGTGGCACATTAAAAGTATTCAAATCAATTTCAGAACCTCCTGTGCTCTTTACCGTACCCTGCATCACAAATCGATTCACATTCATATAGGTCTGGGCAATCGCCTTGATAGAATCGTACAAAGCATAAAAAACATACTTCTTCTTAATGGCAGTTGACATTCCCGAAAACGCCAGGGTATCCAAGTCTCTACCAAAGGGTTCCAATACAGGAAACACTACCCTACCTAATTGCGGAAGAATGGTAAAGCCTTCCACAAAATCAAATACCCCATCGGGCTGCGGATCGTTACGGCTATTGAGTCGGTCTAAATTTAAAATTTTCAAAAGAGGCTGTCCATCAACAGACTTTGAAGTTTCAGGCAAATATCTTTTCAATCCACCACTTGGCTCTTCATACAACACGTTTAAATTAAATCCATCGCGCTGAATTCCTCCAAACATATCAAGCGAGTACACGTTCTTCATCATCAATCCCCAAAGCGGCAATTGAATTCTTTGAGAGGTGGCTTTCAACAATTTCAACATCAACACTTTCTGAACACCTTTTGTAGAATCGAGCGCTACATCTTGTGAGAACTCACCCACTTGAAATACTTTACCATTGTAGGTGTACTGATAGGCAACTGCCAATACTTCGTCAGATTGCAATTGACTATTCACCGAAAGAAAACCCACCTGCGGATTGAAATAATATTCATTCGGCGTTAGTTTTCTAGCAAATGTTTTTTCGTAATCATCTACTGGTCTTAATCCTTTCGCATACAATAAACTATTGATCAACGATGGGTTTCTTGCACTAGGATTATTTACCAATGAACTATACAAATTGTTAGCGCCGTTAAATGGTAGCGGATTACTAGTGTTTGATTGGATTACTGGGTTATACGGACTAGGCTCTCCCATATCCATGAATCCAACGATATCCCTTGCATCCGTTGTTGCCCCATTTCTATTGGTTACCCAAACTTCAATTCTTTGAATCGTTGCCATTGAATTTACCACTGGCAGATTCTTCATCGTTTTATTGAAATTGTTTCTGAAGAATTGCGCTAACAAGAAGTGCCTGTTCTCTTCATAATCATCCAATCTCTTTTGAAATGTTTGCATCGCAGCTCCACCTTGCAAACCGATGGATTGTTTTTGTGATCGTTGATTAGCAATAGCTCCTGTCACAAATAATTTTCCAAATTGCACTTGCGCTTTGATACCAAATAAATTCTGTGTACTTGGTATCAGTGTTCCTTTTGATTGATAAGAAATATTACCAGCTTCAATGCTTTTAATTACTTCATCATCTTTACCCTTGTAATCCAATTTTATTTGATTATCAAAACCTAGATTCGATTGGGTGTTGTAGTTAAGTGGGAATTTTAGTTTGTCGCCAATATTAGCAGTTACCGCAATATTCGCATTCATATCAAAATCAAATCCACCGTTTTTTCTTGCACGTTCGGGAAGTGTAGGGTTTTTGATATTCTGTCCCTGATAACCTGCCATCACATTCACTTCACCACTGGGTTTGATATCCACTTTCATTCCCTTATCAGTTACACCAAAGATCCGATCAAACAAACTGGTATGCACTTTCATCGGCGGACGCTTGGTCTTTTGATTCAAAGCTTCCAGCATATCTGCCCGCTTCTTGAAATAATCAGTCTCTGCTTGTCTGGATTTAATTTTCCAAAACTCATCAAAACTTAAAGTAGTGGGAGTGCGATAAATTTTACCGCCTATTTTTTCAACGATCACATATTGTTGTGTCTTGGCATCGTATTCAATGCTTTGCTTGATCAGACTAGTATCTCTGATCGCAAAAGGATTTTTATTGGAACTTGTAAAACCGTCGGCCCTTCTGTCGGAAATAGCATAGTGTACACTATCCTTTTTTTGAGCAGCGACTGGCACTACGCAAACAAAGAAGAATAGAACACCCATTACAGTTGCTAAAAACTTCAAGACAGTTACATTGGTTAAGTAGAACTAGGGTAATAGGCTATAAATTTTTTAATGCTTGTTTAATGATATCCTCCAGACTTGCATCTGCCGCAATATTGTTCATCGTTTTTTTAACAGCTTGTTCAGCCATGGGCTTTCCAATTCCTAAAGCAATCAAAGCATACACAGCGTCTGCATCAATGGTTGCAATAACCGAGTTATTTCCTGCCGCAGAATCGAATGATTGTTTGCCCAATTTATCTCTTAGTTCCACAATCAAACGCTCCGCTGATTTTTTTCCGATTCCCTTAATACTTTCTAATTGTCTGGTATTGCCCTGAACAATTGCTTTGGCAATCTCATCCGGACGCATTCCCGATAACATCATCCTTGCTGTTGAAGCACCCACACCAGAAACACTGATGAGTTGCATAAACATTTCTTTCTCTGCCAATTCCGCAAAACCAAAAAGCACATGTGCATTTTCTGTTATTTGTAAATAAGTAAACAATAGTCCGCTATCTTTTGTACTGATAGCCGAATAGGTATTCAAACTTATTTGCAGGTCATATCCTACCCCGTTTACATCCACAACAACTCGAGTTGTTGTTTTTACCGCAAATTGACCTCTTACAAATGCAATCATAACTCTTTCAAAAATAGGGTAAAATTGCCTTTCAGGTGCATATTTAAAGAACAGATTTATAACTGTTTCAGGGCATTTGAAGGCTGATTGACCCTTTTTACACAAAGTTTCTTGATATTTGCGCCAGATTTATAAAAGATATGACGAAAATTACAGCAGCAATTACCGCCGTGGGCGGATACGTACCGGAGACTAAATTGACCAATTTCGATCTTGAAAAAATGGTGGAAACCAATGATGAATGGATTAGAAGCAGAACTGGTATTTCTGAACGACGCATTTTAAAAGAACCAGGAAAAGGTAGCAGCGATATGGCTGTACCTGCCATTGAAGAGATTTTAAGAAAAAAGAATCTAGATCCAAAAGAGATAGACTGCATCATATGTGCTACAGTAACACCAGATATGGTATTCCCAGCAACAGCTAATATTATTGCCGACAAAATTGGCGCTACAAATGCCTGGGGCTACGATCTAAGTGCCGCATGTAGTGGATTTTTATTTGCATTGAGTTCAGGCGCTATGTATATCGAGAGCGGAAGATTCAAAAAAGTATTGGTGGTAGGTGTTGATAAGATGAGTGCTATTGTAGATTATACCGATCGTGCCACTTGTATCATTTTTGGCGATGGCGCAGGGGCTGTTTTATTAGAACCAAGTACTGACGGATTAGGCATTCAGGATAGCATTTTAAAAAGTGACGGTAGTGGTCGCCCTTATTTACATATGAAAGCGGGAGGTTCTGTAAAACCTGCAACTGCAGAAACAGTTGCAGCAAGAGAACACTTTGCTTATCAGGAAGGTCAGGCTGTGTTCAAATTCGCGGTGAAAGGGATGGCAGATGTTAGTGCAGAATTATTGGAACGCAATAATTTAACGGGCGATGATATTGCATGGCTGGTACCACACCAAGCAAACCTCCGCATCATTGATGCTACTGCTAACCGTATGGGCTTAGCTAAAGAAAAAGTAATGATCAACATTCAGAAATACGGTAACACCACTGCTGCAACACTTCCATTGTGTTTATGGGATTGGGAAAACCAATTGAAAAAAGGCGACAAGATCGTGCTTGCTGCATTTGGAGGTGGGTTCACTTGGGGCGCAACGCTTATCACATGGGCGTATTAGAAGTTCAAACATGAGTTTTTATAGCTTACATGTTTTGTTTTTTTCGACGAGCTTTTAGTGAAGAGTGAAGAGTGAAGAGTGAAGAATGCAGAATCAATCGTCTTATAACAATATTTTTTAAATCCCCAGCAAGCTGGGGATTTTTCTTTTGACAATGCCCTTACGTTCTTCACTCTTCACTCTTCACTCTTCACTCTTCACTCTTCACTCTTCACTCTTCACTCTTCACTCTTCACTCTTCACTTATTTCTCCAAGTTCTTCTTCGCAATATCATCACTAATAAAAGGAAACTCTAGGTTAAATGAAAATGTAT
>CAIYAG010000328.1 GCA_903924075.1 uncultured Bacteroidota bacterium | reverse complement strand
CGAAAAAGAAAACGTCATCACTGTTCGAGTAGATGCAACGCAATATGAAGGCTGGTTTTATGAAGGCGCAGGAATTTACAGACATGTTTGGTTGAAGCAATTGAATAATTTGCATATAGCCAATGATGGCATCTTTGTTTCAGCAAATGTGAAGGGGAAAGATGCAACGGTTAGTGTGGAAACCTCTATCGAGAACAAAGCTTTCAAAGCTGCTAATGGAATTTTATTGACCTATCTGACAGATCGGAATGGCAATAAAATAGCAAGTGCTACTCCACAAAATCTGATACTAAGTTCTAGAAGCGATCTACGCATCAAACAAAACGTTACTTTATCAAACGCGCATTTATGGGATCTTGATAATCCTTATCTATATCGTGTTGTTTCTGAAATTAAAGTAGCTGATAAAATAATTGATCAGCAAACAAACAAATTTGGCGTCCGAACTTTACGATTTGATGCGAATGAGGGCTTTTTCTTGAATGGAAAACATGTAAAGATCCTTGGTACCAATAATCACCAGGATCATGCAGGCATTGGTTCAGCGCTTCCAGATGCGATGCAATACTATCGCCTCGATTTACTTAAGAAAATGGGAAGTAATGCTTATCGCACCAGCCATAATGCGCCAACTCCTGAACTCTTGGAAGCTTGCGATAGTTTGGGTATGCTCGTTTTAGATGAACAAAGATTATTGAATAGTAGTAATGAATACATGGATCAGTTTGAAAGATTGATCAAACGTGATCGTAACCATCCATCCATATTCATATGGTCGATCGGAAATGAAGAAGGCTGGATCCAGACTACCTCCATCGGCAAAAGAATTGCCCAAACATTAATTGCAAAACAGATAGAATTAGACCCAACCAGAACAAGTACTTATGCAGCCGACTTACCCAATTTTTTCAAAGGCGTGAATGAAGTGATCCCTGTAAGAGGTTTCAATTACCGACACATGAATGTTGCGGATTACCATCGCGATCATCCTAATCAGCCAGTGATGGGTACTGAAATGGGAAGCACCGTTACAACAAGGGGAATTTATGAAAAAGATAGTATTCGTGCCTATGTACCTGATCAAGATATTACGGCACCTTGGTGGGCAAGCAGAGCAGAGGAATGGTGGAAACTAGCAGCTGTAAATAATTATTGGATCGGCGGTTTTGTATGGACTGGCTTCGATTATCGTGGAGAGCCAACACCCTATAGGTGGCCAAACGTGAATTCACATTTCGGTATCATGGACGTATGCGGTTTTCCAAAAAATATTTATTACTATTATCAAAGTTGGTGGACCGATAAAGATGTACTGCATATTTCTCCCCACTGGAACTGGAAAGGTAAAGAAGGAACACCCATTGATGTTTGGGTAAATACCAATGCAGATAATGTGGAACTATTTTTAAATGGCAAAAGTTTGGGTAAAAAAGAAATGCCAAGAAATAGTCACTTGCAATGGTCTGTGAAATATGAAGCAGGTAAGTTAGAAGCTATTGCTTATAAAAAAGGAAAACGCTTATCTAGTTTTGTAGAAACTACGAATGATGCCTCGAAACTATTGATAGAGCCATCAAAAAATATCCTTCAAGCTGATGGTAAAGATATTTCTGTAATCAATATTAGCATACTCGATAATGCTGGTCGCGAAGTACCTGATGCAAATAAACTAATTGAGTTTTCACTAACTGGTGATGCAAAAATTATTGGAGTTGGGAATGGAGACCCTAGTAGCCATGAAGCGGATGTTTGTATAGATGGGAAATGGAAACGAAGCAGCTTTAATGGCAAATGTCAGGTGATTATTAAATCAGGAAAATCAAAAAGCAATATCCATTTCGAAGCCATTTCTAATGGTATTAGTAAAGCATCTATAGAACTGAATAGCCATTAATCTCCTTGCCTTTTTAGAGGATAGTTTTGTAATATAGTTTTAAAAGGATTTCTTTGCTGGGTCAAAGAGATCCTTTTACGTTTAATGCACCCACTTGCAAACAGAAACCAAACATCACTCTGATAAGTTTAGCACTTACCAGATCCTAGTCATTTTTTTATTGGCAATTACGCAGTTTACTGTGGTTTTAGATTTCATGGTGATGTCGCCTTTGGGAGATATGCTCATGAAATCGATGAATTTAAAAACCTCCCAATTTGGCATGGCAGTGTCTGCGTATGCCTTTAGTGCCGGGATCTCGGGGCTACTCACTGCTGGTTTTGCCGACAAATTTGATCGAAAAAAATTATTGCTATTCTTTTATATAGGATTTATCATTGGCACATTATGTTGTGGGCTTGCACACAGTTATTATTTCTTAATCACTGCAAGAATTATCACTGGCTTGTTTGGTGGCGTGATAGGATCTATATCAATGGCGATTGTGGCAGACCTATTCCCCATTCAAAAAAGAGGAAGGGTGATGGGATTTATGCAAATGGGATTTGGGGCCAGTCAGGTTTTAGGCATCCCCATTAGTTTATATATTGCCAATGCCTGGGGCTGGCAGACACCTTTTTTAATGATCGTTGTATTGGCATCCATTGTTTGGTTGATTGTATTGATCAAACTACAACCAGTGACCAAACATTTGGATGAAAAAAATGAAAGAAATGCAATCATGCACTTATGGCATACGATCGCCCAAAAACACTATCGAATTGGTTTTCTTTCAACAGCAATCCTTTCAATTGGAGGATTTATGATGATGCCATGGGGAAGTGCATTTGCCATCAACAACCTGCACATAACGCAACACCAATTACCAATCATTTTTATGGTGTCGGGAGTTAGTTCACTTATTACAATGCCCCTGATTGGCAGATTGAGTGATACGATTGATAAGTTCAAGATCTTTTCGATCGCGTCAGTTGTAATGATCATAATGGTATTGATTTATACCAATCTTACTCCAGTACCTTTTGCCGTGATCATATTGTTCAATATCTTTTTTATGGTGAGTATGATGAGTAGGATGGTTCCAGCAATGGCCTTAACATCAGGTTTACCAAAAATGCATGATCGTGGCGCATTCATGAGTATCAATGCTTCCTTACAACAAATTGCTGGAGGAGTTGCTGCTGCAGTTGGAGGTATGATTGTAGTGCAGAAAGATAAGTATAGTCCATTGGAGCATTACAACACATTAGGCATTGTAATTGCCATTCTTTCTGTGATCAGCATATTAATGGTATACAGAGTTAGTAAGATGGTAAAACAAAGAAAAGCGATGGGGCTTTAGCGTTTAGCTTAAAACAGTTTTTGCTGTGATGTCTTTTATTACAGTATCTAATTCATGGGCTGAGTCAACCATATAATTGAAATAAGTCTCTCTTTCAGTTTCAGGTACGATTCCTTTTTGCATGGCATAAACTAATCCCATCAATCTTGTTAGAGGGGCTCTCACAATATGCGATTGAGTCCAAGCAATTTCTTGTAATTTCTTATTTTGTTTGATCAATTCTTCAGAAGTTCTTTTTCGAATTGTGATATCTTTTGCAACAGCTATAAATTTAGCGACAATTCCATTTTCATTTTCGAAGCTAATACCTGAAGTTCTAATGGTAGAAATGGTTCCATCATTTTTAAGAATTCTTAGGTCGATCGGGTCTGATTGGCCCTTTGCTTTCATTGCCATCTCCTGCCAGATAACAAATGCATCTTTATCTTCAGAAAAAATATGATTGTAAAGAGAATCCATATCTAATTCAAAAGATTGTGGTTCATAGCCCAATATTTTGAAAAACTCATCACTCCATATGATCTTCTTTTTGATCAGGTCAAATTCTATACTACCAGTAGTTGAAATCATTTCTGCAACTTTCAAAAGTTCTAGCAAATTCGAAGCATTTACTTCAATTTCCTTTGATTTTGTAAGGTCTTTAAAATATGCTACTTTAAAGATTTCATTGTCGAATTGAAACGCGCTAGCGGCTGTAATTAAAACTGGTATTCTTTTGTTAGATTTAGTTTTAATAAAAGATTCAGTGGATTTAAATTCATTTAATTTGGTTAATTCCAAAAACCTTTTCTTCATATCTACAATTACGTCTGTTGGATGCAATTCCGCTTGATGCATCCCAATTAATTCCTGTTTCTCATAACCCATCAATTCACATGCGTTTTGATTTACATCAACAATAATTCCAGTATTTACATTAGCAATAAATATGGCATCATTTGTAGAAGTGAACAAACTTCGATATCTGAGATCGTTGAACTTATTAGATATTTCTGCGTTTTTCTCTGCAGTAATATCATGTATAAAAACAGTAGCTCCAATCACATTTCCGTTGCTATCCTGAATGGTATTATATCGATTTTCAACATAGGTTTTTTGGCCATCAAGTACAGGTATCGCAACAGTAAGTTGACAGTTTTCTCCTCTCAAAGCAGCATCTAATGCAGGCTTAAAAACAGCTAATTGCGCCTCTGAAAAAATGTCAAGAGCCCTGTATCCAATATGTATGTCTTTCCCAAATTTTTCTTTTACAAAGCTTTTATATTTAGGAGAAAAAGCTGTGTAACGATATTCAGTATCAATACTTACTATAAATATATCCTTAGGGCTATTGATGATCGATTGGAATAACGCAATATCTTTCTGAATAAGCATATTGCTTTTTTGAAGTTGTTCTTCTAGTTGCTTACTTTCTGTAATATCTGTATGGGTACCAATCACTAAAGCCGATTTAACGCCATCAATGATTTCTTCCATTACTTTCCCCTTGCTTGAAATCCAGACCCAACTTCCATCAGCATGTTTCATTCTAAAATTCTGATGATATACTCCTTTCAAGCTCTTAAGGTATTGTCCAAAATATGCTCTTGCAATTGCTACATCATCTGGATGTATCAAATCTATCCATACTTGTTGAACATCATATTTTTCCCAACTTTGAATCATTCTGGTATCATAACCCAATAATTCAAA
The DNA here is from genome assembly GCA_903924075.1 of uncultured Bacteroidota bacterium. Lineage (GTDB taxonomy): Bacteria > Bacteroidota > Bacteroidia > Chitinophagales > Chitinophagaceae > Sediminibacterium. The sequence goes on along the minus strand of CAIYAG010000328.1, from coordinate 304 downwards.
ATACTCCTTACTACACCAAAGGTCTCCTGTATTCACTCGATACTCCCACCCACCTAAATTACCTGCTATGATTAGGCTCTCATATTTTGATGCATATTCTTTATCATTATAATAATCTTGATTTGAATTGTCTGATATTTGATTTAACGCTCTTGATTCGCTTTTTGCAATAAAAGGGAAACTGGTAATTCTATCTGTTCTACGATCCTTAATTTTTGCTTGCACCTGAACTAATCCCAATAGATAAGATTTATCCTTTACAGTAATTGCCCTACAATGCAAGGGAATAGAAAGTTTATTTTTT
>CAIYAG010000327.1 GCA_903924075.1 uncultured Bacteroidota bacterium | reverse complement strand
GTAACCAAGAGTTTTCATACATATAGGGTTCTCCATCAACCCTATTTAGTTGTATTATTATGGGTCCATTACACCATCGTTATCATCGTCGTACCAATCAGTAGAATCATCATCGTATCTCAATTTTGAACTACAAAATGGACAGAATTCTGGGTCTGTAATGTTGTCATGTACAACCTGAAAGTCTGCCTCACACTCGCTGCATGTGATTTCTTTATCGCTCATTATTTTCTCCTTAACAGGTAATTTTAGTTGGGCATTGTGGGTTATTACACACATATGCCATTGCCTTATTTATATCACCACCTATACCACAAACACCACATTGAACTGTTGGTGGCCATGGATTAGTTGTGCGTGGAACTGGCCAAGCTTGCTGATCTCTTGGCCACTGAATGTCCATTGTTTTAGCTGGTTTGGTCGTATCAGGAACGTATGTATTATCTTTATGAAACTCTTGCTTTGCTGCTTCCCAACCTGCTCTAAAACCAAGTTCATAAGATGATGGAGTAGAAAAATCTTGCATGAAGTCAGCACAACGCTTCATCAGGTCGTCATACTTTTGCTTATATTCATCTGATTGTAAGTATTTAATTTGATCAGTCAGCTCAGTCATCTTTTCCCTCCAGTGCTTTGCGGGCGATGTAAGAAGCATTGCGCATGTCATAAACATGCTGCCCGCCTTTCGGATCGTCCAAAGCGCCAATTATCTCCCGCATCGCCGCTTCCAGCTTCTCGATGCGGCGTCTTGCTGCATCTCTCTGCGAAACTACCATGTCAAAGCAGATAGCGTCAGTTACTTCGTCAGTCATCTTTTCCCTCCAGTGCTGTTAGGGCCATCCCGATGACGATTGGCGCTTCGGTAAATTTATAGCCGTCTTTTTCTTCAACTGCGTGATAATTGATGTTCAGCACCATGCTTTCAAACAGCGCCGCCTCCAGCTTCTCAATGCGGTCCTTAAGTTGGTCTATCTCAGCAAGTTTATTTTTGAACGCTTTGGCATCTTCATATCTACGCCAAGAATCATATTCATCAGTCATCTTTCCCCTCCAGTGCTTTGCGGGCTTTTGTTTGTGCGCCGTATAATGTCGTTGACTGCCGTATCTCCCGCAGCGCCGCCTCCAGCACCTCAATACGAGTAGTAGCTTTATTGAAAGCATCAAAATAAAGTTTTGTTTGTCCTTTCAATTTTTCGTTGTGTTCATTCAAACGAGCATTTTCTTTTGATACAGCTTCAGCAAACTGTTCAACTGGCATTTCAAGTTTATCACTCATATTATAAAGTTCCTTTCATTATAAATAGATTGTAGGTCACGAGATTGGCGTCTCTACCTACTCTAACGCTTAAGAGGAGCATCAGCATGTTTATTTATTACGTTTACGCTTATATCAGAAAAAGCGATGGTACACCATACTATATTGGTAAGGGTAAAGGCGACAGAGCCTATTCAAAACATAATAACGTACCAACACCAAAAGATAAATCAAAAATTATCATACTAGAATCTAATTTATCAGAGCTTGGTGCATTTGCATTAGAGCGTAGATATATTAGATGGTATGGTCGCAAAGATATTCAAACAGGTATTCTTTACAATAAAACAGAAGGCGGTGATGGAACTTCTGGATTTATCCGTACCGAAGAATCTTGCAGAAAAACAACGATTGGTAAAATAAAAAATGGTACTCTTTTACATAGCGATGAATCTAAAGCAAAAATAAAAGAGAAAAGAAAACTTCAAATTCACTCAGATGAAACAAAAGCTAAAATAGCCGCATCATTAATTGGAAGAAAAAGACCGCCTAGATCGCCAGAATGGATAGCTAAACTAGCCGCATCTAGGAGGGCAAATAATTTACTTAAAGAGAAAACCCTTTAAAAGTATCTCCGCTGACATCTCTTTTTACGCCACCATTAATATATGATGAAATTTGCGTTTCTTGAGGCGCCACCTGAACATCAGAACCAGCAATCCACTTTTGTGTCCACGGGAGTGGATTGCTACCACCCTTGTAAGAGCTAGGTAATCCGATAGCAGTCATTCTTTTATGACAAATCCATTCAATGTACTGACTTAATAAAATTTCTGAGAGACCAACCATCGACCCGTCCCTGAATAGATAACTTGCCCATGCTTTTTCTTGCTCAACAGCGCCCAAAAATAGGTTGACGCATTCATCTTTTGTTTCTTCTGCAATTCTGGCGAAGTCTG
>CAIYAG010000326.1 GCA_903924075.1 uncultured Bacteroidota bacterium | reverse complement strand
TATCATTAATAGCTTTTATAGCAGCATCTTTAATATGCTGCGGCGTGTCAAAATCGGGCTCGCCTAAGCTAAGGTCGATCACATCAATTCCTTGGGCTCTTAATTCGCGGCCTAATTTGGCCATTTTTAAAGTTTCTGGTTCTGCAAACCTGTCGAGTAGAGAAGAAAGTTCCATAATTTGTAATTGATAAATGCTGATTAATTTGGATTGCAAAGGTCGGAAAAACTATCCAAACATCATGGCGGTAAAACTGTAATTCATCTAATTTTGTCCCCATTTTGTTGAATATTTTCTAATATTCAATGGTTGGCTCTTGATTGTTCGTACTTCAAAATCACTTCTCCTAAGTGTTTCATAAAAGGATAGCCGATATCGTCATAATCGTACTTATCATCATTAAAAATCCCGTCTCTGTTACAAGCAATGGTTGCGCTTAATAAAAACTCCACATGATGCGCTTCATCAACGATATAGGCAATATCTGTCAGGAACCCATATGCATCACCCACTTTATTGTAAATTTTAATCGTACTGGGTACTGAAACTCTCTCGGAACCTAGCAAAAGAAATTTACAATAGGTGTCCCAATAATTACTACTATCATATTGTGGATGATCGCTTTCTCTTGGAAATGTACTCATCCATTTTTTAATAAAGTTTTGATCTTCTGCAGTTAAATGAAATCTCTTTGAACGAGGAAAAGTTGCGGGAAATAATACGGATTGTAAAATATGATGCAGGTCTTGTAAATAAACCCTGTTCTTATCAGAAAAGTCAAAGGGCTTTTCTATTAGTTGTCCATTCTTTAAATATCCTTTACCTAACAGGATATTTCGTTTTGGATAGATCGCGTTACTATATTGCTGTTCCTGTTCATAGATCAAATGATCGGTACTATCATAAAACCTGATCGGATTCGTGTATTTATTTTCTTCATTGTTCAGTGAACTTTCTAGTCGATGACGGATTATTGCGTCAGGATAACCTTTTGCAGCAAGCCTTTTTTGAATGGTTTCCTGACCAACGAATTCATACAATCGATTGAATGCATCATTATCACTGACCAAAAATATTTGTTTGATATAATTCTCGATGGTAGCTCTACCATCGGCTGAATTGGGTTGGGTGTAAACTACCGATTGACCAGAATAGCCACTATCAGTAACCATCGTCGTACTTTTATTCAAACCCTTTATTTTCAAATCATTCAACTTTTCCAGTGCTAATAAAGCAAGTGGCATTTTTACAGTGCTTGCTGGATAGAAATAGTGTTGATTATCTAGGTTGTAGTGGTATTCCTTAAAACTTGCTTCGCCTTTGGAATTTCTGTCAATCCGCGTGTAAACGATTTGAATATTGAAACTATCTTTTTTAGTCATTAACTCCTTAAAATAGTCAGGATATTGATTTAACAAATTTTTCAGAAATGGATCTTCCCCATGCTTTTCTAACCGTTTTGAAGGTTGTGCAGAAAGGCTTAACTGCAAAAAACAAAGGATAAAAAAGCTGCCGATCAATTTCATAATCAAATATATCAATGCCCTTCTTAATCAGATTATTTTTTTGAATTTTTAATTTTGAATTTTTCATTTTTCTTGCTCCATCTTCAACTAAATTTGTCTTACAAACATTGCCCACTATGCCACACGAATCCATTTCGGTTTTTGATATGTTTAAAATTGGAGTAGGGCCCTCTAGTTCTCATACACTAGGCCCTTGGAGAGCGGCACTGGCTTGCATAGAAAAAATAAAATTTCAAGCTGATCTCTTTGCAGTAAAATCTATCAAAGTATTCTTATACGGATCCCTCGCTAAAACTGGAAAAGGACATGGTACCGACATTGCCGTATTAATGGGTCTATGTGGTGAAGACCCTGTAACAATTGATGTTAATTCGATTAATCCGAAAATTAAAACCATACAATCTGAAAAGCAATTATTAATAGGAGGTATACACCCCATATCTTTTGATACTGAAGCAGATATCCATTTTTTGATCAAGGATTGTTTGAGTTTTCATCCAAACGGGCTTTCCTTTTTAGTAGAATTAAACAATGGAGATTCTTGGTGTGATACATATTTCTCCATTGGTGGTGGGTTTATTGTGAAGGAAAATCAAACACCTAATAAAAAAGATCAAATTGACCTCCCATTTCCTATTAATACTGCTGATGATCTGCTACACTGGTGTATGCAGGGTTTGAGTATTAGCGATGTGGTTTTAGAAAATGAATCTTCCTGGCGCTCTGAGTTAGCAACAAGAGAAGGTGTTTTGCAAATTTGGAATGCCATGAAAGCCTGCATTTTCAGAGGATGTAAAACAGATGGCGAATTACCCGGTGGTTTAGAGGTACATCGAAGGGCGGCTGCATTAAACAAGCGGTTATTGAAAAACCAAACCTATACCGATTTTGAATCCTGGTTGGAGTTGATCAAAAATGGTGGGCACAATTTCAATTATATACTTGATTGGGTGAGTTGCTTTGCATTAGCAGTTAACGAGGAGAATGCATCTTTTGGAAGGGTTGTAACTGCACCTACTAATGGAGCTGCAGGTGTTATCCCTGCTGTTCTTTTATATTTTATTGCATTCTGTGATGGGTATTCTGATGAGAAGATCATTCGTTTTTTATTAACCGCTTCTGAAGTGGGTAGTATCTTCAAAAAAGGAGCTACTATTTCTGCAGCAATGGGTGGTTGTCAGGCTGAAATTGGCGTTTCTTCAGCCATGGCTGCAGCTGCATTAACTGAATCAATGGGAGGTACGCAACGGCAGTGTTTAATGGCAGCAGAAATTGCAATGGAACATCATCTGGGTTTAACTTGTGACCCGATCGGTGGGCTTGTTCAAGTTCCATGTATAGAAAGAAATACGATGGGGGCCATTAAAGCAATCACTGCTTCTCAATTGGCTTTACAAAGCTCTCCTGATTTTGCGAAAGTAAGTTTGGATAAAGTTATAAAAACCATGTGGGACACGGCGCTTGACATGAATAGCAAGTATAAGGAAACTGCAGATGGTGGATTGGCAATCAATATACCCATCAGCTTACCTGAATGCTGATGGATATATGTTCACCTATATTTTAGTTCAACATCGGATTCGATTCGATCTCTGCCAATTCAATATTTGAATAATCTCGAATCTCGTTGTATAAAGTACCCCTTTCAACTGGCTGACGATTTACCTGTTTGATCAATGTTACTAATTGTGCGGTATTCATAGCCGGACTTTGTTCTTCACTTCCCGCCATTGAATAGATCTTCGTAGTATCATCAATGGTTCCATCAATATCGTTAACGCCAAAGCTTAATGAAAGCTGTGCATTCTGACGGCCTAGCATTGGCCAATATGATTTGATATGGGGAAAATTATCTAGGTATAAACGAGATACTGCATACATTTTCATGTCCTCGATTACTGAAGATTCTTCCACATAGCTCATATCATTGTCTTTATTACGAAACTTAAGTGGAATGAAGGTATTGAAGCCTCCAGTTTTGTCTTGTAACTGACGTAGTCTTTCCATATGATCTATGCGGTGCCAGTATTTTTCAACATGACCATATAATAAGGTTGCATTACTATGCATCCCTAAACGATGGGCTGCTTCATGAATTGCTAACCAACCATCTGCATCCACTTTGTCTTCACAAATTTTGTGCGAATTTCTGGATGAAAAATTTCAGCTCCTCCACCTGGTAAAGAATCTAAACCAGCTTCATGTGCTAGTTTCATTCCTTCTTCAGTGGTTAATTTCGCTTTGCGGAACATATAATCCAATTCTACTGGAGTAAATGCTTTGATATGTAAATCCGGACGATGTGCTTTAATAGCTTTCAATAATTCTACAAAGAAATCCATATCCATTTTAGGATGCACACCACCTACAATATGTACTTCAGTAACGGGTTTGCCATCATAACTTTTTACAATATCCAGCATCTGCGGAATGCTCAATTCCCAACCTTCTTCTCGATGCGCGTACAATTTTGAATAGGCACAAAATTTACAACTGAATACACAAAGGTTAGTTGGCTCAATATGGAAATTGCGATTGAAATAAGTTTTATCGCCGTGTTTTTGTTCCCGTACCCAATTGGCTAATGCCCCTAAGTAGGAGAGAGAACCCTTTTCGAAAAGAACCACGCCTTCATCAAAACTAATGCGTTCTTTATGTAGAATTTTATAACCGATTGCTTTTAACTGCTCATCCTTTGCATTGGCAACCAATGCTTCAATACCAGTTTCTGGTTTCATCATGCCTGTAAAATTTTAGCAAAAATAAACCAAAATAACTAGCATAATATGCTAAAAGTCATTCAATTTTTAGAAATGAAATTAGTAAGGAATGCTATTAGTTCAACTCAGGATTTAAGACATCAAGATCCCAGCGATACTTGCTGATAAATAAGATGCTAGTGTACCACACAATAAAGCCTTCAATCCCAATTTTGCTAAATCCGCTCTACGTGTTGGTGCAAGTTCGCCAATTCCACCAATTTGCATACCTACACTACTGAAATTAGCAAAGCCGCAAATTGCGATACTTACGATCAACAATCCTTTTTCGGATACAATTGGAACTGCTTTGGATGTGAGGTTATTGAATGCAACGAATTCGTTGATGGTTAGTTTTTGTCCGAGTAAAGTGGCTGCATTTGCCACATCCACATTTGGAACACCCATGGCCCATGTCATAGGAAAAAAAAGCTTACTGAAAATCATATCCAATGTTAAACCAGGGTAGATCAATCCCATGCCCCAGTTGATAAAAGCGATCAAAGCAATAAATCCAATTAACATGGCAATTACATTCACTGAAATTTTCATTCCATCACTTGCGCCGTGTGAAATGGCATCAATGATATTACTATACGGGCTTTTTACTTCTAATTTAACTTTCCCCATTGTTTGTGATTCCTCAGTTTCAGGGAATACAATTTTAGAAATCACCAACGCACCAGGGGCTGCCATCAAACTCGCTGTTAATAGGTATTCAGCTTTAGCTCCCATGTTCGCATATACGATTAATATTCCACCGGCAATACATGCCAATGATCCACTCATACTTGCCAATAATTCACTTTTGGTCATGGAACTTAAATATGGACGAATCATCACTTGTGCTTCCACCTGACCCACAAAGGCACTCGCCACATTACTCAAAGCCTCGGCGCCACTTACACGCATGATAAAGTTCATAGCCTTTGCAATGATCGAAACAATCACCTGCATCACTCCAAAATGATATAGAATGGCAACTAGTACACATACTAAAATGATGGTAGCTGTTACACTAAATGCAAATACAAATCCGCCCTGACCAAAATTCTGAACGCCTGTTGGCGCAGCTACCATGATACCTCCATATACAAACGAAACACCTTCTCTAGCAAATTTTTCGATCTTCTCCATACCATGCCCAAGTTGTTGAAAAAACCAGGTTACAGGAGGTACTTTCAATACCAGAACTGCAATTGTTATTTGCAGAATAATTCCGCTAAAAACCAAACGATAGTTAATCCTTTTTTTGTTATTTGAAAACAAAAAAGCGATCATCAAAATCAAGATAATTCCTAGTAAACCGTGAAAGCGTTCCATAGATAAACAATTAGCTAAATAAATCAGCTCGGAAGATAACGAAATAATAATAATGAAAGCTGCTACAAACAAAAAGAGGCTCCCAAGGAAGCCTCTTTTAATAGATTCTAGCAAATATTATAAATGTGCCTGAATTTTTTTGTCTAACACACTCTTAGGAACAGCTCCAATTTGTTTGTCTACTATCTTGCCACCTTTAATAAATAAGATAGCAGGAATAGAAGTGATTCCGTAAGTAACACTCAAATTTGGATTGTGGTCAACATTCACTTTACCCACATTTACTTTGCCTGCATATTCTTTTGATAATTCTTCTACAACAGGTCCGATTGCGCGACATGGTCCACACCACTCAGCCCAGAAATCGATCATAGTTAATTTATCGCTGTCTAACACAGTGCTCTGAAAATTTGCATCGGTTAATTCTAAAGCCATTTTTATAGTTTTTATTATTTGTAATGATTGTATACTGTCAAATATAAATCCAAAGACCCGTTTATGCTGATTTGACTTTTCCACCATTGTGATTAAGACTTTGCAGCAGTTATAAACTGACAGCAGGTCAGTTTACGATCCCCACATGTACGTCTAGATCTGGGTTATTGAGCAGGTATCCTGCCATGTCTTCATTCATTAAAAAGCTGCGTTCCATGCTAAAGAGACTCACTTTTAAGTTTTCTTTTGGTTCAAAAAGGTTGATCCTCAAAGAAGTCTTACCAGGATTGTCTTTCATATTCTTTTCGATAAAACTCACCATCTCTGATGTTACCGCAGAAGGTTTTAGCGTTATATCTATGCTTCTTGTAAGCGTTTGTTTAACTGTTTCAAGTAAAGACATGGAATGGATCTTGAACTCAAATTCTGTTGGTCGATTGTATTTGGCTCTGAAAGTTCCATTGAGTAAAACGTTCTGCCCCTTCTCCAAATAATTTTGAAACTTGATATAGTCTTCACTCCACAAAAGAAATTCTGTTTTGCCTGTATAATCTTCGATACTAAATGATCCGAAATTCTTTCCTGTTTTAGTAACACGATGTTGTACATCAATGATCAATCCTGCAACTTTTAATGTTCTGCCAGGATTCGGTTGCAAATGAAGTGTATCTCTGATCTCATTAAAATCATTGATGCGTGTAATGCCATAATATTTTAATTCGAATTGGAAATGGTCGAGCGGATGGCCACTCATATACATGCCTGTCACTTCTTTTTCGTAATCCAGTAATTCGGTCAGTGTCCAAGGTTCACAAGCCACAATTTTTGGTACGGGCACTTCCATTGCGGCAGACATATTACCAAATAGCGTATTGCTATTGCCAATACTATTGGCTTGTTTAGCCTGTCCATAACTTACAATCTTTTCTAAACCAGAAAGTTTTTCTCCATCAGGAACATTAAAGTATTGTGCTCTATGATAGGCCGTAAAACAATCGAAAGCTCCAGAATATGCAAGTGATTCCAGTGATTTTTTGTTGACACTTTTCTGAACAACTCTGGAAATAAAATCGAACATGTCTTTATAGGCACCATTCTTTTCTCTTTCTGCAATAATAAATTCAACGGCAGCTTCACCAACACCTTTAATACCGCCCATTCCGAACCGGATCTCACCTTTCGAGTTCACGGCAAAGCCTTTCAATGATTCATTGATGTCTGGTCCGAGTACTTTAATCCCCATTCTTTTACACTCTTCCATAAAGAATGTGATCTTTTCAATGCCGCCTGCGTGATTCAAAACAGCAGACATATATTCTCCAGGATAATGTGCTTTTAAATAAGCCGTTTCATAAGCCACATACGCATAACAGGTACTATGCGATTTGTTGAAAGCGTATTGTGCAAAGGCTTCCCAGTCTGTCCAGATTTTTTCAAGTTTATCAGCTGCATGACCTTTTGCAATAGCACCCTCTAAAAATGAACTCTTCATTTTATCAAGGGTATATCTATCTTTTTTACCCATTGCTTTTCGCAGTACATCAGCCATTCCTTTTGTAAACCCGCCGATCTTTTGAGACAAAAGCATGACCTGTTCTTGATACACAGTAATGCCATAAGTGTCTGCAAGATATTCTTCCATATCCGCTAAGTCGTATGTAATGGCTTCTCTTCCATGTTTACGATCAATGAAATTGGGGATATAGGCGATGGGGCCTGGACGATACAATGCGTTCATCGCAATCAGATCAGCAAACTTATCTGGCTTTAATTCACGCAGGTATTTTTGCATCCCAATACTCTCAAACTGAAATGTAGCATTGGTTTCACCCCTTTGATATAATAAGAATGTTTTTTCATCATCCAATGGAATGGTATCCAGATCAATTTCCACTTTGTGGTTTTGCTTGATCAATTCCAATGCTGTTTTTAAAATGGAGAGGGTTTTTAAACCCAGGAAGTCCATCTTAATAACGCCAGCTTCTTCAATCGTACTTCCTTCAATTTGTGTTACCCAAAGAGGGGAGTCTTTCGCAATGGCAACTGGAATCAAATCGGTTAAATCCCTTGGTGCGATGATAATTCCCGCTGCATGAATGCCTGTGTTTCTGACAGAACCTTCTAAACGTTCAGCTTCTTTTAAAACCTGTGCCCTGATATCAGTACCAGCATATATTTCTCTGAGTTTTTTAATATTCTCAAGATCTTCCTGCTGGTATCCTTCTTTCTCTTCGAACGATTTCTGGTGCTGCTTTTCGCCTTCTTTAGCTGTGAAAGGTGCATGTAATACCCTGCGTAATTCAGTGCCTGGTTTATCGGGAACCAATTTTGCCAGCATATTGCTTTCAACCAATGGCAGATCCATCACTCGTGCTACATCCTTGATACTCATCTTGGCGGCCATGGTACCATAGGTAATGATCTGGGCTACCTGATTTTTTCCATATTTATCAACCACATAATCGATTACTTTCTGACGGCCTTCATCATCAAAGTCCGTATCAATATCGGGCATGCTTTTACGATCAGGGTTAAGGAACCTTTCGAAAAGCAAATTGTACTTGATCGGATCGATATTAGTGATCCCAATACAAAATGCCACCACACTACCTGCTGCTGAACCTCTACCTGGGCCAACAAATACGCCCATTTGTCTACCAGCTTTTATAAAATCACTTACAATCAAAAAGTATCCCGCAAATCCCATGGTACGAATCGTGAATAACTCGAAATCTAATCTTTCCTGGATCTCGGGAGTAATTTCATTGTATCGCATTTTAGCACCTTCCATCGTTAAATGCTGTAAAAACTCCCACTGATTCATATTCGAATCTTTGTGGATCTGAAATGATTCAGGAATGGGGAAGGCCGGTAATAAAATATCTTTCTTTAGGTTTAAGACCTCCACCTTATCAACAATAGCATTGGTATTGTCTAATGATTCGGGAATGTCTTTGAACAATTGGCTCATTTCATCGGTGGTCTTGAAATAGAACTGATCATTCGGAAATTTAAACCTTCGATTCTTTAATTGAATTTCATCGTTCACAAAATCATCAAACCCGGGAGTAGATTGTTTTTCGCCCGTATTGATGCACAATAGGATATCGTGTGCGTTATAATCGTCTCGCTCTGTATAATGACTATCATTGGTTGCTATCACAGGAACATTGTATTTCTTCGCAAACTTCATCAGAGTATTATTGATGAGTTCTTGTTCCTTGATATTATGTCTTTGGATCTCTATATAATAGTCTTCGCCAAATAGATCGAGCCACCATTTGAATTCCTGCTCGGCTTTTTCTTCGCCTTCGTTTAATATAGTTTGCGGAACATAGGCACCAATGCAACAGGTGGTTGCAATAATTCCCTCATGGTATTGTTCAATCAGTTTTTTGTCGACCCGTGGATATTTACTATACAGCCCCTCAATAAAACCCATCGAAGTGAGCTTTACCAGGTTTTGATATCCCTGTGCATTTTTAGCCAATAAAACCTGATGATATCTTTTATCTTTTTGCTCTTTTGTAAATGTTTTGATGAAGCGATCTTCCACCACATAGAATTCGCATCCAACAATGGGCTTTACAAGAGGTGCTAAAATATCTTTTCCCTGATCATCTTTTCCAATCACTTTGGTTTTTTTCCAAGCCTGACTCACAAACTCAAAAGCTCCAAACATATTTCCATGATCAGTGATCGCAACAGCGGGCATTTTATCTTTTGCCGCTTTGTCGAAAAGGCTGCCAATATTGGCTGCCCCGTCAAGTAAGGAGTATTGGGTATGAACGTGTAAATGAGAAAATTGAGACATCAGTGCTGGATTAAAACCTGTGAGAAGCTAATGCTAAATAGTTATTTTCTAATTAGCATTACTTTTCGCCTAGTTGATTTATTCAAATATCGTTACTCTCATAGTTTTTTGCGTGGAAAAATTTCCACAATAATTGGGAACAAATTTGTTGGTTTTAGTTATCCACAATTGCCATTTATTGGAACCATTTCTAGTTAATTTTCGCAGGTATTTTGCCTTTTAGTGGGAGCAACTTATATTGCAGGGCTAGTAATGAAAAAATCACATCTCATTGTTTTAATTGGTTTGATCTCGGTTTTTGCCAGCTGTAGATCGTTCAGACAATTGTCCTCAAAGGATAATAATAGTAGCGTTGCTGTCAAAAAGAAGTCGAAATCTGGCGGAAAAGCGGAATTTTTGGATAATATCGAAGTTACACCTGGTTCAGTAGTGACTTCAAAACAGAAATCTACCTCTGCTAATACCAAAATCAGTGCAGGTGAAAACAAAAAAACAAGATCGGGCGATCCCTTATTCAATGTTCAAAACGCAAGTTATCTGCAATTAAAGTATTCTGTAATCATCGGAGTACCCGTTGAGCAGTTAGATAATATTGCATTGCTGGATGAAATTGACAAGTGGTGGGGTACCAAATACTGTATGGGAGGAGTTACCGAAAATTGTTTAGACTGTTCGGCGTTTACACAGATTTTATTGAGGGATGTATACAATACGAGCCTTCCAAGAACTGCACAGGAACAATATAATGCATCAGAAAAAGTTGATAATACTGAATTGAAAGAGGGCGACCTTGTGTTTTTTCATACTTCCGGACGTGGCAAAAGGAGTATTACCCATGTTGGAGTATATCTGCAAAACAACAAATTTGTACATGCAGCTTCCAGCGGTGGTGTCATGATCAGCGATCTGAATGAAAAATACTGGCAGCCTAAATTTAGAGGTGGTGGAAGAATGCGTTAATGAAGGTTTTTCTTTTTAAACCGTTCCTGTAATCCCACTATTAATTGTCCTGCATCTGGTGTGATTTTCCAATAAATGATACTTAAGCTGAACAAGGCAGAAAAAACTAGTGTCCTTAAAATAATACCCAACCATCCTGATATTTTGTTGAATAGAAAATAACTAATTCCATAACTGATAAGCCCAAGAAGAATGGCATAAATGGTTTTTGAATTAAAAGGTTGCATTTGAAACTTTCTTCTTAAAAATTCATATCGAATAAAATTATAAGTGCCAAAAGCTGCCAACTCAGCAAATGCTGAACCAATGATCCCGAAATTTTTGATCAAAAAATAGGTGAGGGGTAGCCTAAGCGC
>CAIYAG010000325.1 GCA_903924075.1 uncultured Bacteroidota bacterium | reverse complement strand
GTATTTGCGTATCTAACCCTGGTTTTTTGGCGATTTCACTACTCGCGGTTTGCATGAGATAGTGGATTGAAAGTGGACCTAAAATGATCCATACTAATCCAAGATATTTTTTTAAAGCATTCATATTATTTCATTTAAAAGATTAATGTATAGGATCTAATTAACGATCAACTTCCGGATCAATTCTATTGCTGATATAAACTGCACCAATTACCAAACAGACAGCTGCGATAATAATTGGATACATCAATCCAACGATCTTATTGTCTACATAGATGGTGGTGAGCAATGTTGCAATGAATGGCGTTAGTCCACCAAACACACCATTACCAATATGATAAGGAAGTGACATAGAAGTATACCTAATTTTTGTAGGGAATAATTCTACAAGGAATGCTGCGATTGGTCCGTATACTAATGTTACATAAAGAATAAGAATGAACACGATACCAACCATTTTCCAATAATCACTACTACTCAAAGTTTTAGAAATAGCTACTATTGGTTTCTTTGTTGTTTTACCTGCTGTTGCATAGGCAGTATCAGTTTTTGTGGTAACCATACTCATACCATCAGTGAAATAAGCTTTTGTAACTACTTTACGAATCGAGTCGGTTGAGTTAGGGATAGCTTTAAAAGTTGTGTCAATTTTAGTGTTCGCAACAATTTCGGTTTTTTGTTTGGCATCAGCTATATTAAATAGATTAGTAAACAAATAATTATAAGAAATTACTGCTAAGAACATACCAGAAAGCATGATCCATTTTCTTCCGATCTTATCACTTAGTGTTGCAAAAACTACAAAGAAAGGGGTGGCAAATAAAATGCCCCAGATTAAAATAGTTCTTGATTGATCAAATTCAACTTTACAAACATTTTCAATAAATGATTGAGCGTAGAATTGTCCTGTATACCATACTACACCTTGTCCCATGGTTGCACCAAACAATGCAAGCAATACCATTTTCAAATTCGCTTTATGTCCGAAGCTTTCTTTCAGTGGATTCACCGAAGTTTTTCCTTCAGATTTTAGTTTGGAATACATAGGTGATTCGGCCATCTTTAATCTGATATAGATCGATACTCCTACCAATATACTAGAGATCCAAAAAGGTATTCTCCATCCCCAATCGTTGAATTTTGCAATTGATTTTGCAGGATCTGCATCCAAGAAATGTCTGGTCATTAAGATCACACCTAATGAAATGAACAGACCAAGAGTAGCGGTTGTTTGAATCCAAGAAGTGAAAAATCCTCTTCTATTTGCCGGAGAGTGTTCTGCAACATAAGTTGCGGCCCCACCGTATTCTCCACCTAATGCTAAACCCTGGATCAATCTAAGAATCAATACCAGGATTGGAGCAAGAAAGCCGATACTGTCATAACTAGGAATACAACCAATAGCAAATGTTGATCCACCCATTAAAACTAATGTTAGTAGAAAAGTGTATTTCCTACCAACCAAATCACCAAGTCTTCCAAATACAAGTGCACCAAAAGGTCTTACAATAAACCCTGCAGCAAAAGTTGCAAGTGTTGAAAGTAGGGCAGCGGTTGGATTTGTTTTAGGGAAAAACTGGTTTGCGATTACTACGGCAAGGCTACCAAAAATGTAGAAATCGTACCATTCGATTAAGGTTCCAAGAGAGGATGCTCCGATCACTTTCCAGATACCTTTTGTTTCTGTGTTATTACTCATTTGGCAAGTTTTGTGATTTAATAAATTAAGATAAGAATTTAAAACGAGTATGAAGAGATGAATAGAATTCTATCATTGGTCACAGAATTTGTTGTTCCCGTAACTTTTGCGTTTGTGCCCGCAGCTCCATATACTGCAGTTGTAATTTCCGCTTCTAATCCAAATCTGAATTTACCAGAAGTTGTTTCGATCCGAGGGGCAACACGAAATACACTTGCTAAAGAAGTTTTTCCAGCTGTAATACCTCTTGTATAGGAAGCAACTGCATTGTCTTGTGATGCACCATTGTTATTGGTGTACCCTACAAAAATTCCTGGTATCACTTTCTTGCCAGTACCCATAATTTCTACCCAATATGAATTAACGGTGATTGGTTTATAGGTAATTGCTGGTGCTGTTCCATAAGCCAAATATCCTCCGATCATAAGGTGGTCGTACATATTCTGGCCAGATAAAAATTCAGCTTTTGCTATTACCGCTTTCGTAGTGATTTTGGCATAGGTTTCAAAAGTGAGGCTGTTTACTCTTTCGTCTGTTGCAACCAAAGTGGTAGCTCCAGTTGCTGAAGGCGCACTAAGTGCTGGTCTTAATGATTTATAATCTAAGGCAATTCCAGCCAAAAATACTTTACCCTTATATTGCAACTGTGCATGCAAATTAGGTACAACGGCATTGCTAATATATGCCTGACCAGCTGCGGCTGCGCCTAATGCAATGCTGGTACCCGGACCACTACTAACAAAAGCTTCTGTTTGTGAAAGAGCTGCAAGAATTAAATTAACCTCTGGACTCAATTTTTGGGTCAGCCTAATTTGGGGGTTTCTTGCAAAAGGTTGAAAAGGCATACCAGTATTAAAACTTAATACACCTGGGTAGCAATCGGTCACAAAAAGTGGATGCCAATACTGTCCAAAAGCAAGTTGGGTTTTTGGCCAATCCAATCTAGCAACAGCATGTCTTAAACGAAATACGTTTTCGTTACCATTAGCATTTCCAAAAAATTCTGCTTCAATAAGTCCAGATGTTTTTGCACCAAATGCGTCTGGTCCGGTAACAGTACCAGTTAATCTCGATGTGATAGCCAACATATCTAGTGATGGTGCAGCATTGATATCTTTTCCATTGATATCATTGTTCACATTGGCAGGATAAAGCAGTAATTCTCCTTGTGTAGCCGGACGAGCCGATACAACCTGGCGAGAATCAAAGAATACGTCGTTACGAATAAAACCAGAGAATTTGATTCCCCAGGTCGGGTCAGCCTTTTTCTCGGCTGGTTTTACTGGGTTTTCTTTAGAATGAGTGGTGTCTTTAACCGGGGTGGTTTGAGCATTTGCAACTCCTGCAGATAGCATTATGCAGGCAATTAAAATCCTTTTTTTCATGGCAAGCGTTTAGAATGGTGAGCAATTAATCGTTCTCCGAACCTAAAAAGAATGCCGATGAAAATTGCTATTAGCGGTATAGTTACGCTAATAGTATACTTATTGATGGGAAAAACAAGGACTTTTAACTGGGTTTTACATCGATTTTAGTCGCTCCCACTTAATCATCATATACTTATCTCCCAGCTCTGTAATGATCATGCCAGAATTTTTTAAATTTTGCGGATTAGCCATGAATAGAGAGAGTTCTGTAAGCGTCAGTACTTTATAGGAAGGTGTATAATCGTAGTTTTCTGGCACTTTAATCTTATACTTTTTTACCCAGTTGATCACACTCACGTGGCTCACTCCAAGAATCCGCTCAATCTCACGATAAGTAACCCCTTCAATATGCAGTTGCAGGGCTTTGATCACATAATAGGGGTCGATACTTTTGCCCTCTTTTTCTACTGAGAAATGATAACTGCATTTCTTACAATGAAAACGCTGACGCTCTTTCACAATACCACTTTTGGTGATATCGTCCGACTTACACTTAGGGCAAATTCTGGCTTTCATATTGGCATTTGTTTGAATTGAGTATACTAATTTAGCAAGAGTATATTAAATTAGCAAAAATCGTTTTAATAATACGTAGAAGATTTTTTTTCTGCTGTACTTTAGAGTCCTTAAAACGATTGCGATGCACTATCCTTATCAAATCACCAGCTTTGAACAATACCAAGCTGAATACAAACGTAGTATCGATGACCCTGCAGAATTTTGGTCGTCTGTTGCCGAAAACTTTACCTGGCGCAAAAAATGGCATACCACCCTAAACTGGAATTTTGTTGATCCCAAAATAGAATGGTTCAAAGGAGGTAAACTTAATATTACCGAAAACTGCTTAGATCGGCACCTAGAAAAATCTGCAGACATGCCTGCATTGATCTGGGAACCCAACGATCCGGAAGAACACCACCGCATCATTACGTATAAAAAACTGCACGAGAAAGTTTGTCAGTTTGCGCACGTGCTCAACAACAATGGTGTTAAGAAAGGTGATCGTGTTTGTATTTATATGGGTATGATACCAGAACTCGCAATCGCAGTTCTTGCATGTGCCAGAATAGGTGCAATTCACTCTGTGATCTTTGGAGGCTTCTCTGCTCAAAGTATTGCCGATCGTTTGTATGATGCGCAAGCAGAATACATTGTTACCTGTGATGGTGCTTATCGTGGCGCAAAAGATATACCATTAAAATCGGTGATCGACGATGCACTGATTGGCAACAGAACCATTAAAAAAGTGATTGTTGCAACACGTACACGTACTCCAATTTCTATGTTAAAGGGTAGAGATGTTTGGTGGGAAGATGAAATTAAAAAAGTAGAGACACTTGGATTACATGATTTCCCTGCCGTAGAAATGGATGCAGAAGATCCGCTTTTCATTTTGTACACTTCTGGATCTACTGGCAAGCCTAAAGGCGTTGTGCATACCTGCGGCGGCTATATGGTATATACCAATTACACTTTCGTAAATGTATTCCAATATCAAACAGGCGATATTCATTTCTGTACAGCAGATATCGGTTGGATCACTGGTCATAGTTATATCATCTACGGACCGCTTAGTGCAGGAGCAACTTCCTTAATGTTTGAAGGCGTTCCTACATTCCCTGATGCTGGAAGATTCTGGGATATTGTTGACAAATTCAAAGTAAATATTCTATACACTGCACCAACTGCTATTCGTAGTTTGATGGGTTTTGGCATTGGACCCTTACAAGGCAAGAGCCTAAGTTCGCTCAAGGTATTGGGAACAGTGGGCGAACCAATAAATGAAGAAGCTTGGCATTGGTATCACGAGAATGTTGGAAAATCTAAATGTCCGATCGTTGATACCTGGTGGCAAACAGAAACCGGAGGCTGTTTGATCAGTAACCTCGCAGGTATTACCCCAGAAGTTCCAAGCTGGGCCACCCTTCCAATGCCAGGATTACAAATGGTGTTAGTAGACGAAAACGGAAAAGAAGTTGTTGCAAAAGATGATGAAACCATTTCTGGAAACCTCTGTATCAAAGGCCCTTGGCCTGGAATTCTTCGTACGACTTATGGAGATCATGAAAGGTGCAGAACCAATTATTTTGCAACTTATCCTGGTATGTATTTTACAGGTGATGGTGCTTTAAAAGATAAAAACGGATTCTTTAGAATTACTGGTCGCGTAGATGATGTATTAAATGTAAGCGGACATAGGATTGGAACAGCTGAACTTGAAAACGCAATTAATATGCACGCTGGTGTGGTAGAAAGTGCAGTGGTTGGCTATCCACACGATATAAAAGGTCAGGGTATTTATGCCTATGTCATTTATCAGGGTTCACACGGTCAGGATACACATGGCACGGCAGATCTTGTTAGAAAAGATATCATTCAAACCATCACAAGAATTATTGGTGCGATCGCAAAACCCGATAAAATTCAGTTTGTAAGTGGATTACCAAAAACCAGAAGCGGAAAAATTATGCGCAGAATTCTACGCAAAATCGCAGAAGGTGATTTGGATAATGTAGGCGATATTTCTACACTTTTAGATCCTAATGTTGTTGAAGAAATTAAAAACGGGAAATTATAAATACTGCACCCTGTTTTTTAAAGCCATCCCATCTAAAGGGATGGCTTTTTATTTAGGTTTACAAAATGCTTTCTCTAATTTTAGTACCTGAATTAAAATAGATCTCATGCCTGCTCTTACAGAATTGGAACAATACTTTGAAAAATATCGATTAAACATTATTGGTAACCAACAAAGTTTTCTATCCCCATTGGGTGAAAAGAAAATTATTTATGCCGACTGGACCGCTAGTGGACGATGCTACAAACCAATTGAAGATACCCTTCAAAATGAGCTCATGCCCTTTTTGGCAAATACACATACAGAAACAACAGTAACAGGAACACTCATGACCAAGGCTTATGAAGAAGCCAAACAGATCGTAAAAAAACACGTGGGTGCAGATAAAGATGATGCCTTGATCTTTTGTGGCAGCGGGATGACGGGTGCGGTAAATAAATTGCAACGCATCCTCGGATTAAAAATGCCCGAACGAATTATGGATTATGTGAAAAAAGGCATGATCCCCAAAAGTGAAACACTCAAAGAAAACGTAAGAAGTATTCATCAGTTTTTTAACAACTACTTACAAATAGAAGATGAACTCAAGCCCATCGTTTTTGTAACGCATATGGAACATCATTCTAACCAAACTACTTGGTTAGAAACAATTGCAACCGTTGAAATTATCAAATCTGATAATAATGGGAATGTTGACCTGGCCTATTTCAGAACCTTACTAGAAAAATATAGCTATAGAAAAAATAAGATCGCTGCCATCACTGGCTGCTCCAATGTTACTGGCATTCAAACACCCTATCACGAAATTGCAAAATTGATCCATGAATTTGACGGATTATGTTTTGTAGACTTTGCCTGCTCTGCACCATACATTGATATTAATATGCACCCAGCCGAACAAGGCGCTCATCTAGATGCGATCTATTTTTCGCCACACAAATTTTTGGGCGGCCCAGGAAGTTCTGGTGTATTGATCTTCAATAAAAAGATCTACAAAAATATTATTCCAGATCAACCCGGCGGTGGCACGGTGGTTTATACGAACCCTTGGAAAGTGCATGAATATATTGCTGATATCGAACACCGGGAAGATGGTGGAACTCCTCCATTTTTACAAGGCATCAAAGTGGCCATGAGTGTGAAATTAAAAGAAGCAATGGGTGTGGGGCAAATTCAAAAAAGAGAGGAAGAATTATTAGAGATCGTTTTCGATCGTTTCTCTAAAATTGATACTATTGAACTCCTAGAAGGGCATAACAAAAAACGTTTGGGAGTTATTTCTTTTATCGTTAAAGGTGCACACTATAACCTCATTGTAAAAATTCTGAACGATCGCTTTGGTATTCAAACACGTGGTGGTTGCGCATGCGCCGGAACCTATGGTCACTTGCTGTTACACGTAAACGAAATTGAATCGTATGAATTATTAGATATGATTCATACTGGTGATTTATCTTGTAAGCCAGGCTGGATCAGGCTTTCCATACATCCTACTATCACCAATGCAGAAATGCAAGAGATCATGGATGCTATTGAAGATACTGCGGCGAACTTCAGGCAATACCTGCTCGACTATGACTATGATGCAGAAACCAATGAATATAATTTTAAGCAAGCAATAAAATCTGAACAAGAGACCGTTGAAAAATGGTTCAGTGGTTTCTAAAATTCTTACATTCGTTATCATTAAAACTTAAACTGTTTATTTTGAAAAAGCGACAAGACTATATTTCCTGGGATGAATATTTCATGGGTGTGGCGTTGCTCTCTGCCAAGCGAAGCAAGGATCCGAATACCCAAGTGGGTGCTTGTATTGTAAATGATAAAAACAGGATCGTGGGAGCTGGCTACAACGGACTTCCAGCCGGATGCCATGACGATGAATTTCCCTGGGCTAAACAGGGCGAGTTTTTAGAAACTAAATATCCCTTTGTATGTCACGCAGAATTAAATGCTATTCTCAATAATATAGGTATGGATCTTCATGGTTGCAGGATCTATACTGCACTATTTCCTTGCAATGAATGCACTAAATCTATCATTCAATCAGGGATCACAGAAGTTATCTATTTGTCAGACAAATACGAAGGAACCGATTCCGCAAAAGCTTCCAGACTCATGCTCGAAAGTGCAGGAATTAAGTGTCGTAAGGTAGAAACAAATATTAGCAACCTGAATCTTTCATTTCAGGAGGGAGATGTATAGTGCCCTTTAACGATTGCTAGTTGTAATAATGAAAGGTCAAAATAAATAATCCGGTAAATAACAGCAAGGCTACCAAAATCCAATAGATCGAATTTTTTTTGAAATGCTCTTTGTTTAAATGTACAAAAATATACACCGGTAAACAGCTGGTACAAACTACCACTGGCAACCATAGCAACATACGGGCCTGCTCGATACTAGGATACCTATAAGCATTAAGAAATAAACTACCTATCCAAAAGGCACAAAGAAGAATGCTAAAGAAAAATACTGCCCAAAAATGATTGGGTTTTGGTTTCTTAACTGTTGCGTGTTTGTGTGGATGCTTCTTACTCATTGTACCTGATTTAGGAGTTAAAATCTAGAACGATTTACTCCCTTAAATTTACAACTTAATCAGCAATAGGCCCCTCAAAAATTCTTTTGATTCTAATACAGCAGTTAATTACTTTGGTTGTAGATTGGCATTGAATAAAACATTCTCAAAGTATATAAGACTTGGATTATAAGACAAGAGACTATTATTGGTTATTACAGCTGTTGAGGTCTTATGCATATCGGGATAATAAAGAGTTACTTCTAAATTATAATTTTGTCTATTCAAGAAAAATAATGTGTCTACCTTGATTTTTTGGAACTTAAATACAGAAGCTTCTGTATTGTTGACGGTGCTCAATAAACCCATTTTGTACCGTTTCGTACTTATACTTGAATTGGTATTGATACTAACTATAATTGTGTCATTATAATAGTATGTAAGTGAGAAATTGCTAGTGTCATCTACCATTCTATAGACTACAGAATCTAATATGCCCTTTTCTGTAATAAGTGATCCATTTTTATAAACACCTTCTACATCATTTACTGTATAGGGGTAGGGTTTAATTACCACAGGCTCATATGCCTTTATGCAGGAAATAAGCATTAGGGTTGTTAGAATAATATAAAATGAAAGCTTTTTGCTCATATGTATCTGATTCTTCCAAACTTTTACAGCTCGGGGTCATGGGTCAGCATAACCTGTATGCTACAAACGTTTTTTAGCCCGAATTATTGGACTATCGGTTAAAATTAGTTCTTCAGCCAGGGGAAACTTTATAAAAAATAGTGAAAACAGGGCTAAGGGGCCTAATATTAACACACTTGCGGACCAATACATGTTTAAATCTCCGGGGGGAGTTATAAACGTATTAGCCCGCAAGTGCCTGTATTATAATCGATTACTAAATCCGATCAGCTCAATTGTTTCTCGATCATTGAACTTGATCATGGGGTTTTTAATCAGCTGTTCCTCCAGGGAAAGATATAAAGCATCAATTAGTCTCTCAGTTGTTTCATTGATCTCAAGAAAAGAGACCCTGTTCTTAAAAACACCATCCCGAAACACTTTCTTAAACTCTCTAGAGTTGGAACGGAATTCCCAAAAAGTAATATCGCCGTTTAATAGCCCTACTACTAACGAATCATTAATTTCAAATTGAATCAATGTATCCCTGAACTCCATTTAAACATTTTTTTAAAAGTAATAAGGTTGAGGATATTCCAACTCGGTTAAAACACCGAATTTTAACGTATAAATCACCGAAATCCTAAAAGCTGGTCATGGAGGATTTCACTGTTTAAATAAAAAAGATAGAATCAACTAATTTGATATTAATTTGTAATACACTTTAATGCCATCATATGCAAACTCAGCAAATTCAATTACTAAATAATCAATGGCTTACTAAACTAGCTAGCCCTGATTTTGATGCTACTAAATCTCAGTTAGCAATTGTTTTCGGTTCAGGCGAACTGGCTAGCAATCAAACAAATTTTGATGTGATTAAATCAAAATATCCAAGTGCAGCTATCGTTTCATGTTCCACTGCAGGTGAAATTATTGGGGAAGAAGTCTTCGACGACACCCTGATTGTTACTGCTATTCAATTTGAAAAAGCTACAGTTCGATGTATCAAAACAAGTATTGGAGAACATGCAAATAGCTATGAAACCGGAAAGTATCTTTTTAATTCATTGAATACTGATGATCTGACCGGCATATTTATTATCTCTGATGGAACAAAGATCAATGGTAGTGAATTGGTAAATGGACTTAATATCAACAATCAACATAGCTTACCGATAACAGGCGGGCTGGCTGGTGATGGAGCCAAATTTAGTAAAACCGTGGTTGGATTTAATGAGGCTGCAAGTGAAGGAAATATTGTGGCAGTTGGCTTCTATGGTCACCAACTACATATTGGCCATAGTTCTTTAGGAGGATGGGATGAATTTGGTAAAGAACGGATCATCACCAAATCAGATAAAAATGTATTGTACGAAATTGATGGTAATAATGCCCTAGACCTTTACAAAGAATATTTGGGTCCTTATGCCGAAGAACTTCCTGGTTCTGCGCTTTTATTCCCGCTTTCATTGCGTTTAGAAAATTCGGAAAGAAACCTCGTTAGAACAATATTATCTGTGAGCGATACTGATAAGTCTATGACTTTCGCTGGCAATCTTCCAGAAGGTTCAAAGGTTCGTTTTATGAAAGCCAATTTCGAGAAACTGATCAATGCATCTGCAACAGCTGCTGAAAAGTCGTTCGACAAAGAAATAAAATCACCCGAACTTGCCATTTTAATTAGCTGTGTGGGCAGGAAACTAATCTTACAAGAAAGAACAGAAGATGAACTTGTTGCTGCCAAGAAAATATTCGGCGACGCAACTTGTATCACTGGTTTTTACTCCTATGGCGAGATCTCTCCATTTAACCCGCTAACAAAATGCGAATTGCATAATCAAACTATGACAATAACTACTTTTTCAGAGCAATAAGACTTACTTTAGTGTTAGATTTTATGGAATATCACTCAATTTTAGAAAAGCAAATTCGCAAGATCCTGACAGGAAACTTTCAGGAGAACGCTGAATTGACACAATTGCTTGATACCATAAGCAAAAGTTATCACGCATTCGACCGTGATAAAAAACTAGCTGATCACGCTTTTGTGATCAGTGAAAAAGAATATCAAAAAGTAAATACCGATTTACAGGATCAGATAGACATCCGTAAAGCTTCCATCATTAAATTGAAAGAAGCTATTCGCGCTTTAGACCCAACTGAAGCAAATAGATTTGATGACAAGGATGAGGATCTAATCAATATCATTAGTTTTCTAGAGGAGCAGATCAAAAAATCAAAACAACTCGAAGCTGAATTGATTTTAGCAAAGGAAACTGCCGAAAAGGCTTCTAGGGCAAAAAGCGAATTCCTTTCTATCATGAGCCATGAGATTCGCACCCCACTCAATGCAATTATTGGCACCAACAATTTGTTACACTATCAGGATCCCCTACCTTCTCAGAAAGAATTGCTGAACGTGATGAAGATCTCTTCAGAAAATTTATTGAGTTTAATTAATGATGTACTTGATTACGGTAAACTGGAAGAAGGTAAGATCATATTAGCAGAAAGAGATATCAACCTAAAACAGTTTGTAAAAAATCTACGCGCCGCACATCGCTTAAGAGCAGAAGAAAGAGGCAATAATCTTCGTTTAATGTACGATGAAGATATTCCCGATTTTGTAATCGGTGATGATATTCGATTAGGCCAGATCTTGAACAACCTCATTTCAAATGCCATCAAATTCACGAAAAAGGGTGTCATTACTGTTGAGGTTTTATTGAATAATATTTCAGAAGAACATGTGCTTGTTGATTTTGCTATTATCGATACAGGTATTGGTATTTCAGAAGACAAACAGGAAATGATCTTCGACAGATTTACCCAGGCTAATACCAATATTACCAGAGAATACGGTGGATCTGGATTAGGTCTTACCATCATCAAACTTTTGCTACAGTTGCAAAACAGCGAAATACATCTGAAGAGCGAAGCGGGTAAGGGTTCTAAGTTTTTCTTCACGCTTAGTTTCAAAAAAAGTACCACAAGCTTACAGGAGGAAAATAAAAAAACGCTCAACTTCGAAGCTCCTAACTTGAATAATATTCATATCCTTTTAGTGGAAGATGTTGACTTTAATGTGATGGTTGCCGAAAAAATGTTGCAGAATTGGAATGCAACTGTTGAAATTGCAAACAACGGAGAAATTGCAGTAGAAAAGGTTCAAAACAATCAATACGATATTGTTTTGATGGATCTTCAAATGCCTGTAATGGATGGTTATACTGCAACAAAAAAGATTAGAGAATTTAATAAGACGGTTCCGATCATTGCGCTTACCGCATCTATTACAATGGACATTCAGGGTCGGGCTTTTGAGTTTGGTATGAACGATTGTATCACCAAACCGTTTAACCCCAACGACTTGTTTTCTATTATCCTGAAATACTCCAATCTTGGTTTATAAATTCAGGCTTCTTTAAAACCATCCACGTTTTCTAAAAGTAAGTAACATCCAAACCGGTATCAGTATCATTAAAAATACTGCCACAAAAAATCCATATTCATTATGAAGCGTTGGAATCTTATCGAAATTCATTCCAAATATTCCACCAATTACTGTTGCGGGTGCCAATAAGCAAGTTACAATTGCCATCACTTTCATCACTTCATTCATCTTCAGGTTCACATTACTTAAATACAAATCCTGCAGGTTGATCATCATGTCTCGATAGTTTTCTGCAAGATCATTTGCTTGAACAATATGGTCGTACACATCTTTAAAATATTTGGTGGTACGCTCTTCTAACAAATCACTATCGCTTCTGATATAACCATTCACCAGTTCCCTCACAGGTGCCACATTTCTTTTCAGCACAATCATTTCTTTACGCAAACTATTAATATCAGATAAGGAGTTGGTGTTATTAAACTGGATGATCTCTTCTTCCAATAATTCAATCCGCTCACCTAGTTTTTCCATAACGATATAATAATTATCAACGATCATATCCAACAATGCATAACACAAATAGTCTGCACCAGACTGTCTCAATTTACTGGATGGAATCCGAAGCTTTTCTCTAATTCCATCAAATACATCCCGGGTACTATCATCCTGAAATGAGATCACATATCCATTCCCAAGTAAAATGCTAATTTGCTCTGTCTCAACTGCGCCAGTGCTTTCATTGAAATATAACATATTCAATAAACTATACAACACCGTATCCATATCATCCATCTTCGGGCGTTGACTAACACTTAAAATATCTTCTACAATTAAGTAATGAATAGCAAAATGCGAACAAATATTTTCTACTTCTTCTTTTTTAATCCCTCCCACATTAATCCATGTAACACGACCATTGTCTTTATAGGCGTAGCAGGCATCTGTGCTAGGATGCTCCGCTTCATTAAAATAATCGCTGCTAAAATCAAATACATGAATGTGCGAATTCATTAACTGTTCCCGTTCTACCGGAACAGTTGGGTTCATCACAAAAATATCTCTTGTACGTTCTGCACTTTGCTTTCCTCGTCTTGAAAAACGTTTCAGTGAATTATTAATAGCCATACCATGAATTTAAAATAAAAAGCGCAATATCTTTAAGGCCACTTACCAAGTCTATGCCTATTTTACCTGTACCCAAATATCGTGCACCTTTTTGGCAATTCAATGGCCATATGCAAAGCATTTTTCCTTCGATTTTCCGAAAAGCGGGCCCTTGATTTTATTTTACAAAAACCTTAATCAGCAGGTAAAGAGTTCAACACCATTCTGATAGAGCCATAACTGATATTGTCTGGCAAATTGTCTTTTAGTATTCTTAAGCTAAGTCGGCCGTGTTTTTCAGCTGCTTTTTTTATAAGCTCCTGATGCGGATGCTTTACAAATTCATCTAGACTGAGTTTACCTTGATGAATATAAAAACTCAAATGCGATTCAATGGTTGCAGGTGATAAGCCTCTTGCTTCAGCAATTGCTTCAATACTATTTCCCTTTTGGTATTGCTCATAACTGAGTTTCTTTGTATCTGTTTCCTTTTCCTTAACAATTCGCGGTGGCTTCCTCTTTTGTGGCCCCTTCAGATCCATGCGTGTTGCTATCTTCTGTTCTATGCAATAATCCTGAACCATTTCTAAAAAAGCATTACCATATCGCACTATCTTAAATGCGCCAAATCCGGAAATATTAGGTAGGTCTGAACGCTTTAACGGTAGATAAGTTGACAGATCCAATAAACTACTATCGCTGAAAATAATATATGCTGGAATATTTTCTTCATGTGCAATTTGATTGCGTAATTTTTTTAGGTTTTCGAACAGTTCCTTTTCATAAGCATGTTGCTGATAAATGATCGGCTCTTTTACAATGACCTGTTTTGCAGGCTCATTCAAAAATGCTTTCTCTGCTCTAAATAAAACTGCTTTACTCTTCTCGGTTAATTGAAGTACCGGATATTCACCATTCGATTGTTGCAAATAATCTTCATACAATAATTCTTTTGCATAGTGATGCCATTCGTCCTTACTAAGATCCTTTCCAATCCCATATACCGTAAGCTTCTTATGCTCTGCTCTGATCTTTTCAGAATTGCTTCCCCTTAAAACATCAATAATATATCCTGCTCCAAACTTTTCGTTCATTCTCGCAACAGCACTTAAAAATTTCTGAGCAATTAAAGTGGCATCCACTAATGTTCTACTACCTAAACAAACATCACAACTACCACAATTATCCGAAGCGGTTTCACCGAAATAATTGAGCAAGTATTTTCTTCTACACCTTTTGGTTTCGCAGAATTGTACCATCTTATCCAACTTTTTCAACAAGATCTTTGTCTGCTCTTCATTTCCCTCAACCTGCGCAAAACTTTTTAATTTTATTACATCTCCAGCTCCAAAAAACAAAAGCGCATCACTATTCAAACCGTCTCTTCCCGCTCTTCCAGTTTCTTGATAATAGCCTTCTATATTCTTTGGCAGATCCACATGTATCACAAAACGTACATTGCTTTTATTGATGCCCATACCAAAAGCAATCGTAGCTACCATGATCTTGATCTCGTCTTTTAAGAAAAGATCTTGTCGCTCATCCCTCAGATTTTTCTCTAAGCCCGCATGATAAGCGGCTGCCTGAAAACCATCTTCTACCAAGTCTTCCGCTAGTTTCTCTGTAGCAGCCCTGCTCAAACAATATATAATTCCAGAATCGTTTTTATGTGCTTCTAAATAATCAACCAGTTCTTCGTAGTGCCCTCGCTTAGGTTTTACAGTATAAAAAATATTGGGTCTATTGAAACTGTTTTCAAAAACCTTTGGCGCTTTTAAATTCAATTGCAGCAGGATATCTTTTTTTGTTAACCCATCTGCTGTTGCTGTTAGTGCAATAATAGGTGTATCAGGAAATGTTCCCTTCAACTCGCCTAGTACCCGATACTCTGGTCTGAAATCGTGGCCCCACTGACTAATACAATGCGCTTCGTCAATCGCAAATAAGGATACCGGGATGGTTTTTAAAAACTGCAGGAACTGTTTATCCTGCCCCACCAATCTTTCCGGCGCTACATAAATTAATTTGAGTTCGTTATTTTTTAATTGATCTGATAAATAGGCTTGCTCTGAACTGCTTTGCGTACTATTTAGAAATGCAGCTTTCACACCGCTAAGCACCAACGCATCTACCTGATCTTTCATCAATGCGATCAAGGGACTCACCACAACAGTTACCCCAGGTAGACATAATGCAGGTACCTGATAACACAAACTTTTACCACCGCCAGTTGGCATCAGCACCAATGCATCTTTCCCATCGAGTACTTGATCAATGATCTCTTTCTGGTTATGCCTAAAACTATCATAACCAAAAATGGTTTGTAAAATATGCGCCGGGGAATCAATTGTTTGCATAGTGTATGCCATTAGCGCTCGCAAGATAGTAAGCTATTGACTGATTTTTGAACCCCTTTTTAAAAGGTGATTCAACAAATGATACTTAGTGTTTTAGCGGTGTTGTTTTTTGAGAGGGTCGAGTAAAAAACTGAGTCCGTTTAATTGTATCTCATACATCGTTGCCAGCAGCATGCCCATCTTTCCTTTCGGGAAACCATTGCGTTGATGCCACTCTAAATAAAAATCCGGAAGGTCGCATATAAGTCTATCCTTATATTTTCCAAAAGGCATACGTGTTGTAACCAGATCCATCAACAGTTGTGGATCTGGCATGAGTGGGTTGTTCGCCATAATCAATTAATGATGCCAATTATAATTCTCTGATCCAAATATTGCGGTAGCTCATCGGATTACCGCCATCCAATCCATGGTCTTGTAAAACCAACGGTTCTTTATCCTTGTGAGCACTATATACTGGCGTTCCAATCCATTCGGTATGACCCTTTATAGCCACATGATTTTGCACCAGTACCCCATTCAAAAAAACGGTGATATACGCAGGTGTCTGCAAATTTCCATCCGCGTAAAATTGTGGTGCAGTAAATACTACATCATAGGTTTGCCATTCGCCTGGTTTCTTAGATGCATTCACCAATGGAATATGTTGCTTATAAATACTACCTGCTTGTCCGTTTACATAGGTTGGATTATTATAAGAATCCAATACCTGTAACTCGTAACGGCCCATAAAGAAGATGCCACTGTTTCCGCGGGTCTGACTACTTCCGGCAATCGCGCTAGGTTCTCTCCATTCTACATGCAACTGGCAATTTCCAAATGCCTG
The DNA here is from genome assembly GCA_903924075.1 of uncultured Bacteroidota bacterium. GTDB lineage: Bacteria > Bacteroidota > Bacteroidia > Chitinophagales > Chitinophagaceae > Sediminibacterium. Next base: position 10,020 of record CAIYAG010000325.1, on the reverse strand, counting down.
ATTGGTTTCGATATTTCCAGAGCCTTTCACTACTGTTGTTATACCCTCTTTATCCAATTTCCAGCCAACTGCTTTTTTATCCAACTCTTTATGCCAACTATTCAGATCCTTTCCATTCATTAATACTATGGCATCAGAAGGTGCGTCTGCAAAGGGCTTTTGCGTAGATACCATGGCAGGCACGGGCTCCCATAACTCCGTTTTTGCGGCTTCTTTTACCAGACTATCTTGATTTATTTTCTTTTGTGCACTTACTAAACTTACTATGGCAATAGTAGCTGTGATCGTTAAGAAGAATCGTTTCATTTTTTTGATTTGGAGGTAAAAATTAAGAAGATTTTCCTAAATGAGTTATTTATATTTATGAAAAGCAAAAACATGGATGCAAATAGAAGAAATCTCCTCAAAGGCCTGGGGGCTTTTGGCGTGTTAGCCGGTACAAGAGCAATTGCTAGTCCGTTTTCTATTTTGAATAACCTGAGTAATAGTCCGAACGATAAGATTCGTTTTGCCACCATTGGAATGGGTATTCAAGGGCATTATGATACTCGGGCTGCTTTAGCAAATGAAGGCGTAGAATTTGTAGCAGCTGCAGATCTGTATACAGGCAGATTAGAACGTGTGAAGGAATTATATGGGAAAGATATTTTTACAACGCGCGACTACCGCGAAATTTTACAGCGGAAAGATATTGATGCCGTGATCATTGCAACACCAGATCATTGGCATGATACTATAACCATTCACGCATTGGAAGCTGGCAAGCATGTGTACTGCGAGAAGCCAATGGTGCACGATATTGAAAAAGGCTACCCTGTGATTGATGCATGGAGAAAATCAGGAAAGACCATGCAAGTGGGTAGTCAACGCATCAGCGGATCTGTATTCAACGAAGCTAAAAGATTGGTTACAGCAGGCGAGATCGGAGAGATCAACTACATTGAATCGAATAGCGATCGGTTCAATGCGATTGGTGCATGGAACTATACGATTCCAACAGATGCTTCCACACAAACCGTTGATTGGGATACTTTTTTAAAGAATACCCATAAAATTCCATTTGATGCAAAACGATTTTTTCGTTGGCGCAATTATAGAGATTATGGAACAGGGGTTGCCGGAGATCTTTTTGTGCATTTAATTACTGGCGTTCATTTTATCACTAATTCAAAAGGACCCAACCGCATCTTCGCTTCTGGAAATTTAAGTTATTGGAAAGATGGTAGAGATGTACCTGATGTAATGGTTTCGATCATGGATTATCCAAAAACAAATGAACACGCTTCTTTTCAAATGGTGTTGCGTGTAAATTTTGCCAACGCAGGAACCATTAATAATAATACCAGGATCATTGGAACAGAAGGTCAGATAGATCTTTCAGGAGAAGGCTTGGTGTTGAGTAAAAAGAAATTACCAAAAGCCCCAGGCATGCGCGGCTATGATAGTTATGATACTTTTTCTGCTGCGCAACAAAAAGAATTGGACAAACAATATGATGCCCTCTATTCTGAAGCTGATAGAAAAGCAGATCCAGTAAAAGAAATAAAATTCTTACCGCCAGCTGGTGAAAATGAACATCGAAATCATTTCAAAAATTTTTTCGACCATGTTCGCGCAGGTACCCAAACTACGATCGAAGATCCTTTATTTGGCTTCAGGGCAGCAGCTCCAGTACTAGCTTGTAACGAAAGTTATTTTAGTAATAAGCCATTTATCTGGGACCCCATCAATTTAAAGAAAGGATAAATTATCTTCTACCACCATGATGATCCTTTTCACCAGCAGTGATGGCGATAGGCAAAATATTTTGCTTAGGAGGAAGTGGGCATGTTGCATAGATCGTAAATGCACAAGGCGGATTAAACGCTTTATTAAAATCAATAATGGTATTGCCATTTGCATCAGGAAGATCAGCATACAAAAACCTTCCCGCAGGATAAGTTCCTTTACCACTTGTTGCATCACCAAATAAAATGAATAGCTCATTCCCTTCAGCCAATGCATCTAACTGATATTCTTTACCCGCAATCGTAAAGATCAATTTTCCAGGGGAGGCTTGTTCGTTTGTTTGTCCGAGTACATTCGTGATCAACAATTTATTCTCCTGCTTTTTTTCAAACTTTGCAGTTAATCTCCAGGTACTATCGTCTTTATATCTTTCACATCCTTTAAATGATTTTACAACTGGAGAATTCAAATCGCGTAAACGAATCCCAATTTTATCATCGCGTTGTATAATGTTCCATCTTAAATTTCCCAAAGCCACTAATGGTGCATTGTGCTTTCCTTCTTCATACAAAAGCGCACTCGTGATCAAACTATCTTTGATACTGGTTTTTACATTTTCTGCAGTTACCCAATTCACCTGATGATTCTCTAAAATAAAATAGCCGGCAAGCTTTGGCATTTCTGGATGTTGGTATACCAATTCATTGGCAGCATCAGAACCGAAATTATTTTTTCCCGTCTTTAACCAATATAGACCTGTCAGGTTTAGCCAACCATTGGCGTCTTTTAATGCGTTGATCCTTTTTTGCTTCCACTCATTCATGTCTTGCTGAAAGCTTTTTTTGTTCTGAGCAAATGCCTGCGTCGAAAAAAAAACTATAACCAATAAAAATAATAAACGAGCCGATTTGTGATATTGCATGGGATATTCTTAGGGGGCAAATCTACAATAATATTAGTCAATCGAATTAGTAGGATAATAATTTTATAAAAAATCAGAGACTTATCGAATAATTGTTATGCTTCCGCTCAGTAATTTTTTACCCATTTCCGACTTGATGATATAGTAGTAAGTGCCAATGGGTAAAGATTTCCCATTATATTTTCCATCCCATGGAACAGAATATCCATTTGAATAATAGATTGGCTGACCCGACCTGGTAAACACTTGAACGATACAATCTGGGTAACTATCTAAGTATTTGATAATCCAGGTATCGTTGACATTATCGCCATTTGGAGAAAAAACATTTGGGATCAATGGATTAAATAGCACTTTGACGTTTACAGTATCTGAATTGATGCAACCATTGATATCGGTAACTTTTAAAACATATTGGGTATCCGTCTTAGGTGTGCATGCGGCCAATAATATGGAAGGATCATCTAAATAAATGGTAGGCGTCCATAAATAATTTAGTTGGTTGCCCGTTGCGCTTGCATGCATCGTGGTTGTTCCCCCTTCCAATACAAAAAAATCTGGACCCGCATTCACAGTTGGTGATACCCACACTTGGATAGTTTGATAAGCAGTATCAACACAACTATTGTTCGCCAGAAAAAGATACCCAATGGTATCAATACCGGCGCCCACGATGGTGGGGTCAAAAATTCCTGAAGCAGTTACGCCCCTGCCAAAATAATTTCCAACGCCTGCTACATTCCCAGATTCGCTTGCTTGTGTAAATTGGATCGGTGCCACATTATCGCAGATGCCATTCAGTTGTGCAAATTGCACTTGAGGTGCTGCTAAAATGGAAACCGTTTTTACAATTTCTTTCATGCAAGAAATGCCTGAATAGGTGCGATATAATATTTGATAGCTGATGGTTGCCGGTTGAGAAAATCTGGCATAGCTATTTGAATACTGTTTCCCATTCGAGGTTTTAGTATCAACAACAGAGTCGAGTGGTGCAGAAATCTTGTCCCAATAGATCGCTAACTTGGTGATCGATCCAAAATCAACACTTGAATTATCTTGTATCAATACAGGATTATTACTGCATAAACCTGTTGCATTGATAATATTAAAATTGGGGACCGGATTAGCTCCATTCACTACAAATGGTTTAAATAAACTATCAATACATCCCCCACTAGATGTTACTCTTAATGACACCTGATAATTACCTATTGCAGAATAATGGTGCAACGGATTTTGCAATAAAGAACTATCCGGATTAGAAAGGGTACTATGCAACGCATCCCCAAATTTCCATAGATAGGTAAATGGTAATCCATTTGTTTCTTTCGTATAACTACTATCAGTAAACTTTGCAAATGCATCATCCAAACAAATGTCTGGCAAACCAAAATTAATAATAGGCCTCGGACTTATATGCACCACCACGCTATCCTGAGAACTGCATCCCGGATTTGTTGCAAAAGCAGTGCTAACAGTATACTTTGCGCTGATCACTGAATCTGTTGTGTTGTTCAATTGTAAAGTAGGGCTAGAACTATGTATATCAGAAATTCCGGTGGCAGGGCTCCAGGTATAAATATAATTCGCATTAGCAGTAGTGCCAAGCGTAATGGGGCTGTTAGGACAAACAGCAGTTGGTGTTCCCACTACTGCAACTGAGGGTGGCATATCAGTATAGATCACTACATTTTTGATACTATGATTATCTATATTTCCTCCAGTTGATGCAGTAAAGCCCAAATAGCCTGTGAATTTAAATTCTTGAAACCCACTTAATATCAATACACCATTTAAATAAACATCAATATTTCCTTTATCATAATTCACTTTTGCATGGCTGTAATTGGTTGATCTCACTGCCGATAAAGTACCTGCCGCATTCGAGATCGTTGGCATTGTTGCATTGCATTCGTTATAACCAACACCCCATCTCAATTCAATCTTGGGCATTTCAAATGTGGTGGGTGTGGTGCAATTATTATAGGTATCGAAACAAACTTTTAATCCATTTGCAGTAGCAGGAATTCCTAGGCCAGCACCTTGCACAAAACCTACGGGGGGTACATCTAAAAAGCAAAATGCAATTCCGTCAGCTGCTGTTCCATCATTGATCCTAAAATCAAATTCTGCTACCCATTTACTACAAATGCTCAAGTCGATCGGTTGCTTAAAAAATGCAGCACCACTTTTACCAATCACTGCATCGCAAAGAATTAACTCGCTATTATTGTTGTTGGTAATATTTCCCACTCTAGCCTGACCCTGTAAGTTCCATCCGCTCACATCTAAAGGTGTGCCTGTGATCTGAGCAAAGACATGTGTTTGAGCAGTCGATTGATTTGCGAAAAACAACATCCAACAGAAGACAATATAGGATGCTATTTTTTTCATGAATAGGTATGGCAATTTTATATTAGAGCTAATCTAACTAAATATTGCAGCTTTAACTTTAAAACCAACTTATAATGATCGGTTAAGATTTACCGAATAATTTTTTGAATTTAGGAGCAAATATTTCATTCCAGATAGATGTGATGATCCGCTTAGAAAGCTTTCTATCATAGAATGGAAGGAATCTCCAATAGCCATGAATATTAAACACCCAACGCATTAAACCTTTGATATCTTTTTTCCAGAAACAGCGGCGCATGTCTTTGAAGAACAGTGCCACTTCTACTTCTTGTTTCTTGATCGGTGTTTCTACATATCCACTCTTATACTCGCCACTAATGATCCTTTTCACACCATTGAAAAAACTATTGGTAGTAATAAATCTTGAATATGGGATCCATGAATTTGGACGAGGGTCCACTTCAAACAAATAGTACTGATTGGTTTCTTCTTTATAGATATAAGCAATATTGCAGAAACTATTTAAACCCAATTTTTTACCCAGATCAATGAGTAGTGGCGATAAATTGTTGTCTTTGAAATAACTCTTTCTTGTTGTGAAAGAAAATTTAGTAGAAAAAGTTTGAACAATATGTGCGTTGGTATAGGCAACAAGAACGCCATCATAAAATAAACCTTCCACATGAATTTCGGTTCCAACAATATATTCTTGCACCAATACATTTTGATTGTTGGGGATCATGTGCATGTCTGCTTCAAATTCCGCAAGCGTTTCGCTCACAAACATATCGGTACCGGAAGAACTAAAATCTCTTTTATTTACAATTGGGAAACTAAGTGTTGACTTGATCAGTTCCAGATCAGCGGGAGAATTATAAGTAATATATTTTGGTGTAAGGATTCCGGCTGATTCGCAAAAACTGGAAAATCCAATTTTAGAGCTGAGCATATAGCGATTCTCAATTTTATTGATCGGCATCAGCTTTTTAAACAAGTCCTCATCCAGATCTTCTTCATTCATGATCTTGATCAACTCATCATCAGCCATGATCACCCACTGGTAATTTCCTTTCCTTACCAGCTCTTTCAGATTTTCTGTGTATGATTTTTTATCCTTTCCTGCTTCGATCCATTGATCGAAATAAGAATTTGAAATTAACCAGGACTTCGGACCAGAATAGATATCTACCACATCAACACCACTCTTTTTTAATACAAATGGCATTTCAGAAGAAGTGTCCCAATTGGTGTAGCAAGCAATTAATACTTTAAACATATACTGATAGTTAAAAGATCATCTAAACACACAATCCATGTAAGCAGGTTCTCTGTAAAATTAGAATTTTCCCCCATGCAATCATATTTTTTATATCGGCGATTTTTATCGAAATTGTGTGTACATCATGATTAGTTTAGCAAAATTAAGAAACAAGCATTTTTTAGCGCTTGCCGGGAATATGGTTATTTCTGTGTTGAGTGTTGTAATGATGTCTCTTTTGTACCGCGCATTAACTAAACCAGACGTTGGTACCTGGTTCTTCTTTTTAAGCTTTACCGGTTTAGCCGAAGCCATCCGGAACGGATTTCTATCCACTGCCACCGTTAAATATTTTGCTGGTACAGATCGAGAAAAGGGAGATACTGTTTTAGGCTCTGTTTGGACACTCGCTACTTTATTAACGCTTTTATTCCTAACTGCTAATGGTATTGCCTGGTTATTCTTAAGCCATTTCGATAATCCCCAAATGTTGTTAGTTGTAAAATGGTTTGGAATTACCCTAGTTAGCTCTCTCCCTTACACCATTACTTTTTGGATTTTGGTGGCTAAAGAAGACTACGAGAAAATTCTTTGGCTACGTTTAGTGAATAATGGATCAATGGTGATAATCATTGTTACCTTGATGTTCCTGAATAAAATGACGCTCGAGAACCAGCTCATATTAAATTTTGCTACCAACGTATTAACGAGTTTGGTCTGCATTGCATTTAGACTAACCCATATCACTACCATTTTAAAACGTAAAAAAGAGACCATTATCTCTATTGCACAGTTTGGGAAATATAGTTTAGCCACCAACCTAAGTTCCAATTTATTAAGTAGCTCAGATACTTTTATTATCACTTACTTATTAGGGCCCGCTGCCTTAGCTATCTATAATTTACCTAAACGCTTAATGGAGATCATTGAAATTCCGATGCGGAGTTTTGTGGGTACCGGCATGTCTTCGATGGCAAAAGCAATGAATAATGATCGTAAAGATGAAGTACTTCACATCTTTAAAAAATATTCGGGCATGCTCACTTTTGCTTTTATTCCTATTATAGCTGGGGGTATCGTATTTGCAGACGTAGCCATCCATATTTTAGGAGGTGCCAAATACCTGGGAACAGAGGCTGCCAATATATTTAGAATGTTTTTGCTATTCTCCATCTTATATCCAATTGATCGATTCAATGGTGTTACGCTGGATATACTCCACATGCCGAAAGTGAATTTTCACAAAGTAATTGCAATGCTTGTAGTGAATGTGATTGCAGACTTTGCTGGGGTGTGGTATTTTAAAAACATGTATGGAATGGCTGTTGCTGCACCTTTTGTAATGTTAACAGGTTTATTAATTGGCCACTATGCGCTTAAAAAAATACTCCCATATACTATTAAAGAAATATTGGTGATGGGATGGTCAGAAACAAAATGGTTCCTGCAATCTAACTATGAAAAATTGCGTGGCAGAAAGGCCGAATAATCATGAAAGCCGCAACTATTCAGGAACTGAAGCAGGAGCTCAGCGATACCAGCCCCGAAAAACTCAAACAACTCTGCCTCCATTTAGCAAAATTTAAAAAGGAAAACAAAGAACTTCTAACCTACTTATTATTTGAAGCACACGATGAGGCTTCTTATATCAATGAAGTAAAAGCAGGGATCGATGAAGGCTTTACAGAGTTACCCAAAGCCAATAATTACCTGAATAAAAAAACGCTCAGAAAAATTCTGCGCATTGCCAATAAGCATATCAAATATATGGGATCTAAACAGGCAGAGGCAATTATCCTGATGCACTTTTGCAATGAACTTAAAAGCTCATCCATCCCTTTTCAAAAAACCACCGTTCTTACCAATCTTTATTTGCAACAGATCAAAAAGATCAAAGCAGCAATTGCTACTTTACATGAAGACCTTCAATACGATTTTCAACAGCAGTTGAAAGACCTTGCTATTTAATTAGGATTCTTCGTCGAAATACAATTTATAGAAATGCTTTCCGCTAAATTCATCGAAACCCTTTTCTATCAAGTCTTTCCGACCATGTATATACACATGGAAATTTTTGTCGAGTTTTAAAATACTCTTAAATACCCGTTGTTGTTTTTTTACTGCAGAGAGATGAATATCAAATTCGTCTTCAATGATCACTTGCCTAGCCGCTTCATAAGTTTGTTTATACTGCGTAAAAGTTTCGATCATTTCTGGATGATGCAATACTTCTTCCGCAAACTCGTCCATTTTAAAAGCATCCTTCGTTTTAAAATAGTCCATGCTCCTGTTCAGCAAATCGATTTGATCCGATTTATTCACTTCAAATTTTTCCTGCAATTCATTACTGATAAATAATTTGCACATGCCCATAGCAGCATCAGTATGATAATAACTTGTTGCCGAAGGTGCTACTTGCAAAAAGTCTTTCACCCAATACTGTGCATCTTGCTGTTTATTGGTATTATCTACCACACAAACCACATACCCTTCTTCGCGGTTCTTTTTAAAGATCAGACAACCCTTGTCGAGCTTATTGATATTTACCCCATCTTCTGCGATCACTTCCCAGCTTTGTCCGTGCGGGAAAACCTTCAAAAAAGTTTCCTTGCTCTCACTTTTAAAGATCCCAATGGCATCTACATATTCGGTCCCAAAAGGCACATTGCTAAAATGGGCCACGTACATTTCACCCTCTTTTACCTTAGAATGGGTGCTTTTACTATAGAGAAACTGGGCCAAGCGGGCAGACTGACTGGTAAATGTCTTAGGATCTTCGAACAGTTCAGTAGCATAATGGTACACTTCATTGAGCCCCAAATCGCTGATATGGGTAAAATGGAACTGTTCTTGTTCATTAAAAGCCCCTAAAAAATAACGGGTTAGCATCCCCCGAACAATCGAGTCGTTGAGACTCAATGGGTTGGTAGAAAGCCCTAAAGCCTCACCCCTGGTTGGATTTCCGAGCTTGTGAACAATCACTTGTTGTAACAAAACGCTATCGATTCCTGTCATAATACGGCGAAGATAATAGAGAGTTAGCAAGCACAAAATACTTCCTCTCAGAAAGCAAATTCGTTTTTCGGCCATAAAATGTGCACCTTTACAGCGTAATATTCATTGGCTTGTTCGTTTTTGTTGCGTTCGCCTTATTAAACTTTAAACCATTTCCCGATTATGTACACCCAGATTTGGAGCAAATACCTGCCTATTATTAAGATTTTATTAAAGCGTTCTGCGAATGGTAATCAAACATTAGAATTGAACAGGATCGACTTTGAAAGAGCTGGAACAGGCCGCAAAGCGGGTTACAAATTTCTCATTGAATTTGCTTTGGGCAGAACAGTGAATGTATTAAGTGGTATTCCACTTGCAAAAGATTTGGCAGATACCATGTTGGCTGATGCAGCGATCAAAGAAATTTTGGTAAAAGGCAATTATGAAGTTGCATTGAATACTCGTTTTCAATTGAGTATTAAAAATGTAACGCCAGTTACACCTGCAGAAGAAGCATAAGTCTTCGGTTGGCGAAGTAAAAAGTCAAAATTAAAAAGTCAAAATAATTTATATACAATCACCTGTTTTTCAAATTGAGAAACAGGTGATTTTTTTTACCCTACTTCAATCTTTTGAATTTTGAATTTTGCCTTTTGACTTACAAAGTATTCATATCAATCACAAACCGATACTTCACATCTGACTTGATCACGCGCTCATAAGCAGCATTGATATCTTTCATTGCGATCAATTCAATATC
>CAIYAG010000324.1 GCA_903924075.1 uncultured Bacteroidota bacterium | reverse complement strand
GGAAAAGACAATCGTAAAATAATCTACGGTAGTCTGATTACCGCATTGGTGCTTACATGGGGATATATCTTTTATGATAAGAGCAAGACCAAAGAAACCGTAACATTATTAGAAACCAAGATCAGCAATGTGGATAGTGCAAGAAATGCCATTCAAGCTGAATTTACTTTGGTATCTGCAAAAGCCGATTCTTTAACACAGACCAACCTTCAATTACAAGGATCTCTTGCTGAAAAAAGCACTGAAATTCAACAGTTGAAAGGAAATATTGGAAACATTCTTCGCAAGAAAAATGCAACTGCAGCCGAATTGGCTGATGCGAAAAAAATGATCAATGATCTGAACGGAAAGATCAATGGCTTATTCGTTGAAATTGAACAATTGAAAGGTGAGAACAAAGAGTTAACTACCAGCAATCAGCAATTGAATACTGAAAAAACACAGTTGACTTCCGACAAGCAGAACCTAGAGCAGAATCTGACTAAGACCAATACTGAAAAACAACAATTGGCCGATAAAGTAGATGTAGCTTCTACCCTGCAAGCTTCTCATATTGGAATCATTGCTATTGATCTGAAAAATAGTGGTAAAGAAAAAGAAACCAATACCGCTAAGAGAGCTGATTTCATGAGAGTTGTATTTACTGTTGACGCAAATCGTGTTACACCTTCAGGATCAAAAGATTTCTATGTAGTAATTACTGGTCCGGATGGCAAAGTATTTAACGAAGGTGGAAAATTCACTACTCGTGAAGATGGTGAAAAGGAATTTACCAATAAAGTAAGTGTTGCTTACGAACAAGGTAAACCAATGCCTCCAGTAAGTTTTAATTGGAAGAAGAGCGACAAATTCGTAGAAGGTGATTATAAGATCGCGATCTATAACAATGGATTCAAGATCGGTGAAAGTATGAAGACCTTGAAGAAAGGTGGCTTATTTAGTTAGTCCTTAAAACCAATATAAAAAAGTGGCTGTCTGCAAAGGCGGCCATTTTTGTTTTATAACAGCCTGAATCCAAGATTCATAATTTACCGTACTTTAGATTCATGATTAGTTCCTGGATGAATTGGCGCACTTTGATGGTTTTTATTGCTGTATTGATCGTAAGCGGCACCATTGTGTATTCGCAATACCTTGCTGGAAAGATTGCTACTGAAGAACGAAAAAATGTAGCTGCCTGGGTGGAAGCACAGCGCACCATTTTATTTTCATCCGATACAGTAAGTATTAACCTTGCCTCTAAGATCATTACTGAAAATGATCAGATCCCCATCATTGAAACAAATGAAAATGATCAGATCACAGGTAACTACTTAAACTTAGATACCAATCAAGTAAAATCTGATCCCAATTATTTAGCTCAAAAATTAAAGCAATTCAAAAGCTTCAATCGCACTCCTATCATCAGTATACTTTCTGAAAAACCCTTCGCTGCCAATAAATATTATTATGGCGAAAGCAAACTTTTAAAAGAAACCAAACTGTATCCAATCATACAACTTTTAGTTGTTGCGCTTTTTATATTAGTGGCGATCGCTATGTTGCAGATCAATTACAAAAGCGGACAAAACCAGCTCTGGGCCTCGCTTGCAAAGGAAACTGCGCACCAGTTAGGGACACCAGTAAGCAGCTTGGAAGGCTGGCTTGAAATTTTAAAATCGAATGAAGGAAATGAAAAAATTGTGCCTGAAATTGCGAAAGATGTAAAGCGATTACAGTTGATCACCGACCGTTTTGGGAAGATTGGCAGTCAGCCGAAACTAGAAAACGCCAACATCGCCGATCAGATCCAGCACATTCTGAACTACATGAAAAAACGCGCTGGTGGATCTGTGAATTTTGAATGTGATACCAATGAATTAGAAAATATTCAGGTAATGATCTCAACACCATTATTTGATTGGGTGATGGAAAATTTGATCCGCAATGCCATGGATGCCATTGATGGTAAAGGCTTGATCAGTATTCATGCACAAATGGCCAATCGAGAAATATTCATTGATGTAACAGATAGTGGAAAAGGAATCGCCCCTGCTCATGTTAAAAAAGTATTCCGACCAGGATTTACTACAAAGAAAAGAGGTTGGGGTCTTGGTCTCTCTCTAAGTAAGCGGATTGTTGAACAGTACCACAAAGGAAAACTCTTTGTGCGTTGGAGTGAAATAGGTAAAGGAACTAGTTTTAGAATTATACTTCCTTTATCTGCAAACAGTGAAATAGCCTAATGCTATTTACCAAAATAGCTCATCACAGATTGCCACTGATGCAATGTCTGTGGTGTGGTGGTTTCTGCATACAAATCTGCCTCACCAAAAAGATCGAACAACTCTTTTTCAAGATGGTCTGTTTCTAGACTTGAATGGTTGCCCAACTTTTGTAAACAAGAATTCATTTTTGCTAACTTCTCATCAGATAGATGATCAAAAATGTGCTGTTGCATTAATTGCCCGGTTGCATTCACCAACAATTCTGAAGAATTCGTTTTCATGGATGTGTTTTTAAGGGTAAACAAATGAACTATACAAAGTGACAACTATTTTAGATATAACGCTGTTTATCAAAATGTTAAGCCTTAAAAAGGTGCATAAGTTGGGGATAGCATATCTACTATCCCCTATGATTTATTTTCATTTACTTCAAAACCACCGCACCAAGTGCAGGTAAATGAACTTTAATTTGATAACATTGAGAAGGTTTGTCTACCAACTTAGAACTGATCGAGGGATTAAACACATCCCCAGTACCCCAAAACTCTTTACTATCTGAATTAAAAATCTCTTGCCATTTGCCCTTGCCATGCACAAAGATTTCCCAATCCATACGTACAACCGGCGTTACGTTTAGGATGATCAACATATTGTCTTTCGCCTTCTTTCCCTTGCGCATATATACCAGCACAGATTCACTCCGATGATTCAGATCAACCCATTCAAATCCACCGGGTTCGAATTGTTTTTCATACAACGCTGGTTCAGAGCGATAGAGTTCGTTGAGTTTTTGTACACAGTATTTCATTCCACCGTGACTCACGTGTTCTAACAGATCCCACTGTAACTCACTTTTATAATTCCATTCACTGGTAGCTCCAAATTCATTACCCATGAACAAGAGTTTTGAACCTGGATGGGTATACATATAGGTATAGAGTATTCTCAGGTTGGCAAACTTTTGCCATTCGTCGCCAGGCATTTTATACAACATGGGGCTCTTACCATGCACCACTTCATCGTGTGAAAGCGGCAACATGAAATTTTCATCGTAGAAGTACATCATACTAAATGAAAACTTATCCTGCTGAAACTGTCTGAATATGGGATCGAGATTAAAGTAGTCTAAAGTATCGTGCATCCAACCCATCATCCATTTCATACCAAATCCCAGACCACCTTCAAAAGTTGGTTTGCTGATCTTTGGCCAGTCTGTTGCTTCTTCAGCGATGGTTTGAATATCTGGAAAATCGCGATACAAGGTTTCGTTCAAATCGGTGATGAAAGCAATGGCTTCAATATTTCCATTACCACCATATTCATTGGGTTCCCACTGTCCTGCATTACGGCTATAATCAAGACGCAGCATAGAACTCACCGCATCTACACGAATGCCATCCGTATGAAATTTATCGCACCAGAAACGTGCAGAACTGATGAGGAATGATTTTACTTCTCCTCTTTTATAATTGAAGATATAAGAGTTCCAATCTGGGTGAAAGCCTTTGCGCATATCAGCATACTCATAGGTATGAGTACCATCAAACATAAATAAACCATGTGCATCATAAGGGAAATGCGAAGGCACCCAATCTAAGATCACTCCAATGCCCGCCTGATGAAATGCATCCACCATGGCTGCATAATCTTGTGG
>CAIYAG010000323.1 GCA_903924075.1 uncultured Bacteroidota bacterium | reverse complement strand
TTTTCAGTTTGAGCATTTTAATAGCTTTGATAGAGAACAATTGCTGGGTCTGAATAAACAATCCCTTGATAGCATTGCAAAAGCAAAGGGTGCTTTGCCAGTTATCCCACCGTTCGAAAAACATCCATACTTACAACAGCTTAATCTGACTCACGACATCACTGGTGTAATGATCGGAACTTTCCCACCGATATCTTATTTGTGCGATACCCTGGGTTTGAAAATACTCACTTACAGGAATAAACCCTCATTTTCCGAGCCAGACATACCATATTTTCACGGCAATTACAGCTCACTTTGGAAATATGCCCCGATTGATATTGAGGCTATTAAACTAAATCCAAGGTCGCAGCAACCTCGGCTCATTGAAAATGCATTAATTAACTCAGGTGTGTTATACACAGATATAATTTCGTTTTGCCAAAGGAAATTAGAAAATGACAACGATACCGAAAAGTACACAGCATCAGATAAGTTGCTTAGCTCAATTGTTATCAACTCAGCACTGATTGATGCTCTTATGGGTGAGCATAATGTTAGTAGATTGTATTTCACCAATGCAAGCTTCTTTAGTACGAATAACAAGTTGTTCAATGAAAAAGGGGAATACCCTTTAAAAGAAAGAGATGCATTTGGATTGTTTCTTAAAGGCATTAACGATAAAAACATTATGATCGAGTTTAGTTTACCTACTGAACCAGACAAATGGATGTGGATCAATGAACGACAACTATTGCCGGAGGTAAGGACGACAATCAACCAAAAGCTCCTTAAAAAGGTGGTACTCAACTTAAGGTTGACAAAGAGTAATCTCGTTAAAACGTTTCAAATATGCTCCGCTGTTAGCCCCGCAGCCGTAAATCGTGGAAGAGTTAGAGCGAATAAGTGCGTGATAAACTATTCCAAAATTCACCAAGTAGATATAGCTGATTCTCCCAATAGATTGTTAAAAACTATTTTACAGGCTTTTTTTGATAACAATATTACAAGCCTGTATCAATACAATGCCGAATAAAACCAAAGATAGATTGGACGGACATGGGCTTCGTATCTTCCGCCAACTTTCTACATTCAGCTGAAGGATCCAGATGGTTCAGGTTAATCAAACACAAATATCTTGCTCAATAGTTCAGAACTGGTGAAAGTTTCAAAATGTCGTTCCATGAATTTCTTTTTCTGGTTAATGGTTACGAAGCCAAACCATTCAAAGAATCTATCTAATGTGCGTACACCATAGCAATGCAAATACAATTCTTTTGAAGTATGATGATCATCCGTAGGAAAACAGTTAATGAAATCCGGGAATGCTATTAGGTACTTCTCACCATAAAAATCAATTGTCCTTTCCTCATCACCGAATTTAATTAGCAGGTAGAGAGAGTAAGCCCAGCCAAGTTGACCAACTGCATCCTCAGTGTAATGGTCATTATCTGACCAATTGATTCTTTGAGTGAATGTCAGAAAAATACAGTAGAATAATTCAAGCCTGTTTTTAGGTTCTGATAGCCTGGTGCCCAGTTCGGTCAACAGTAATTTACCTGATACCTTTTCTACAAGACCTGAATTCTGTACTACATCACTTGAACAACGTAAGGAAATACATTTATCATCCCTGATCTGTTTTGAAATACCCTTTTCTATGAAATAGTCAATGTAGTATTCAGGTATGAATTTGTGGCTATATAACTCGTCCAACACTTTTTTCGTCAATGCTCCCGAAGCGGTTAACTTTAATTTCTGCTCCCGTTTAATTATATGGAGTAGTGCCTCTGCTAACCTGAAGAATGGTATCTGATCAAGAACACTGTTGTCTATTGCAGTATTAAATTGTAGAGACGAGTTTTCATCAAAAGTATCATAATATAGGTAATGAACCTGATTTGGGGATAAACCACAATAGTTATCATCAGGAGTATTGCCTATTAATATTCGTGTTGATTGATCGTGTGGATTCATGCTGCTGTAAAGTTAGTATCTCTATGATATTCTTCAAGCCAAGATTATAATATGCTATTAAACTAAAATGGGAAACTATAATTACCATGCTCATCAAAAGGCAGATTAGCAAGTTCATAATCCTGCGAAATTATTGAGTATAAAGTCTTATCAGGAGGCGGAAAGAGATTTAAATTATCAAGGTTTAATTCACTCAATTTCTGGTAGAGTATGAAGTACATGTAGCTATACTGAGTCTTAACTGAATATAATATCCGTTCACTACTTCCTACTTCAACAGATTGTTCATCAAGCCAAAATTTCAATGTTGTTTTAAGTCTTGCTAATGGCTTATCAAGGTTTTTAGTCTTACAATAAGACATCTCAATTTGGGATGACACTAAACTGCCATCAATACCAATATCAAACCTTACGTCAATCCCGGACCCTGGGATGTCCATGGAATCTAATGTTTCATCGAGTGAAAAATCATCTGTTGAAATAACCAATCCCTTAAAATCCATACTTCATTAATGATTTAATTCTCCTGTTTAGAATACAACTTTATATCTTCCATTTTCATCAAACTCAAGCTCCGCCAAATTCGTAGTCTTGATAGCCTTAAAAAATTCTTTGTCTGAGGGTGTTGGCAGATAATAGCCCGAAATATTTTTACTTTTAAGTTTCTGATACAAAATGAAGCAGGTAAATCGGTGCTGTGATTTGGCAGCAAATAGAACCTTTTCAGCACTGGGAATATCATTGCTCTTTATGTCAACCCAGAATTTTAAAGTAGTTCTTATGCTGGCTAATGGAGTGAGCCGGTCATGGGATTTATAATATTGCATATCGAGGGTGGACACTACAATATTGCTATAGACTTTTGCCTCAATATCAAAATCAACCTCACATTGGTCGGTTTCTTCGTGCAATTGATCATAG
>CAIYAG010000322.1 GCA_903924075.1 uncultured Bacteroidota bacterium | reverse complement strand
TGCTGAATTTCACTCAATCAACGAGAATGCGTATGTAAACGCTTCAAACGTAGCAGGTATGGGTAACGTATTTGCTGCACAACCAGCATCTTATGCAGGACAAACAATTGGTGGTTCTATAGCTGCTAACAACGGTGGTCTTGGAACAATTGGTTCAGGAGACGTTGGTCAAAACTTATTACCAGTTGCAATGAAAATTGCTGCTCAAACAATCGGTTTAGACTTAGTTGCTGTTAAACCAACTCCAGGTCCGAAAATCGATTTATTATACATCGACTTCGCTTATGACGATACACGTTTAGGTGATCAAGATGAGAGACCACAAGTTTTCAAATTAAATGCTACTAATATTAGTTTGATTAACTCAACAATTACTAGTGCTATTTCAACATATGCTCCATATATCACTCAAACACAAGGTGGTTTATCAGGAGGTAGAGTATGGTTAACATTTGGTTCTGCTACTTCAAGTTTACTTACTGTTAATACTGAGCCATCAGTTACAAAATATAAAACAGTAGAGTTCTTAGGTTTCTCTCGTATCGATGGTTTCCCAATGTTCAGAGCTTACAGACAAGCTAATACTGCACACACTGCTGTTGGATCTGGTTCTACATTATGGTCATTTGATCAAACAAGAAATACATTTAACCCAACTGCATCTATGACTTCACAATTAGAAGAATGGGATTTAACTGCTGTAGGTTTAACTGCATCAACTCCTATCACAGGTGCTAGTATCGTATTAGTTTCTGCCTTAGAAGATCACATTCCTGGTTTCTCTGCAAACTGGTATGGACCAACTTCTTCAGCTTCTGGTGCTTATCCAATGGATAGAGCAACTGATGATGATAGTTACTCAGGTGTTATCGGACCAAAAATCTCTTCTAAAACAGTTGCTGTTGGTACTATCGAAGTATCTTCTGCACTTAGAAGAACTGAGATTGAAGATATTAAAGCAAACACAGGTATGGATATCGTTCAAAAAATGGAATCAATCCTTGTTAATGAGTTATCTCAAACAATCTCTAAACAAATTGTTAATAAAATATTTGAGATGGGTGCTTTAAATAGAACTAATGCTCCTTTAGCAGGATCTACTTTCTCATCTGCTATTTCTGGTCAAACAATCTTTGACTTAGATACTAAATATGCAGGAACTGCTAATACTGTTGGTGGTGAAACTACTCACGCTGTACAAAGAAAATTGATCACTAAAATTGCTCATGCTTCTAACTACATCGCAACAGAAGGACGTGTTGGACCAGCTCAATACTTAATCACAAATGGAGGTTTAGCTGCAGCATTACAAGATATTGCAGGTTATACTATCAACCCATTAAAATCAAAAATGAACTCTCAAGGTCAATTATACCCAGTAGGTTCAATCGGAGACATCTCTATCTATGTTGATCCATATATGAGATATAACGATAACAGAATCGTTTTAGGAAGAAAAAATAACCCTGATCAACCAGGTATTATTTTCGTACCTTACTTAATGGCTCAGTCAATTAGCATCATCTCTGAGGCTACATTCGCACCAAGAATGTTACTTAGATCAAGATATGCAGTAACTGAAGTTGGTTGGTACCCACAAAAACAATTCATGACTATCCAAGTTTCTGATGTTTTAGGATTACTTAACTAATCATTAGTTGAAATATTTCAAAAAAAGACCCAATTGGGTCTTTTTTTGAAATATTTCAACTAATGATTAGTTAAGTAATCCTAAAACATCAGA
>CAIYAG010000321.1 GCA_903924075.1 uncultured Bacteroidota bacterium | reverse complement strand
TGAGGAACTATTTCAAAAAGATCTCCTACAATTCCATAATCAGCAGCTTTGAAGAATGGGGCTTCTGGATCTTTATTGATCACTACCATGATCTTACTTCTATTCACGCCCGCTAAGTGTTGAATGGCTCCAGAAATTCCTAAAGCAATATATAAATTAGGGGCAACTTGTACACCTGTCTGACCAACGTGCTCATGATGTGGTCTCCAATGCGCATCGCCAACGGGCCTGCTACAGGCTGTTCCAGCACCTAAAACTTTTGCCAGATCAAGTAATACGCCCCAATTTTCTGGTCCCTTTAAACCACGTCCACCACTTACAACGATATCAGCTTCTGTCAAAGGAATTTCACCCGTGATCTTATTCACAGCAGTGATCTTAACTTTAGAAGCATCCAATGTAATATTTAGTTGATCAACAGCCGCAGTTCCATCAGAAGTAACTACTGAAACACTATTAGGATTCAATGAAATGACTTTGATAGGAGATGCTATGCTAATATTTGCATATGCTTTTCCAGAGAAAACAGTTTTGCGCACTACAAATCCATTACTGGTATCAGGCAAAGACGCAGCTCCTGCTACCAACCCAGCTTTCAATCTTGCAGCAACTCTCGATGCAACAGATTTGCCTGTATGTGTTTGAGAAAATACCACTACTGTTGCATTGGTTTGAGCAACGGCTTCAGCAATCGTTTTTGCATACAATTGTGCATCCACATGATTCAGACTTTCATCTTTTACCTGATGTACTTTTGATACACCGTATTTTCCTAAGGCAACTAAGTCGTCATTCACTGTTCCTAAAACCAAGGCTTCTGCGCTGGTTCCTATTTGTGCAGCTAATTGAGAACCGTAGCTAAGTATTTCGTAAGCAGATTTTTTGATATGATTATCTGATTGATCAAGGACTATAAGTACAGACATAAACTATTAATTAAAAATTCAAAATTAAAAATTCAAAAAAAAAGGAGAGTCTAAAATCAAACTATTTTGACTTTTGACTTTTGATTTTTGACTTTAAAAAGCCTTTGCTTCTTCGTGTAATAAACGAATCAATTCAGGCACATTATCTGCAGCAACCATTTTACAGCCTGCTTTTGCAGGTGGTAATTCAAAACTTACAATACTTGTTAATGTATCGATGGCAGCAGGTTCTATTACTTTTAAAGGCTTCGTTCTTGCAGCCATGATCCCACGCATATTTGGAATTCTTTGTTCAGCCATTCCTTTCTGACAGCTTACAACAACAGGAAGACTAATTTCTGCAACTTCTTCACCGCCTTCAATTTCTCTTGTAATAGTTGCAGTGGTTCCATTTAATTCAAATAAAGTAGCTAATGAAACATACGGCATGTCAACTAATTCAGAGATCATGCCGCCAATAGCAGCACTATTATAATCGATGGCTTCTTTACCGGTAAAGATCAGGTCG
The DNA here is from genome assembly GCA_903924075.1 of uncultured Bacteroidota bacterium. Lineage (GTDB taxonomy): Bacteria > Bacteroidota > Bacteroidia > Chitinophagales > Chitinophagaceae > Sediminibacterium. The sequence goes on along the minus strand of CAIYAG010000321.1, from coordinate 2,751 downwards.
TACTGATTTTGTTTTGCTAATTCTGCAATCTGTGCAGCGATGTAAAAGCTATCATTACTATCAGCGTTAATACGGAATGCTTCATCGCCACCCAAGGCCAATGCTTTGCGAATAATTGGGTCGCAATCAGCTGCTCCAACAGTAACTAAGTGAATGGTGATAGACGGATCTTTTTCCTTTAATTCAATGGCCCTTACTAACGCAAACCATTCATCGTATGGATTAATAATCCATTGAACACCAGCATCATCGAAATGGGTATTGTCATCTTTAAAGGCAATTTTGGAAGTGGTGTCGGGCGTTTTACTTACACAGACTAAAATTTTCATATGCAAACATTATTTTAATGGGATCGTCAATTAGTTGTTTATGCAACTATTCGCAAATATACAAATGAAATCGAACCAACAAATTTTGTGGATACATTTTATGATATATTTTTTGATAAGCTGATTTTACCCCTAAAATCGTTTTCAAAAGATGATTCTTTGTCTTCTTCTATTAACTTTGGCGTATGGATAGAATCGCTAAAATCAAGGAGTATTTGATCGCCAATCCCAAAGACAATTTTCTGCGTCATGCATTGGCTTTGGAACTGATAAAATCTGGGAATGATGAGCAGGCCAGGGGATTATTTGAAGCTTTGTTAATGGAAACTCCCGGTTATATTGGCTCATATTATCACCTCGCCAAATTGTTGGAGAAATTGGGCGAAAGAGAATTAGCGATCGGCTGGTATGAGAAAGGGATGGAGGAAGCTAAGCAGGCAAAAGATCAGCACGCCTACAACGAATTGCAAGCAGCTTATGAGGATCTTGTGTATTAATGCAGCGGGTTAAAACCTACAATATTTAAGTTTTCTAAAATTGCTATATGTCAAACAGAAACTACGATCCAATAAAATATGCAACGCCAACGGGAGATCAATTAAACTGTAAGGGATGGGTACAAGAAGCTGCATTGCGCATGTTATTGAACAACCTAAATCCGGAAGTGGCAGAAAGGCCTGATGACTTGATCGTGTATGGAGGTAGGGGCAAGGCAGCGCGTAATTTTGAAAGTTTGGATTTGATCATCAAAGCTCTGAAAGACCTGAATGATAACGAAACACTCCTCATTCAAAGTGGTAAGCCTGTAGGCATGTTGCAAACGCATGTGGATGCACCAAGGGTATTAATATCTAATTCGCAATTAGTTCCAAAATGGGCCACATGGGAACATTTTACTGAATTGGAAAAGAAAGGATTGATGATGTACGGACAAATGACAGCCGGTTCATGGATCTATATCGGTTCTCAGGGCATTGTTCAAGGTACCTACGAAACCTTTGCTGCAGTAGCGAATAAACATTTTAATGGAACATTAAAGGGCACATTAACTGTTACTGCAGGTTTAGGTGGGATGGGAGGTGCACAGCCATTATCAGTGACTATGAATGATGGTGTTTGTTTGGTTGCAGAAGTGGAAGAGTGGCGGATCGACAAAAGATTGGAAACCCGGTATCTTGATGTAAAAATAATCGATATTGATCAGGCAATTGATCGTGCCTTGGAAGCAAAAGCTGCTGGAGAAGCTCTAAGTATTGGTGTATTGTGTAATGCAGTGCATTTATTGCAAAGATTGATCGAAAGAAAGATTCAAGTAGATGTGTTAACAGATCAAACATCTGCACATGATCCTTTAATTGGATATATACCGCATACACTTTCTAATGAGGCTGCTAATGACTTACGCGTTGCTGATCCGGATAAATATATTGCATTAAGCTACGATAGTATGAAGCTGCATGTGGAATTGATGCTTGCATTAATGGCTTCTGGTTCGATTGTTTTTGATTACGGCAACAACTTAAGAGCAAGAGCTCAAGAGCATGGTTTAAAAAATGCCTTTGATTTTCCTGGATTTGTTCCTGCCTATATCAGACCATTGTTTTGTGAAGGAAAGGGCCCATTTAGATGGGCTGCATTAAGTGGCGACCCCAATGATATTGCAGTTACAGATGCTTTGATACTTTCTTTGTTTCCAGAAAATTCAAGCTTACATCGATGGATGAAAATGGCAAATGAAAGAATTGCATTTCAGGGTTTGCCTGCAAGAATTTGTTGGTTAGGTCAGGGCGAACGTGAGAAAGCTGGATTAGCTTTTAATGAATTAGTTCGAACAGGTAAAGTAAAAGCTCCGATAGTAATTGGAAGAGATCACTTGGATACTGGTTCTGTAGCCTCACCTAATAGAGAAACTGAAGCGATGTTGGATGGCTCAGATGCTGTAGCAGACTGGCCAATTTTAAATGCATTGATCAATACAGCAGGTGGCGCTTCATGGGTTAGCTTACACCATGGTGGTGGTGTTGGAATGGGTTATAGCATTCATGCAGGAATGGTGATTGTTGCAGATGGCACAGATGCCGCAGAAGCAAGATTGAGCAGGGTACTAAGAAACGATCCTGGAATGGGTGTAATTCGACATGCTGACGCGGGATACGATATAGCACTTGATACGAGGAGAAAGTTCGGGCTTGGACTTGAGAGATTGAACGAAGAGTGAAGAGTGAAGAGTGAAGAACGGAGAATCAATTACCTTGAGTTAATATTTTTTTAATCCTCGCATACCGTAGATTTTCTATTGGGCAAAGTGTGTAATATAAAAAAGAGGCTGTCTCAAAAGGGGCAGCCTCTAATTTTTTTGAAAATAGTTTTTAGGGGAGTTTTATACACAAATTGGGTGAATAAAAAGAGTAGATAAAAGATA
>CAIYAG010000320.1 GCA_903924075.1 uncultured Bacteroidota bacterium | reverse complement strand
GAATTCGATGCATAATTCCAAACCTTCACATCACCCGCAGTATTTTTTACATTGCTATTGGTTGATCCTGCACCCATATTACACCACTCGCCTATTACTGCATCACCCAAATAACCATCATGTGCTTTATTCGTATAACCCATGATCACAGAATTCTTTATTTCTCCTCCACCCATACAGCAAGGGCCAAGGCTTGTTGCACCATAGATCCTGCTATTCATTTTCAAAACAGAATTAAATCCTATTGAGAATGGTCCGCGTACACAAGACCCCTCCATGATCTCTGCATCCTTACCAATATAAATGGGTCCAGTTTTTGAATTAAGGGTACAAAATTCCAGTTTTGCACCTTCTTCAATAAATATATCTGCAGTTTGTAATACCTGAACTGTTGGGGAGATGGGTTGTGAAGCCCTACCTTTTGTAACCATTTTAAAATCTTCCCGAATCATCTGATCGTTCCACAGCATCATTTCCCAGCAATAGTTCAATCTTTTAATGTTCGTTAGAACTATTTGTTTTTGGAACAAAGAAATATCGGGCTTGAATTCATTAAAAGGAACGTCAAATCTTCCAGCAATTAAACCTTTATCGTCTATCAAGCAACTGCCCGCATCAAGGTTCATGATCGCATTCACCAATGGTTCGTCAGGAATTACTGATGCATCGATCCAGATATGCTCATTCACTACTGGAGCTGGGTATAAAACTTGTAAATACGCTTCGGTATGTACAAAAACTTCCTCCTTGGTTTTCATCGCCCATCTCTCTTGAATAGAAAGAATTCCAAATCTTAAAGCCGCAACTGCTTTGGTATATGTTAGGGGAAATAGACTGTTGCGTGAACTGTTGTCGAATAATACAATTGCCATAGTGCAAAATAACAGATTATTCTACAGACCTCAACGAGGCATAATCGTTTTTGTTCTTAACTTGCGACCCTAATCTTTAAAAAACAGTATTATGAGTTTAGGATATTTCTCTTACCCCATTCCAACCAATGAACCTGTATTGAATTATGCCCCGGGTTCTCCCGAAAGAGTTGCCTTGAAAAAGGCATTGGCTGATCTGAAAAAGAAGCCGATCGAGATCCCAATGTATATTGGTTCAAAATCAGTAAAAACTGGAAAGCTAGTTGATATTCATCCGCCTCATGAATTGAGTCATACGCTTGGTTCATTTCATGCGGGTGATGCAAGTCATGTGAAAATGGCGATTGATGCAGCTTTGAAAGCTAAATCATCTTGGGAAGCAATGAGCTGGGAAAATCGTGCGCAGATCTTTTTGAAAGCGGCCGACTTACTTGCTACGAAATACCGCTTTCAAATGAACGCATCTACGATGCTTGGACAAAGTAAAAATGCTTATCAAGCCGAGATCGATGCAGCCTGTGAATTGATCGATTTTTTAAGATTCAATGTGCACTTTTTAAGTAAAATATATCAGGAGCAACCCATTTCTGGTGCAGGTATGCACAATCGTTTAGAATGGCGCCCTTTAGAAGGTTTTGTTTTAGCAATCACACCTTTCAACTTTACTGCAATTGGGGGTAACCTTCCTACTTCTGCAGCCATGTGTGGCAATGTGGTGGTATGGAAACCTGCAAATACCCAAGTTTATTCTGCGCAGCTTTTCATGCGTATTCTAAAAGAAGCAGGATTACCAGATGGAGTGATCAATTTGATTTATGTAGATGGTCCAACCATTGGTGCAAACTGCTTCTCGCATAAAGATTTCGCAGGTGTGCATTTTACTGGCTCAACTGGTGTATTTAATAGCATGTGGAAAACCATTGGAGAGAATATGAGCATGTATCGTAGCTATCCTAGAATTGTGGGAGAAACTGGAGGTAAGGATTTTGTGATTGCTCATAAATCTGCGAATGTAGATGCTGTTGTAACAGCTTTGGCAAGGGGTGCATTTGAATACCAAGGGCAAAAATGTTCTGCTGCCTCTCGAGCTTATATTCCAAGCAATATTGCTGAAGCAGTTAAAACCAAATTGGTTGCAGCTTTACAATCCATGAAAATGGGTACTGTAGAAGATTTCAGCAATTTTATCAATGCTGTTATTGATGAGAAATCATTTAATACCATTACAAAATATATCAGTAACGTTAAAAAGAATAAGAAAGCAAGCATCTTGGTTGGCGGAAATTATAGCAAAACAAAGGGTTACTTCATTGAGCCAACTGTAATTGTTACTAAAGATCCAAAGTATACTACCATGTGTGAAGAGATCTTTGGACCAGTATTAACGATGTATGTGTATGATGCTGAGAAATTTGAAGCAACTCTTGAATTGCTCGATAATACCTCAAATTATGCCTTAACCGGTGCAATATTAGCTCAAGATAGAGCTGCTGTTGAATTGGCTACCAATAAGTTACGTAATTCTGCTGGAAACTTTTATATTAACGACAAACCTACCGGAGCAGTTGTTGGACAACAACCATTTGGCGGTGCCAGAGGATCAGGTACAAATGATAAAGCGGGAAGTCAGCTGAATTTATACCGTTGGTTAAGTGCTAGAACAATCAAGGAAACGTTTAATCCTCCAACTGATTATAGATATGCCTTTTTAAATGAAGCATAAATATAAAAGGCACTTCGTTTGAAGTGCCTTTTATTAAAATATCCATTGAAATTGTGGGCATTGTTCAATTATGGGCACAATCTCCCCACAATCAATTCAATTTTAAGCCAGAACCCCTATATTTGCCCCTCTAAATTTTTGAATAGTGTCAACGAAATTTTCAAAAGAAACTTATCTCTACTGGTACGAACTGATGCAGTTAATTCGCCAGTTCGAATTGAAAGCAGAAGAGATGTACAAAATGGCTGGAAAGATCCGAGGATTCTTCCATGCTTATATCGGACAAGAAGCAATTGCAGCAGGCTGTTTAACTGCAACTAGGCCAGAAGATCCATTCATTACTGCATACCGCGACCATGGTTTAGGTTTAGCAAAAGGCATGTCTGCTGATGAGTGTATGGCTGAATTGTACGGTAAGGCAACTGGTTGCTCAAAAGGTAAAGGTGGAAGCATGCACTTTTTCAGTGCAGAACATCACTTCTTTGGCGGTCATGGTATTGTAGGTGCTCAAATTGGAACTGGAGCTGGTCTTGCATTTGCTGAGAAATACAAGGGTACAGATAATGTAGCATTGGTATTCTTTGGTGATGGTGCAGCCCGTCAGGGTATGTTACACGAAAGCTTCAACTTGGCAATGCTTTGGAAATTACCAGTGATCTTTATTTGTGAGAACAATAACTATGCAATGGGTACTTCTATTGAACGAACTAGTAATGTAATAGATATTTATAAATTGGCTGATGCTTATGAAATGCCAGCTGATAAGATCGATGGTATGACTCCTGAAGCAGTACACGAAGGTGTTGCAAGAGCTGTAAAAAGAGCACGTGAAGGAGATGGTCCAACCCTATTGGAATTGAAAACCTATCGTTATAAAGGCCATAGTATTTCTGATCCACAGAAATATCGTTCTAAAGAAGAGGTTGACGAATATAAAGACCAGGATCCGATCATTAAAGTAAAAAATACCATCGTTCAAAACGGTTTTGCAACTGAAGCCGAGCTTCAAGTGATCAATGATCGAATTGATGCGGTGGTTGAACAAAGTGTAAAATTCGCAGAAGAAAGCCCATGGCCAGATGATAGTGAAGTTTATAAAGACGTTTATATCGATCAGAATTATCCATTTATCGTAGATTAATTATACCTAACCCTAGCAATTTTCAAAATAGCATTATGAGTGATCAACACCAAGCGCATACAGAGAGCAATGATTTCGTATTAAAGGCGCAAAGTTTCTGGCAGAAGAATTCAAATACCGTTCTAATTACACTAATTGCATTGATTGCAATTGTGGGTGGTTATTTTGGTTATACTAATTATATTCTTAAACCAAAAGAAGATAAAGCAGCCGATGCCATCGTTAAAGTACAAGAATACTTTAGAGTGGATTCATCTAACCTAGTATTAAATGGTGATGGCCAAAATAAAGGTGCGCTGTATATTATCAATACCTATAGCGGTACCAAAACTGCTAACCTGGCTAAGTTTTATGCAGGTGTAAGTTATTTGCATAAAGGCGATTTCGCAAATGCTGTGAAGTATTTAAAAGACTTTTCAACGGATGCAAAACAGGTTCAATTATTGGCTTTAGGTAATTTAGGCGATGCATTGTCTGAATTAAATCAGAAAGACGAAGCAATTGCAACTTATAAAAAAGCAGCAACTGTATTTGAAGCTGATGAAGCTAATTCTGCAGAATATTTATTCCGTGCAGCTTTGTTATCTGAAACAACAGGTAAAATTAAAGAAGCATTGGAAATCTATAAAGATCTAAAAGCAAAATATCCTAAAACTGACAAAGGCTTTCAGGCAGATAAATATATCTACCGTTTAAGTATTGAAAAAAGCGAATAGATTTGTAGTCTATGGCAAGTAAAGGAAATACAATAGTAAGCAAAGGCATCCCTTCAATAAAGGATGCCTTTGTTGTTATCGTTAAAACTGAATGGAACGCACCTATTGTTAATAAACTGGAAGCAGGGGTAAAGAAAATTTTTAAAGCAAATAATATCGCTTCAAAAACCATTACTGTTCCTGGTGCTGTTGAAATCCCATTCGCTGTAAAGCAACACTATGCTTATAGCAAAACCTTACCAGATGCATATATCACGTTGGGTACTGTGATCAGAGGAGATACCCCACACTTCGATTATGTATGTAAGGCTGTAACAGAGGGTGTTTTGCAATTAAATTTAAGTTTAGATGTACCTGTTATTTTCGGTGTTCTTACACTTGAAAATGAGCAGCAAGCAATTGATCGTATTGGTGGAATTCATGGTCATAAGGGCGAAGAAGCCGCCATTACTGCAATTAAAATGATAGCTTTGAATAGAAAGCTTAAATAGTGTAACCCAATTCAAATCGCAACATGAAAGTACATCTATTTGTTCCCTGTTTTATAGACCAGCTCTATCCTACTGTTGCTTTTAATATGATAAAAGTGTTGGAGAAAGCAGGATGTGATGTACACTATAATTCCAAACAAACCTGCTGTGGTCAACCTGCTTTTAATGCGGGTTTCTGGGGTGAATCAAAAGAAGTTTGTACTAAATTTTTGACAGATTTTGAAGGCGCCGAATATATTGTAGCACCATCTGCAAGCTGTGTTGGATTTGTCAGAAATATGTATGCCAAGCTATTCGATAATTCTGCGCATTTACAGCAAGCTAAAAAAACTGCAGAACGCATTTATGAACTATCAGAATTCTTGGTAAATGTGCTTCAAATAACTGATTTAGGTGCGAGCTTTGAAGGCAAGGTAACTTATCACGATAGTTGTGCAGGCTTAAGAGAATGTCATATCAAAGCAGAGCCACGTGCTTTACTGAGTAAGGTAGCTGGATTAGAATTGATTGAAATGAACGAGTCTGAGACCTGCTGTGGTTTTGGCGGTACCTTTGCCGTTAAATTTGAACCCATCAGTATTGCCATGGGAGAACAAAAGATCACGAATGCCATTGCAACGGAAGCCGATTATATTGTTAGTGTTGATATGAGCTGCCTCATGCATATTGATGGTTGTTTAAAGAATCATCATTCAAATATGCAGGTAAAACATTTAGCAGATATTCTCGCAAGCGGCTATTAAAATTCTGTGTTTTTGACTTTTGAATTTTGACTTTTTATTATGAACTATTGGCTCATTAAATCAGAACCATTCAAATACAGCTGGGATCAGTTTGAAAAAGAGGGTAAAACCATGTGGGATGGCGTTCGTAATTATGGCGCTAGAAATAATTTGCGATCTATGAAAAAAGGCGATCTGGCTTTTTGGTATCATAGCAATGAAGGCATGGAAATTGTTGGGATCGCAAAAGTTGTGAAAGAAGCTTATCAAGACCCAACCACCGATAACCCTGCATGGTTAGTTGTTGATTTTAAGCCCTTCAAAAAACTTCCTAAAGCTGTACCACTTGCTATTTTAAAAAACGATCCTAGACTTACTAATATGGATCTGATCAGACTAGGCAGGCTTTCTGTTCAAACCGTTAAAGAAGCTGAGTGGGATATTGTGATGCAATATGCCAAGAGCAAATGATCTAGCACTAAATGTTAAAAACATTTTTCTGAAGCACCTTTAATCTTTTACTAACAAGCACTTGCTTATTCTTGCAAAAAGTTTTGAATGCGTAAAATTCTATTAGTACTCCTATTGCTTGTTTCCAGTGCATCATTGATACAGGCACAAACAGGTGAAAACTATGAGTATCTAAAAAAATACATTTTAGCGCAACCCAAATTAAAAATAGATAGCAGCAATTTCCTTTCTATCTATCACAATAAAGAATTGCATTATCTCTACCCGCTTTATAAATCTATAACACAGGAAAACAGATTAATAGCTAACTCAAATGCAACACAATATTTGATCGACCTATCAGAAGCTGTTTCATTTAATGGCGATTACTTATCGGCCCTTGAAATTGAAAAGAAATCATATGATAGTAAATTAGAAGACTCGGTGTTTAAGAGTTTGAATAAACAAATTGATTTGTTTTCAAGCATTGAATTTAAAGATGCCAAGAAGTATGTTTTAGAAAGAACAAAGAATCAAAAAGTGGTGATGTTGAATGAGTCGCACAATAAACCCTTACATCGGGCATTCACGGCATCATTACTCGAAGATCTATATACACAGGGATTTAGGTATTTGGCAATGGAAACATTGAATCCCTTTCCTAATGCATCTTTAAGACAAGAAAACATATTAACTGGGCACTATACATGCGAACCAATTGGAGGAGAACTGGTGAGACAGGCTTTAAATCTAGGGTTTGCATTAGTTGCTTACGATGATACAAGTTATAACCATACTGTAAATCAGCGAGAATATACACAAGCAGCAAATATCTATCAGGTACTACAAAAAGATCCATCTGCGAAGATTTTAGTACTTGCAGGAGATAAACATATCGAAGAAGGCGCAACCAGTGATGACCGAATTCCAATGGCAGCCTATTTTAAAATCGTATCAGGTATTGATCCATTAACCATTGACCAAACATCTTTAACCGAGCAGAGTACTTCAGAATATGGATCTGCAGTCTATGACTTTTATGCGAAAAAGAATAGCTTCCCTACGCCCGTTGTTTTATTAAAGAACAATCATCCCAAAGACATTTTCGATCTCAATCTTTGTGATATTTATATCATGCATCCGCCTACCAAATATAGAAATGGCAGACCCACCTGGGCTTCCATGAGTGGCCTTAAAAAAGAAACTGCTGTACAGCCTATTTATCAGACCTTATTCTTTGTGCAAGCTTTTTACGATAAAGAATATAATGAGAAACAATTGGGCAAATTAGTACCAGCCGATCAGACCTATATTACCGCTCCCGATGGTTATTATTACCTGTATTTACAAAAGGGCCGCTACCAGATCGCGTATCGCGATATGCAGTATAAACTACTGGGAACCAAGGTCTTGGTGGTTGAATAGTATATGTAGATGGAAACGGCTATATTTGCCGCTCAAATTTTTGACATGGCATTACAAGCAGGGATCGTAGGTTTACCCAATGTAGGAAAATCAACTTTATTTAACGCAGTGAGTATCAGTGCAAAAGCACAGGCTAGCAACTATCGATTTTGTACAATCGAACCCAATGTTGGCTTGGTGGATGTACCAGATGAGCGTATGGGCAAACTAGCAGAATTGGTAAAACCCAATAGAACAGTGCCAACTCAATTAGAAATTGTAGACATCGCGGGATTGGTTCGTGGCGCAAGTAAAGGAGAAGGACTTGGTAATAAGTTCCTTGCAAATATTAGAGAAGTGGATGCCATCATTCATGTAATTAGGTGTTTTGAAGACGAAAACGTTTTACGCGAAGAAGGTGCAATTAATCCGATCAGTGATAAAGAAATCATTGAAACCGAATTGCAACTGAAAGATCTGGATAGTGTAGAAAGAAAATGGAGTCGAGTTGAGAAAATGGCTAGAGTTGGTACAGATACAAAGGCAAAAGCTGAATTTGAGATTTTAAACCGTTGTAAAGAGCATTTAGAAAAGGGCAAAAGCATCCATTCACTTGGTTTAGACAAGGAAGAGAACATGGCAATTGCCGATTTATTTCTACTAACAGATAAGCCAGTTTTATATGTTGCCAATGTGGATGAAGCAAGTATGCATACCGGAAACAAATACAGCGATATGCTTAAAGAAGCAGTCACTGCTGAAGGTGCCGAGCTGATCATTATGTGTAATAATATTGAAGCACAGATCGCAGAAATGGAAGCTGAAGAAGATAAACTGATGTTCATGGAAGAATATAAAATGAACGAACCAGCTTTAAACAGATTGATCAGAACTGCTTATAAACTATTGAACCTAGACACTTATTTCACTGCTGGCGTGCAGGAAGTAAGGGCTTGGACGATCCATAAAGGCTGGAAAGCACCTCAGGCTGCTAGTGTGATTCATACTGATTTTGAAAAAGGATTCATTAAGGCAGAGGTCATTGCCTATGAAGATTTTATCAAGTATGGTAGTGAAGCTGCTTGTAGAGAAAATGGTCGACTAAGAATTGAAGGCAAAGAATATATTGTTAAAGATGGGGATGTATTGCATTTCCGCTTTAATGTTTAATCGAAATTTAGGTTAAAAACTAAAAAGGGATTGAGAATTGGCTCAATTCCTTTTTTGTTTTAAGTATATTTGACATATGAGTAACCTATCACTTTGGGAACAGGAAAGTTTTTATTCTACACAAGATATCATTATAGTTGGAGGTGGTTTCATGGGTTTGTGGACAGCCCTGAATTTGAAAACAAAGAATAGTTCATTACGTATCACCATACTTGAAAAAAACATTACACCGCTTGGTGCGTCTACCAGAAATGCAGGTTTTTCTTGCTTTGGCAGTCCCACTGAAATTCTCAACGATATAGAAAATATAGGGTTACAAGACACCCTTGAAATTGTAAGAATGCGTTTTAATGGATTAGAACGTATCAAGAGTTATTTCACTCCCAAACAAATTGATCTAGACAATTGTGGTGGATATGAATTGATCAATAAGGATTACAAATATTTTGATCAGTTAGACGAAAAGATTGAATGGTTAAACCAACAATTAGAAACGATCACTGAAAAAGAACACACATTTGTGAGATGTGATGAGAAAATTGCTGAAAAAGGATTGATAGGATTTGACGCAATGATCGAAAACTCACTCGAGTCTGGCATACATAGCGGTAAATTAGTAAGCGCTCTGATTCAAAAAGTTCAATTATTGGGTGTTACCATTTTAAATGGGATCGAAATGACTTCCTGGGTTAGAAGTTTAGAAGGGATGCACGTTTTTACCAAACAACAGATCAGATTCACCGCAAATCAACTAATGCTCTGTACCAATGCATTTGGAAATGAGATAGCTCCACATTTAAATATTACACCAGCAAGAGGTCAGGTGATAGTTACTTCTGAAATTCCGGATCTTAAACTTAGTGGCACTTTTCATTTTGATGAAGGTTTCTACTATTGGCGTAATTTGGATGGCAGAATTTTAATTGGTGGTGCCCGAAATACTGATTTTGAAGCAGAACGAACAACCGATATTTCAGGTTCCGAAATGGTCAAAAACAAATTGATAGAATTCTTGAAACAACATATTGATCCGAGCTATAAATATACCATCGAAAATCATTGGAGCGGCATCATGGGATTCACTGAAAATAAAAAACCATTACTCACACAGCTTGATGATCATGTATATGCAGTTATAGCTTGCAACGGAATGGGCGTTGCACTCACTCCAATCATGGGCGAGAAAGCAGCTGATATGCTCCTACTCTATTTTTAATTGTGTTTTTTAATTAGATATTCAAATTCATGAAAAAAATCTTCGGCTTAATTCTTATGGTTTGTTTGCTTGCCTCCTGCAAGGATACTAACAACCCAGAAAACAATCAGAATTCAGCACCTGCAATTGCAGCTCCTACTAACTTAACTTATACTGTTATCAATGAATATCCGCATGATAGTAGTTCTTTTACAGAGGGACTGATTTGGCTCAATGGTAAATTTTTAGAAAGTACAGGTAACTATGAACAAAGCCATTTATTAAAAACAAATCTTGAGACTGGAAAAGCTGAGCAGAAACTTAAACTAGGAGATCAATATTTTGGAGAAGGAATTGCGGTATTGAATAATAAAATTTACCAACTTACTTATAAAGAACACAAAGTGTTTGTGTACGATATGAATTTTAAAAAGTTGCCTCAGGAATTTGAATGGCCTTATGAGGGCTGGGGAATGACCACAGATGGCAAATCCTTGATTCTTGACACTGGTGGCAGTAATATTTATTTCGTGAACCCAGAGACCTTTAAAATTGAGCGGACACTAGGCGTAGTGAATAACAATGGCTATGTGTCAATGGTAAATGAATTAGAATATGTAGATGGATATTTATACGCGAACATTTGGATGACAAACGATATCATCAAAATTAATGTACAAACAGGTTTAGTGGAAGCAAAGGCAGATATGACCGAACTGATTAAAAGTAGCCACAATCATAAAGACCTGGATATCAAAAATAATGTCTTAAATGGCATTGCTTATAATTCCGAGAAAAAAACATTTTATATAACCGGAAAAAACTGGCCAAGCTTATTTGAAATCAAATTCAACTAGCTTATTGTTTTTCAAGAATATAAATAACAGAGCTACATTTCTTGTTGTTGAATAAGGCTTTTAAATTAGAAATTAATCCAACCCAAACAGCACTGATGTATTGATTCTTTCCTGTTTTATATTGTTCACTTAACATGGCCACATAGTAACTATCGAACCACATTGGTTTTACTGAATTGATCTTGAATCCTTTAATGGCAGCCAATTTCGACATACTTTCAGGCGAAAAATGATATAAATGTCTGGGCACATCATATGCAGCCCAATATTGCTGATAAACAGTTGCATCATAACTAGTATAGTTAGGTACTGCTATTACCAATCTTCCCTCTTTACGTAAGATCGAATGATATTTTTCAAGGTACCCATGCAGATCATGTACGTGTTCCAATACATGCCACATGGTAATGGCATCAAAAGAATCATTAGCTAGTTGATATAAATTGCTTGGATCTAACAAAGTTAATCCATTCTTTTCTAAAGCATTTTTTCTTGCAGTATCATCTGGCTCTAAACCAGTTACATTCCAACCCGCATCTTTCATCGTTTTTGAAAAAGCACCAGTACCAGCTCCAACATCTAATAAATCACCGGTTTGCTTTCCAGTAGCCTGTTGTATTAATCTACGTTTCACTTTTAAAGTATGTGTCCTTACCATATGATACACACGGTGAATCAATCCTTCCTGTGTATCTGAATGCGAAACATAATTAGTTGATTGGTAATAAGGGCCAATTTTAGACGGAGCAGGAATATTTTGAGTAAATCGAAAACTACAATCATCACAATGCCAAACTTCAAATGTTTCCTGACTTACTGTGTAGTCTTTGATATCTAAAACTTGATGGATAGCATTTGAATTACAAACTGGGCAAGTTGTATAGTGAATGGGTAAATCGTTCGTCATGGATTCAACAATAAATAAAGAAACATTATACGTAATAAAATAAAAGGGCTCCGATACCTAATATTAGTAAACCTAAAGCATACACCCACCAATTATCATTCCCCTCCACATCATTTGCTTGCCCTAAAAACTCTCTCAACTCATCTCCTTCTAATTCATGTGAAATGAAAGGAGCTTGTTTCATGTTTGCCGATTTGGCCAATGAAATTGCTTTGTCAATTTTTACTTGAGGATATAAATATTCTAATGGTCGGTCAGAAAAAAATAACAAATGACTTGCATTTTCTTGTTTCAATGTGCCGATCCCTTCCAGAATTGCACCTTTCGACTCCTTTGAATCAGCTAAGATCTGAATAGATATTTGTTGCAATTTTTTGATTACATCCACCAGCTCTAATCCGGTTTCGCGTACAAGGAAATCGTAAAAACTTCTATCCGGAGATACCAATTCTTGTTTAAAACGAATTACCTGTGAAGGTGGATATAATAAATGATTGGTTCCATCAACTTGAGCACTAAGGCTTTCAATGTTAAACACGCCAACTTTTGGAATGGCTAGATTTTTATGTAAAATCAGATATTTCAATAAATACTCTTGCATGAATTGGGCGATTTACTTGAACGAATATACAACTCCTCCCAAAACATTAAAGCCCAGAACTTCATATTGGTTCCAACGTTGGTATTTGTTATTAAATAAATTATTCATTTGTATCCAGAGATTGAGCTTTGGCATCACTGAGAATTCTGCACCAAGATTGACATCGGCTGCCGGATCTAGCTTCTGACTTTGTAATAATTTGTTTTGATAACTGCTTCCATCCCACAAAAACGCATCAGCCTTGATTTGTAAGTCTTTATTGACTTTCCACTTAAAAGTACCGGTGATTTCCATTGGAATTAAACCATAAGCTTTATCATAAGATGTTAAACTGGTGTATTCATTTAAGTTTAAAGAGCCAATGAAAGAAAATTTCTCCTGGATATGGTAGCCAAGTTCTCCATGAATTCGAAGAGCTTGAATTTTAGGGTCGAACAAAATGTTGAAACTTCTACCATCAGCATAATTGTTTACAAATAAAGCCTGGTTATACAATTGCAGGAACGATAATCTTGCCTGATAGGTGAAATGATTTCCAGCAGAGCCTTTAAATCCAAGGTATTGTTCCGCTATTTTAGTATTTATAATGGAATTGGGCGTTTGGATCCAAGGAGATCGG
>CAIYAG010000319.1 GCA_903924075.1 uncultured Bacteroidota bacterium | reverse complement strand
AGTAGATCCAGCATTTACGAAATATTCGGCACCTGCAGTGTTGTTTCTTCTTACGATCGCATCTTGCACTTCAAAATGATAATAAGCAAAATCGAATTGTAGCCGATCATGCAACAGAAAACCTTTCATACCCAACTCCCAGTTCCAACCTTTTTCTGGTGCTAATTCTCCGTAATAATTCCCATCTGAGGGCCGTACTTCAGCCAATGAAGGGGGAGAAAATCCGTAGGCACTGATTCCATACACTGCTATTGAATGATTGAGATCATACAATATTGAAAATCTAGGCGCAGGAATGAGATGTGTCGACTTTGTTTGGCTTATTGCCAATGGATCTGAGATTCGCTGGTATATAAATTGTTGCTGATTAACACTTATTCCTGCGGATACATGTAATTTTTGAAAATACAATTGCTCTAATTGTGTATAGATACTCCACTGATTTGCATTTACACGATCATCCAATTGTAAAGTATCGGGTGTTCCTTTAATGTTCCCGAAATCTGTAATGGCTGAATGATTGAACAGCCATTCAAATCCACTGATCCATTGAAAGTTTTTGGAAGAAGATTGTACAATCCATTTAGAACCAACACTAGCATTGGTTTCCTTTCTGAATTCATAGTTTGTAATGAATGGGTTTTCAAAATTGGTATGATTGAATGTAGCAAAAGACGATACGTTTACTTGATCATTGATTTTATAATGGTCTTTAATGCCTACATAAAAGGTTTTATTATATACCGCAGCATTTTGTTGAATGGCTCCTGGCAGTGTTGCAGTGGGCTGCCTAGCAAGTTGCGGATTGGTTTGCATTTGTGCAAGTGTGATGCCTCCAGGGGTTTGATAATACAGATCGGTATACCAACTTAAAAGGTCTAGTCGATGACGGTCTTTTTCAAGCGCAGCTTGGTATAAAAAACTGGATTTGCGCATAGCTGATTGCTGTCTGTACCCATCTGATTGCTGGTAAGTTTGACTCAATTGACTATTAAAATGTTTGCTTTGTATTTTCCAGGATGTCTGCTCTTTAAACAGCTGATAGGATCCAAATGTTATACCTGCTTGATAGCTCTGACATGTGGTATCCTTAAAAGGCAAATCCGATTTCAATAGCACCACTCCGCCAGTTCCAGCGCCATATCCACTGCTTGCCGGGCCTTTGATGATTTCTGCTGCGTTAATCTGACTCAGATCAACTAAGTTTAAATAGGTATTCCCTGTTGCATCAGATAGAGGAAGATCATTCCAATATACTTTTGTATTTCTTACGCCAAATGGAGCTCTTAATGAACTTCCTCGAATGGATAATCGAAAGCTGCCTGGAGAACGTTCTTCGAATCTAACACCACTTAACTTATTGAATACTGGCACTATTGAAGTTGGTGCATATATATTCAAATCATTTGTGTTGATAGTAGCAATCGCCGCTGCTGCTTCTTTCCATTTAACTTGCTTTCCAAAAGCCTGCACAAGCACCGGCGCCAAACTATCTTTCAGCATTGTTGATCCCAGATTTTGCTGCGCATGGCTTGCAAATGACAACAATAGAAAGCAGATTAAGCAAT
Organism: uncultured Bacteroidota bacterium; assembly: GCA_903924075.1. GTDB lineage: Bacteria > Bacteroidota > Bacteroidia > Chitinophagales > Chitinophagaceae > Sediminibacterium. The sequence continues at coordinate 1,268 of CAIYAG010000319.1, read as the reverse complement.
ACTTCATGCATAAAAATTAAGAATCCCGAAGCCAACTAAAGTTAGCAGTTCGGGATTCAAAGAGTTATCGAAATAGTTGAAAATTATTTCTTTTGCTGAACAATTTCTTTTACCAATTTCACGGTCCTTTCCACATCTGGAATTGCTAAAGCCGCAAGGTTTGGCGCATAGTGCATGGGTGCATCTGCGCTGGTAATTCTGCGTATAGGTGCATCCAAATAATCAAAAGCTTCTTTTTGAATCCGATAAGTAATTTCAGAAGATATTGAAGCAAATGGCCATTGTTCTTCAACAATCACTAAGCGATTTGTTTTTTTCACACTTTCAACGATGGTTTCCCAATCGAGCGGGCGAATTGTTCTTAGATCTATCACTTCTGCACTGATACCTTCTTTTTCCAATTCTGCAGCAGCACCTAAAGCTACTTTCATCATTTTATTATACGATACGATCGTAACGTCGCGACCAGCTCTTTTCACATCAGCTTTTCCTAGCGGGATATAATATTCTTCTTCAGGAACTTCACATTTGTCGCCATACATCACTTCACTTTCCATGAACATTACAGGATCTTCTTCATAGCGAATGGCTTGTTTCATCAATCCTTTTGCGTCATATCCATTGGAAGGAGAAACCACTTTAAGACCCGGAATATTTGCATAATAGCTTTCAAAAGCTGTGCTATGTTGCGCTCCAAGCTGACCAGCACTACCATTTGGGCCTCTGAAAACGATCGGGCAACCAATTTGTCCGCCACTCATGGCCAACATTTTAGAAGCTGTATTCAGAATCTGGTCCATCGGTAAAACCGCAAAGTTCCATGTCATGAATTCAACGATTGGTCTCAAACCATTTTGAGCTGCACCTACCGCAACAGCTGCAAATCCCAGCTCTGCAATGGGCGTATCAATCACTCTTTTAGCTCCAAATTCAGCCAACATTCCTTGGCTAACTTTATAAGCACCGTTGTATTCTGCAACTTCTTCACCCATCAAAAAGACCCTCTCATCTCTTCTCATCTCTTCTTGCATGGCTTCTCTTAAAGCCTCTCTAAAAGCAATTGAACGCATAGTAATTTGAATTAAATGAGGAGCAAAAATATAAGATTCTACCCTATAAAACCAAAAGACTTGGGTCTTTTACCAACAAAAAATCCTCTCCGACTGATCGGAGAGGATTTCTTTTATGTGAATTCGTATCGATTAAAATACGTTCCAGCCAAAACTGATATAGTATAATCCACCAATTTGTGGGTTACCATAACCAGT
>CAIYAG010000318.1 GCA_903924075.1 uncultured Bacteroidota bacterium | reverse complement strand
GTGCAAAAATTCAATAAACATATCATCCGTGTCATCACGTTAATAGTTGCATTGCAATTATTGAACCTAAGTATTTATGCACAAGACTTTACGCCTGTTTATAACAACCAAGGCAACACAGAAACCAATATTTCGGAAACAATCGTAGAATTTGTGATCGAAGAAGTATTAGGGCATACTGGAGCAATACCAGAGCAATCTCAGCACCACAAGGATCTTCACTTTCACAAGCACGCATCTTATAAAGCGATCAGCATACAGAAGCCTGCAATATTATCAGAATCGCAGATCAATATTTCTAAGTTGCCATTTCCTATTAAGGAATCATTTCAAGATCTATACCAACAGGAGATCAATCCTCAACCTCCCAAGATTTAATTTTTTTCTCCAGTACTTTTTTAAATTGACATGAGCTCTATGTAAATGGAGCATTAACGTCGTCCTATCCATTCAAACCTTTAAGAATATGAAGAAGCAAATTATGTGCGGACATATGTCCGGCATAGGCATCTGCCTAGGTATACTTTTATGCCTCATGAATTTTAACGCAAAAGCACAAATTCAAACAGATACTGTAAGACTTAGTTTACCAGAAATGGAAACGGTTTTCATGAAAAATAATCTTTCACTGCTTGCAGCTAAATATAATATTGATGCTAATAAAGCATTGGTTGAGCAAGCGCAACTATGGGATAATCCTATGTTAGTAACTGATCAAAATGTTTATGCGAATAATAAATTTTTTGAGCATGGGAAGGATGCGAATGGCCAAGTACAGGGACAGTACTTTATACAAATCCAACAATTAATTAAAACTGCGGGGAAACGTAGTAAATGGATCTCAATGGCCTCTACAAATGCTAAAATCAGTGAATTGCAATTCAATGAAGTACTTAGAAACCTAAAATATCAATTAAGAACGGATTATTATGTCATTGCTCAAAAAATGGGAGTTCATCAATTGTATAATAAAGAATTGAATGAATTGAAAAAGCTTTTTGAAGGGATGAAATCTCAATTAGCGTCAGGCAATATTGCAAAGAAAGATTACTTGCGTATACAAGCTTTAATCCTTTCTATGAATCAAGACCTCGCAGATAATGATCGTCAGTTGGCTGATACAGAATCAGAATTGAAAGGCATGTTACAAATGAATGGGAACTCATTTATTGTAGCACTTGTTTCTGAACATACCATACTTAATCCATTGCCTAGTTTAGAACCAGTTTTAGATTCAGCTAAGATCTATAACTCGGCCTATCAAATTGAGCTAAATCAATTATTGTATCAACAACAAAACCTGAGCTATCAAAAAGCGCTTCGAGCCCCTGACTTAACCATCGGTCCAGAATACGATCACAACAGTAATTATACTCCACATTATGTGGGCCTTAGTATTTCATTACCGCTAACCATATTCAATAGAAATCAAGGGAATATTAAAAGTGCACAGTATGCAGTAAAACAAGAAGAAACAACCCTGATGCAAGTGCAGCAACAATTAAACAATAGTATTCAGAATGCTTTGAATAAATTCTACCTCACCAAAGAATTGAGTGGCAAACAGGAGCAAACATTTTATAAAGATTATGCTTCTCTTTTTAACAATATCACTGATAGCTATCGCCAAAGACAAATTAGCTTGATTGAATTCATTGATTTCTTCGATGCTTATCGTGATGCAGAATTAAATCATTTGAGCCAGGATTATAATCTACATGCTTCCATAGAAGAAATCAATTATTTGGCAGGAAAAGACATGATTAATTAAAAGAATTAAAATAAAGAACATGAAAAAAATTCAAATAGCCATTTCGCTTAGCATTATTAGCAGTTTTGCAATTCTGAGCTGTACACAAAAGATTCCTGAAGAACAGAAAGTGCAAAAAGTATGTATTTCAGACAGCATGCAGAAAATGATCAGTCTGGATACAGCTAAGATCAGCAATATCAACGATGAGCTTTCATTATCAGGAGAAGTAAGTTTTGATGAAAATAAAGTTATTAAAGTATATCCGATTAGTAGTGGTCAGGTACTGGAAGTAAAAGTTACCATTGGAGACAAGGTTGAAAAGGGACAAATTCTTGCAGTTCTGAAAAGCGCTGATATAGCTGGCAACTATAGCGATTTGAAATCTGCCGGCTCTGATCTAGCTATTGCAAAAAGAGAATTCGATAATGCAAAATCATTATACGAAAAAGGGATCAGCAGTGAGCGTGAACTCACTATAGCAAAAGAGAATTATCAAAAGGCATTATCTGCAAATGAAAAATTGAACGACCTCATAAAAATCAATGGCGGTGGCCATACCCAATCAAATGGCTTATTTTATATTACCGCCCCAACAAGTGGTTATGTCGTTGAAAAAAATATGAATGCAGGGGCTTATATCAGAAATGATAATAGCAATAGCCTATTTACTATTTCTAATCTAAACAATGTGTGGGTTTGGGCAAATGTATTTGAAGCAGATATTCTTAAAGTAAAAGAAGGCTATGATGCTAAGATCACCACACTGGCATACCCTGATAAAGTATTCCAAGCTAAAATTGAGAAAGTAAGTGAAGTATTAGATCCTCAGAATAAAGTGATGCGGGTAAGAATGAATGTACCCAATGATCATCTGCAATTAAAACCTGAGATGTTTACGAATGTGATCATTACCAACAAAGAATCAGTAAAAGCAGTAAGTATCCCTTCAGAAGCAGTTTTATTTGACAATAGTAAAATGTTTGTAGTCATCTATCACGAGAAATGCAATTTAGAAATTAGAGAAGTTGCACTTTTAAAAGCGGTAGGCAGCACCACCTATATCAAGTCGGGCTTAAAAGAAGGTGATGTAGTAATCAGTAAAAATCAGATCCTACTCTATCGGGCATTGTTAGAAAAATAGTGACTCATTTTGTCAAATTAAATTTTAAAAAATGAATAAGATCATAAAAAGTATTATCCATTTCTCATTGATGCACCGATACCTGGTTTTCTTTTTAACCGGCATATTGGTAGCATTGGGAATATGGTGCTATAAAGAAACACCTATTGAAACATTTCCGGATGTAACCAATACGCAAATTATCATCATCACACAATGGCCAGGAAGAAGTGCAGAGGAAGTGGAAAAGTTCATCACCATTCCAATGGAAACGGTTTTGAATTCTGTTCAAAAAAAATCAAACCTAAGAACAACTTCATCATTTGGCTTATCGTATATACGCCTCATTTTTGATGATGATGTAGATGATGCATTTGCAAGACAGCAGGTCATGAGTAGATTAGGCGGTGCAGATCTGCCTGACGGTGTAAAACCTGATGTACAACCTCCATATGGCCCTACTGGCGAAATTTTCAGGTATACACTTAGGAGTAAAGTGTCGAGTATAAGAGAATTAACTACGTTGCAAGATTGGGTTCTTGATCGGCAATTCAAATCTGTTCCGGGAGTTGCTGACGTGAATAGTTTTGGAGGAGAAGAGAAAACATTTGAAATCAGCGTCAACCCTAATTTATTAACCAAATACAATCTCTCATCCATTGATGTATATAATGCTGTAGAAAAAAGCAATATCAATGTAGGTGGAGATGTGATCAATAAAAATGGGCAGAGTTATGTGATTCGAGGAATTGGATTGCTGAACGACATTGATGATATCAATAATGTAATTGTAACAAGGATCAATAATGTTCCCATTCTAGTAAGAAATGTAGCTAATGTATTGGAAAGCAGTAAACCAAAGCTGGGACAAGTTGCCTTGAATAAGGAAGCCAATCAAATTGAAGGTATCATAGTAATGCGGAAAGGTGAAAACCCTGCGGATGTACTTGAAAAAATCAGAGAAAAAGTTACTGAATTGAATACCACTATCCTACCAAAGGATGTGAAGATTGAAACATTTTATGACAGAACAAATCTGATTGATTATTGTACCGAAACAGTTATCCATAATTTATTAGAGGGAATCATTCTTGTTACCTGTATCGTCTTACTATTTATGGCCGATTGGAGAACAACAGTCACAGTAAGTATTGTAATTCCATTAGCATTATTATTTGCATTCATTTGTATGCGGATCAAAGGAATGACTGCAAACCTATTGAGTATGGGTGCGGTAGATTTTGGTATCATCATAGATGGTGCGGTGGTAATGGTGGAAGGGTTATTTGTTGCATTAGATGCAAGAGCTCGAGAAGTTGGAATGGAGAAATTCAACAAACTTGCAAAGATGGGTCTCTTCAAAACAAAGGGAACAGAAATGGGGAAATCAATATTCTTCTCCAAGCTCATTATCATCACTTGTTTAATTCCAATTTTTGCATTTCAG
>CAIYAG010000317.1 GCA_903924075.1 uncultured Bacteroidota bacterium | reverse complement strand
GCGGGGGTTTACCGCGTTGAAAAAGATGAAATGCAGACAGCGTCAGGGGGGTGAAATAAAAATAGATAGAATTTTTTGATAAAAGAACACTGCCGTTATTTCACCCGAAAAATTCCGTTATTAAACTGATTATAAAGCAAGAAGTGATACGGTGAAAACACCCTATTGTTTCAATAAGCATTCTTTTTTGTTGTAAATTTCTTTTACAAAAGATAAGAGATGATAAAGCCCCTATTTTCAAAATCGTTTTTCTTTATAGCATTTTTATTATTAGCGATAAATCCAAAAGTATTTGCACAGCCGCATGCGACCACATTAAAAACGCCAGATTCGGTTATCAAAGATTTTATGGATCAACGTTTTGGGATGTTTATTCATTGGGGTCCGGTTAATCTGCGCGGAACTGAAATAGGTTGGAGCAGGGGCAATGGTGTTGACACCATCGATTATGACAAACTTTATAAAGAATTTAATCCGCAACAATTCAATGCAGATGCCTGGGTCTTAGCTGCAAAGAATGCGGGAATGAAATACCTCACCATTACATCAAAACACCATGATGGATTTTGTTTGTGGCCCAGTAAATACACCGACTATGATATTATGTCAACGCCATTTAAAAAAGACATCCTTGCGGAGCTGAGTAAAGCGTGTCAAAAACAAGGAATCAAATTCTGTGTTTATTTCAGCGTGTTAGACTGGCACGATCCTTTGTATCCGAATAATAACCTGCCCAATGGAAAGCCTAGTGCTGGAGCTGATATGAAAAAATTTGTGGAGAAGATCAAGGGTCAGCTTACAGAGATCATTACCAATTATCATCCGTACATGTTGTGGTTTGATGGAAACTGGGAAACGCCGTGGACGCTTGAAATGGGACAAGAAGTATATGCACATATCAAGAAAACAGATCCCAATGTGATCGTCAATAATCGTTTAGGAAAGGGCGCGCATCAATTAATGAACAATCAAACGGTGGGAGATTATGCAACACCTGAGCAATTTATAGGTGAGATGAATATGAAGGATGCCTGGGAATCGTGTATCACTATTTGTGAACAGTGGGCCTGGAAGCCGAATGATAAAATGAAAAGTTTAAAAGAATCCATTCAAACATTGGTGGGTACTGCAGGGGGCAATGGTAACTTATTGTATAATGTAGGTCCGATGGCCGATGGAAGAATGGAGCAGCGTCAGGTGCAACTACTGCAACAAATGGGTGGTTGGTTAAAAAAATATGGTGCATCCATTTATGGAACAAGGGGTGGCCCCTATTTACCAAGTAAAGACATGGTAGCAACAAGAAAGGGAAATAAAATTTATATCCATATATTAAATGCAGAAGCAAGATCTTTAGCGCTGCCCGATATCAAGGGAATGAAATTAAATACTGTAAAATATTTGAATGGACCAGCATTGAATTTCAAACAGGATAAATATGGCATTAGCATTCCTGAATTAGGCAAGCGGCCAGACGAAAATGATTCGGTGCTTGAGTTAGAATTTTCAGGAAATGTTGAAACGATTGCTTTGGTAAAAGCGTAGATGGATGAATTTGGTTACTAAAATTTGATACATGTTCTCACTTCCAACATATATTTCTGCAGATCAAACTGGTTTTAAAGGAAAAGTATTGGATGCTTTTTTACAGATTGGATATTATCGTATGCAGCATCAATTGTTTACTACAAACTATACGCAGTTTCATACCGAGAGTTATGCATTACCTGTGTTTTGGTTGCGATTAGATCTGAAGAAAGTGAAGGAGTCGAGTACCGCACGTAAGATCCGTAAGAAGTGTAAGGGTTTGCAAGTGATTGTAAAGCCAGCAGAGATCAATGAGGAGGTTCGGGAGTTATATGCTTTGTATTGGGAGTATATCAATTTTATTACTTCCGATAAATGCGAAGAGTACTTACATGAAGAAAGTTCTCAGAACCCATTTGATTCTTGGATGATCGAGTTACGGGATCATGGCAGATTAGTGGCAGTTGGATATTTTGATAAAGGAGAGAATAGTATTGCAGGCATTCTAAACTTTTTTCATCCGGAATATCATGCGTATAGTTTGGGCAAATATTTAATACTTCAAAAGCTAGATCATGCTGTAGCAAATGGTTGTAGATATTACTATACTGGTTATCTCAGTACTGCTACGGAGAAATTCGATTATAAATTATTTCCAGATATAGATGCGGTGGAAGTTTTTCTTCCTATAGAAAAAGTATGGGTACCGTTTAATAATTATGGTAAAGAAGGTTTGGAAGATTATGTTGTAAGAGGGATCATGGGTTAAAGAGTTCACTGAAATACTGTATTTTGCTTCTTCTCAACTATTTGGCGCAGGCATATGACCCCTAGACTATTATTTATTTTCCTTTTTTGCATTTGCAATCAGAGCTTTTCGCAATCTGCTAGGGGGATCGATAGTATGTCATCCAATACTAGTGTTCCTAAAAACAATTTGTTGCAACAAACTAAATTATTATCCAGGCAACAGCAGGCAGAACTGATTGAGCAAGCAAGGCAAAAGCAGTTGTATGAGCAACAAAAACTAGCGCTTTCACAACAAGAGAAGCAGTTGATGGAATTAAAATTCAAAAAAAATAAAAACGAGTTAGAATTAGAGAAGAAGAATGCAGAGCAGGCTGCAAAACAAATTCAATTGCAATCTCGCATGCGCGAATATGTAAAGGACGAAGAGATCAAAGCGCAGGAAAAAGAATTGTCGAGCAAAAGAGAATGGAATTTTTATCTCACCATATTATTTGTTTTGGTGATGGGTTTTGCAACTGTTGCTTATTCCATTCAGAGAAAAACAAAGCGCTTAAACGAAGTAATTAAAGCACAGCATGCTGAGTTAGAAGAAATGGGTATGGTAAAGGATACGATATTGGGTGTGGTGAGTCATGATATGCGGTTACCCGTAAATAGTTTATTATCATTTTCAGAACTTTTAAAAGAAGGTGCTATTTCAGAAGAGAAAATGGGTTTATATCTTGATCAAATCTCCAATACACTCAATCAATCATCTGCCACCATGAATAATTTGCTGAATTGGACAGCAACTCAAATGCAAGGGTTTAATCCTACCATCATAGCGGTTGATATGGCTTTGATAGTTGAAGATGTGATGGAAAATTTGTTGGATCGAGCCAAGTCAAAAAAGATCGGAATACAAAATGATATAGAAACTGGCTGCTGTGTTATGGCAGATAAAAACATGTCGGAATTGATCATCAGAAATCTATTGAGCAACGCCATCAAATATAGTGCTGCTTACGATAATATTTCAATTACAGCAAGGGAGCAGGAAGGAATAATGATTATTGCAGTGCAGGATGAAGGTGTGGGGATGAGTGAAGAAAAGATCATACTTTTTAACTCTGCAAGCAAAGAACCTTTAAAGAGCAGCAATGGAACAGCCAGTGAAAAGGGAACCGGATTGGGATTATTGTTGTGTAAGACATTTGCAAAACTGATGTATGGAAATATTCAAGTATTAAAAAACAACAGTGGTAAGGGAATGACATTTGAATTGACATTATCAAAAGCCAATTCAGCATCTTAAAAAGGATATCTTGATGAGCAAGCGGAATAAAAAAATACAAAGGATTTTAAAACTCAGCTTTGTTGGGTGGATCTTATTGGTATCAAACCTATTGATGGCGCAAGCGCCTGTTTTAAAATATCCTGCAAAAAAAATTCTGACACTAGATTCTGTGATTGATCAAATATTGCCGAGTAATACGGGAGGTTCGGTGCCAAAAGAAATTTATGGAAATACGAGCACTTTTGCTGGAAGCAGAACAGCGGGCTTTGTGAATGGTGCATCAAATAAGGCCAGGTTCAATCAGCCCTCCAAAATTATTATAGATCAGCAGGGTAATTTATTTGTTTCTGAGGAGGGCAATAACGTCATAAGAAAAATCTCAACCGATGGGATTGTTTCCACTTTTGCCGGATCGGGAAAAGAAGGGAAAGAAAATAACAGCAAGGGAACAGTGGCAAGTTTTCATGGTCCATCAGGAATGGCATTTGATACAAAAGGAAATTTATACGTGGCTGATATTTTTAATCATCAGATCAGAAAGATCAGTGCTGGTGGAGAAGTGAGTGTGTATGCTGGAAATGGGAAGCAGGGATTTGTGAATGCTTCCTTTGCAATAAATGCAAGTTTTGCATTTCCGGTTGCATTGGCAATGGACGGGGAAGAAAATTTATTGGTAGTGGATGAAGGCAATCATGCGATTCGAAAAATTAGTAAACAAGGAGTAGTGAGTACCATCGCCGGATCTGGTATTGCTGGATTTCATGATGATACAAACGGATTGAAGGCATCTTTTAATCAGCCCAATGGAATTGCCATTGATTCGATAGGAAATATTTTTGTTGCCGATCAATTGAACCATCGAATCAGAAAAATAAATCGAAGTGGTGAAGTGAGTAGTTTTGCTGGCTCAGGTATTGCAGGATCGGCCGACAATGTTGAAGGCACACTGGCAAACTTTAATCACCCAAGAACCATTACAATAGATAAAATTGGAAACTTGTATGTGGGAGATGTGGCCAATAATAAGATTAGAAAAATTACTGCTGCAGGAATTGTAACCACGCTTGCAGGAACAGGTGCACCAGGTTCTCAGGATGATTCATTGGGATTGCGTGCAGGTTTTAATTTTCCGAATGGCATCACGATTGATGCATCGGGTAAATTATATATTGCCGATCAGCTTAACAATAAGATCCGAACCATTGAAACCAATGGATATTTTATTAGCCCTGAATTATTACCGAAAGGAATTGCCTTTAACCAACGCACCGGTGTTTTTAGTGGCAAAGCAATAGAAGCTACTGCTCATAAACAATTTACTGTTTCGGCTTATAATACCATGGGCGAAAGTGTTTCCAATATTTCATTTACGGTTTCTTCGCAGCCAGGTAATGCTTTGAGTTTTGATGGATTCGACGATCGGGTGGTGATACAGGATGCAGAATGTTTGAATCCAAAAACGGTAACGGTGGAGCTTTGGGTAAATGTGAAAAAGAATAAAGGAGCGTATGGAAGAATTATGGTGAAGCGAAATAATCTTCCTTCTTATGACGACAGTTATTCGATAGGCGTAGATAGTACGATGCATTTTTATTCAGGAGTATGCAATGGTAATGGAAGAGCAGACGGACAAAAGTTTGCTTATCAAAAAAATCAATTAGAAGCCGGGAAATGGTATTATGTAGCTGCAGTATTCAGAGCAGATACCATGAAAATTTATGTGAATGGAATTTTGCAAGAGTCGGTTCGAACAGGATTTCCTCTGAGCCGTGGAAAGAGTGGCATGTATTTAGGATTTGACGACCTACTTGAGTTTGATGTAGATGAATTAAGAATTTTTAATACAGACAGGTCTGATCAAATTGCTGCAGATATGTATCAAGTGATATCAGCAAGCAACAAAGACCTGGTAGCTTATTATAATTTTAATACGGGCCATAGCGGAGGAGATAATACCTGGCAAACAACATTAACAGATGTGAGTGGAAACAACAATGATGGAGTGCTGGTAAATTTTAAATCATTAACAGGCAGTACCAGTAATTGGGTAGAGAGTTATGCATTGATGATTCCGCAAGTTGAAGCGGCAACTGAAATCAGCAGCAGTAGTTTTGTAGCAAATTGGAAAGCATCTAATTTGGGCATTGTAGATGAATATCTATTTGATCTTTCTGAGAATCCCGAATTTAAAACATTTGTATCAGGCTATCAATCTTTGAAAATTAAAGAGCCATCAATAAGGGTGCAATCGCTTCAACCTGGTAAGACTTACTATTATCGTGTAAGAGAAGAAAAAAGATCTTTAAGTGGACAGGGTGGATATTCAAATACCGTTGCAGTTACAATAGCTAATCAATAAATCTTGTGAGCGATTTTTTGTTGATCAAGTTTTCTTGCAGTGCTTGTTTGTAAGAAACGCTGATTGGGATGAGTATGCTATTGCTGAGTTTAATATCTGAAACGCTAATGTTTTTGATGTGAAGGGTGTTTACGATATACTGTTTGTGCACGCGCATAAAAAGATTAGCGGGCAATTGTTTTTCTAGGTTCTTCAAACTCACCAGTACCATATGTGATTTACCCCCAACGATACTGAGTTTTGAAAAATCACCCAGACTTTCTATATATAAGATCTCGCCTAAATTCAATTTGATATGGTTGTTGTTTTCTTTTACAAAAACATATTCTTCCGCATCAATGGTTCTAACAACATCAACTACAGCCGTTGTGGAACTGGCGATGGTTTTAATAATGGGCTCTTGTAGTTGTTTGTTTTTTGATTTTAAATAGTCAACCGCTTTTTCGATCGCCTTATTGAGTCTTTCCAGTTTTACCGGTTTTACAATATAATCAATGACGTCTAACTCAAAACTTTCGGCAGCGTGTTCAGAAAAGGCTGAGGTAAAGATGAAAACGGGCGGATTGTTCAAGCTTTTGATCAGGGCCAGGCCAGAAAGGTCGGGCATATCGATGTCAGAGATGACCATATCAATTTCGTTCTTCTTCAAATAATTGAGGGCCTCCAAGCCGTTTTCGAGGCATGCTTTGAGGATCAACCCTTCAATCTTTCCAACTTTCAGGGCAAGGGAATCTCGCTCCAAAATATTGTCCTCAACAATGATGCAATTCCAATTCATTTGACGATTTTGTTATAAAGCTTTGAAAGAGAAACGCTTATAAGTTTTTAAAAATAGGAAAATTGATAAAAACCTGCTGTTATTTTTTATCATCTACTGAATTGGTTATAAAATCTACTAAATAGGTAATTATATCAATTTCATTTCTCAAACGATATGATTCAGTCTATTTTCCGCAAAATGTTGAATTTATTCGGCGTTTCAACCCCTAATTAAACTGATTTATGAAAGCAACTCTACGCAAGTGTGGGATTTTATTGGCTACTTTATTATCTGTAGCATTCTCTTTTAACTACTCAAATGCGCAAATTACTGGAGCTTCGGCTGTTTGTGTAAATGGTACAACCACCTTGGTAGCGCCATCAACAACCATCAGTGGTGGAACGATTACCAATGTAAGCGGCTATAACGTGCATACGTTTACCGGAGCCGGAACATTTGTAATTCCAGCGGGTATTAATATAAATACAGAATTATTAGTGGTAGCTGGCGGCGGCGGCGGCGGAAAAAGGCATGCAGGCGGTGGTGGTGCAGGTGGTTTGATCTACAGTGCATTATATAATACAAGTGGTTCTCAATCTGTAGCGATCGGAGCTGGAGGATTAGGAAGCGTATTGGAACCTATTAATGGTGCCAATGGTGCTAATAGTTCTTTCGGATCAGTAGTAGCTAATGGCGGCGGCGGCGGCGGAACCAATAATATTAATGCAAATAATGGTGGATCAGGCGGTGGTGGATCGAACGGAAGTTTTGGTGGAGCAGGAATCGTTGGACAGGGTTTTGCGGGAGGAAATCAAAATAATGGATTGGGATGCTGCTTTGCCATGGGTAATGGCGGTGGCGGTGCAACCGGTGCGGGAGCAAGTACAGCAGGTTTATTGGGTTCAAATGGCGGTCCGGGTTTTACAACTAGTATGACTGGTGTATCACAAAGTTTTGCTGGCGGTGGTGGTGGTGGACAAGGTACCGTATCAACTACCAACTATCTCGGTGGAATTGGTGGCGGTGGAATGGGAGGAAACTCAATCAATATGCAAGGTGGAAATGGTACTGCAAACACCGGCGGCGGAGGAGGTGGTGGTGGCGCTACAGATGCGCTTTCAGGAAATGGTGGAAATGGAGGATCAGGAATTGTGATCGTCAAATATGCACAAGCAGGTGCAGGAACTTGGTCAAGTAGTAATACAGCGGTTGCAACAGTTAATGCTTCAACAGGAGCAGTAACAGGTGTTTCTGCAGGATCTGCTACAATTACTTATACTGTAACAGTGGGTGGTGTGGTAAATACTTTTACTAAAGTTATTACAGTGAGTGGATTGCCGGTAGCAAGCATTAAAGCAAATGGATCTCTTACACTTTGTGCTGGCGGATCAGTTGGCTTAAGCGCAGCAACATCAGCACTAAAGTTCAATGGTTCAAATAGTGTTTCAGTTGCAAGTGGATATGCAGCAACTGATGATATTACTTATGAGGCAACAATTACTCCTTCAGCTTTAACTAGTGGTAATTTTAATGTGATCATGAATCACGATAACTATGCTATTGGAGCCATTCATTATCAATTTTCAAATGGTGCTCTCCAGTTTTCTGTATCGGGCAATGCGCCCCAAGATCAATACTGCACTTCAACATTCACAACTAATACCACTTATCGTATTGCTGCAGTTTATTCTAAAGCAGGCAAGTATGTGAAGTTTTACGTAAATGGCGTATTCACTAACTTAGCAGTTTATTCCACAACAGTTTCTATCATTGGTAACAATGCATACAATATTGGATCATGGAATGGAAATAGTCGTTTCTTTCAAGGAACTATCGATGATCTGCGTATTTGGAATGTTCTAAGAACTGATGCGCAAGTTTTATCTGATGCTGCTGCCATGCCAATTGCAACTGGTACAGCTAACCTCATTCGTTATTATCGATTTGATGAAGGAACTGGAACCACAACTTCTGATGATGCAGGAACCGGTACTGGAACATTGGTGAATAATCCAACTTGGGTTTCTACAACACCAGTCGGACAAACTTATTTATGGAGCAATGGTAGTAATGCATCAAGCATTTCAGCAACAACTGCTGGAACATATAATGTAACTGTAACAAGTGCATCTGGTTGCGTTTCGGTTTCTGAAAATAAAATAGTTCAAATAAATGCAATACCTGCTGCATCAATTGTAGCCAGTGGCTCTACAGTAATTTGTGCAAATGCTTCTGTAACATTAACAGGAACTGGCGCTGCTGGAAATGCATTACAATTAACAGGAACGAATTATGCGGAAATAGTCAATAATAATTTACCTGTTGGAACTGCTGCTCGTACACTAGAAGCTTGGATAAAAAAAACTCAAACCTCTACAGGTGCAATTGTAAACTGGGGTACTATTTCAACTGGACAAAGATTTGGATTATTAGTCCTCAGCAACAAATTATATTTCGTTGGACAGAACATTGACATGATTGGTAATATCACTATCAATGATGGCGTATGGCACCATGTTGCGGTTACATATAATGGTACCACTGTTAATACCTATGTTGATGGTGTTCTAGATAGAACTGGTAATCTTGGATTAAATACTTCTGGAACTACTTTAAGAATTGGTCAAAGAAGTATCGGAGATAATGGTAACGAACTCTTTGTTGGTCAGATCGATGAAGTAAGAGTTTGGAATATTGCTAAAACGATTACTCAAATTCAAGCCACACAAAAATTAAGTGTTGCATCGAATAGTGCTAATCTGGTTGCATATTACAAAATGGACGAAACATCTGGTACTACAACAGCAGATGCAACTGCAAATGCTGTTACTGCTAATTTAATCAGTAGTCCAACATTTGTTGCATCAGGAGCAGATATTCGTTATAGTACTTATGCTTGGTCGAACAGCGCAACAACAAATGCAATTTCAGTAAATACTACAGGAAACTATTCTTACAACGCAACAACTGCAAATGGTTGTTCGGTAGCTGCTGCTGCAACAACAGTAACTGTAAATCCTTTACCAACTGCAACTGTTTCTGGTGCAACCAATGTTTGTATCAATACCGGTTCTCCATTGGTAACCTTTACAGGTGCAAATGGAACTGCTCCTTATACCTTTACTTATTCGATTAATGCAGGTACACAACAAACTGTAACATCAACTGGTAATATAGCAACCGTTTCTGCTCCAACAGGAGTTGTAGGAACATTTACTTATACTTTGCTATCAGTTAAAGACGCAAGTACAACAACTTGTTCAAATACAATCACAGGATCTTCGATAGTAGTAGTTGTAAGAGGTATTCCAACTATTAGCGGAATTACAGGAACTACCAGTATTTGTACCGGCAATTCAACAATTCTAACAGCCGCAAGTGCTTCAGTAGGGGCTAATTATAAATGGTATGATGCAGCTACAGGAGGTAATTTATTGGCAAGTGGTGCTACTTATACAACAGCAGTATTAAGCAATACAACAAATTATTATGTTGAACTTATCGCAACACCATTTGTATGTGCTGCAACAAGAACGCCAGTAACTATAACTGTAAATGCTTTACCAATTGCAACAGTAACAACAGTCGGAGCAACAAATGTTTGTCCGTCTGGCACAGTTATCTTAAATGCAAATACAGGAATAGGATTTACTTATCAGTGGAGCAAAGATGCTGTAAGTGTTTCTGGTGCAACTGCTGCAACTTATAATGCAACAACAACAGGATCTTATACTGTTGTGATCACGAATAGTAATGGATGTGTATCAGCCGCTTCTAATGCAATTGCTGTAACCATTCAAGATATAGTAGCTCCAACATTTACAAGTACAGCCGCAAATATCAATGCAACTGCAACAAGTGCAAACGGCGCAGTGGTAACTTATGCGTTACCAACTGCCGTTGATAATTGTACAATCTCTCCAATAGTTTCTGGTGTACCTGCAAGTGGAAGTGTCTTTCCAATTGGTACAACTTTGGTTACGGTAACCGCAACAGATGCAACAGGAAATTTTGTAACTACCACATTTAATGTGGTGGTTTCTGGAGTAGCACCTGTAATTGTAGTACCTGCTAATTTCGATGTGAATACAACTGTTGGGGCTTGTACTGCCATTGTAAATTTTGCAGTAACTGAAACTACGGGTGTTCCTGCTTCAACCATTACGTATACTGAATACGGTTTCCCAACTTATTCTGGATATATGAATGATGTAGGTACGCATACGATTACTGCAACTGCAACCAATGCAATTGGAAGTTCTAGCAATACATTTACGTTCACTGTTCATGATGTAACACCACCACAGTTTACTTCAACTGCAACCATCCTTACAGCAAATGTGGGAGGCGCAGTGCAAGCAACAAGTTTAGCTGGTGCAGTGGTGAACTTTACGTTGCCAGCAGCAACAGATAATTGTGCCAATGCTTATGTAACAGCAGTTCCTTATTCAGGATCTGTGTTTCCATTAGGAGAGACAACAGTTGTAGTAACCGCTTCAGATCCTTCAGGTAATACTAGTCAAACAACATTCAGCGTTACAGTGGTGGGAGTTGCTCCATCGATTGTTGTTCCATCAACTGTAACAGTTAATAATAAAGCAGGACTATGCAGTGCAGTTGTAAACTTTGCAGCAACAGATCCAACGGGTGTTCCGGCATCAACTATTACTTATGATATTCAACCGGTATCAGTATTTAATGTAGGTACTACCAGGGTAACTGCAACAGCAACCAATGCGAATGGCATTTCAAGTCAAAGTTTTGATGTGGTAGTAAAAGATACTGAGCTTCCAAAAGTGTTTACAAAAGATCCAACGATCTATATAGATGCAAACGGACAAGCAACACTAACAGTTGCACAGGTTGATAATGGCAGTACAGATAATTGTGCGATCGCAAATAAAACCATTAGTAAAACATTATTTAATTGTTCTGATGTTGGTAAAGCAGCACCAAATGTATCAGCCTTGAAATTTAATGGCTCGGGTGTTGCTTATATCCCATCGTTGATTCCTGGAGGAAATAATTTCTCCTTTAGTACTTGGTTCTTTGGAAACGATGCAAGCAATGGAAAAATTATTTCAAGTGGTGCATTTGAAATTTGTTTGTGTGGCAACGGCATTGAAGTATTTACTCCTTATGGTGGCGGGTTTGGTGCACCGGGAATAAGTTTAAACAAATGGCACAATATTATAGTAACGTATAGTTTTCCATTGGCTAAAGTGTATATCGACGGTAATTTATCTTTCTCATTTAATACGAGTCCGATTGGCGGAATTTCAGGTGCTGTATTGGGAAGACACGTAAACGGATGTTGCCCATTGATTGGAACACTCGACGAAATGAGTTTCTGGAATATTACACTTTCAGCCAGTCAGATTGCAGCGATGCAAACAAAGGCGTTGAAAGGTGATGAAGCGGGCTTAACTGCTTATTACAATTTTGATGAAGCTACAGGCACAACGATCATCGATCGTTCTGGCAACCACCACAATGCTTTGATGCAAGGCATGTATAATCCTTGGACAACAGCAGCGGCTCCTATCGCAAATGCTTCTTCAAACACTGTGACCTTAACGGTTACAGATGCGAGTGGAAATATTGCAACAGGTACTGCAACGGTAACTGTGTTAGATGCCATTGCACCAATTATTACTTGTCCTGGCAATCTATCAGTGAGCACAGACGCGGGTAAATGTTTTGCAACAGTGGCAATCACCAATGCAACAGCAACAGATAATTGTTCTGTGAAATCAATTGTTGGTGTGAGAAGCGATGCAGCAGCGTTGAGTGCTTCTTATCCAAAAGGTATTACAACCATCACTTGGACTGCCACAGATGCGAGCGATAATCAATCAACCTGTACTCAAACAATTACAGTAACAGATAATGAAGCACCAGTAATTACTGCAATTGCAGATATCAGTGCAACAGCAACAAGTGCAGATGGTGCAACTGTGAATTATATTGCTCCAGTAGGAACAGATAATTGTCCGGGTGCAAGTACAATGATGACAGCTGGTTTAGAAAGTGGTGCAACATTCCCTATAGGAACCACAGTTGTTACTTATACTGTTACTGATGCATCAGGCGTAACTGCAAGTACCTCATTCAATGTTATAGTAACTGGTATTGCACCAGTAATCGTGAAACCAGCAGATATCAATATTCCGAATGATGCGGGTCAGTGTGGTGCGATTGTGAATTTTGAAGCAACAGAAACCACGGCCATTCCTGCGTCTACTATTACCTATACTGAAAACGAAATGGGTGTAACACCAGGATCGTTCTTTGCAGTAGGTACACATACCATTACTGCAACAGCAACCAATGATTTTGGAAATAGTTCAGTAGATTTCACTATCACTATTTATGATAATGAGCAACCAGTTTTGCGCAAAGCATTTGATTGGGGTAGAGAAGGCGGTACTGCAGAACCAGGTAAGTGTGGTACTTCTGATATTGCCAGTTTGCATTTAGGTGTTCCGGGAACAGCATCCACATTCCAAGCCTTTGACAATTGTGGTCCAACAGTTATTACCAGCAATGCACCAACATTCTTCCCAGTAGGTGTTACCATTGTAACTTATACGGTTACTGATATTCATGGTAATTTCTCAACGATTGACGAAGAAGTAACGGTGAGTGATTTTGAACCACCAGTAATTGCAGCGGTTGCTGATATT
>CAIYAG010000316.1 GCA_903924075.1 uncultured Bacteroidota bacterium | reverse complement strand
TTTTTATTTGATTGGATATTTTTTGCGCATCATTTTATAATATAATACAGGAACTACTAATAAGGTTAAGAAGGTAGATGTGATGGTACCACCCATCAATGAGATTGCGAGACCTTGGAAAATAGGATCAAATAGAATGATTACGGCACCTAAAACAACAGCCCCTGCTGTTAATAGGATGGGAGTAGTTCTAACTGCCCCAGCTTCTATAATAGCTTGTTTCAAAGGAACACCTTCGCGTAATCGAATATTGATGAAGTCAATTAAGAGTACCGAGTTTCGTACCATAACCCCAGCTAAGGCAATGAATCCAATCATAGAGGTTGCCGTAAAATAGGCATGCATCATCCAGTGGCCTAAAATTATACCAACTAACGATAATGGAATAGCTGCAAGCATTACTAATGGAACTACAAAGTTCTGGAACCAGCCAACTATCAATATATAGATCATTAAAATCACTACTGCAAAAGCGATACCCAGATCTCTAAACACTTCATAAGTTATTTGCCACTCCCCATCCCATTTCAGAGAGAAATTGTCTTCCATGGTTGGTTGATGTGTGTACTCTTCAGCTAGTGTAAATCCTTTTGGTAATTGAATGGTCTTTAAGCTATCAGAAACTTTAGCAATTGCGTAAGATGGACTTTCTAACTTGCCCGCCATATCGGCTAAAACATATACCACCTCTTTTTGATTCTTGCGATAGATATTTTTTTGTTGGGTTTCTTTATTCACAACAACCAAATCTCTTAATGGTACTGCATTGCCTTGCGCACCAATAATTTTAACATCCAAAATGTCTTCTAAATTACTCTTATTAGCATCGCTCAATTGCAATTTAATACCAGTTTGATTAAAGGAGGCTGGTTGATATAAATTACCCACAGTCATTCCCGAAACTGCTGCATTCACAGTTGCAGCAACCTGAGCCGTTGCAATACCATAGCGCATTGTTTTTTCTTTATCAACAGTAATATGGTAACCAGGCTGGTCTGCCTCAACCATCCAGTCAACATCTACTACATCAGAAGTTCTACTGATCAATGCCTTTACCTGATTCGCAATTTTAATTTGCTCCTCATAGTTTGGCCCATATATTTCGGCTACAAGTGTTGAAAGAACTGGAGGTCCGGGGGGTACCTCCACGATCTTCACATTGGCATTGTATTTTTTAGCAATTGCTTGAATCGGCGCTCGCATTTCTTTGGCAATGGCATGACTCTGAATGGATCTATCTTTTTTATCAACAAGATTCACCTGAATATCTGCCATGTTTTCTGCCCTTCGCAGGTCGTAGTGCCGCACCAAACCATTAAAGCTAATTGGAGCAGATATACCAATATAAGTTTGATAGTTCTCAACTAATTTCTGTTGTGCAACATAATCACCAATGTCCCTAGCAACAGCTTGTGTTTTTTCAAGTGTTGTTCCTTCCGGCATATCAATCACTACCTGAAACTCATTCTTATTATCAAAGGGAAGCATTTTAACAGCAACAGATTTTGTATAAAACAACATCATTGAAGCAAGTAAAATAACTACGATACTAATAATAAAAGCCCAACGCTTACCCCGAGATTCTAATAAAGGGTGAATAAAGGCTTTGTAAATTTTATAAATTCCTGTAGACTCTAATGTGTGAGGCTTCTCTTCTTCATGGTCAATTCCTTTATGTTCTTTTTCACGCAAAAAGATATAACCGAGGTAGGGGGTAAGGGTTAGTGCAACAATTAAAGATAGCATCATGGCAATGGAGGCTCCAATTGGCATTGGACTCATATAAGGGCCCATCATACCTGAAACAAATGCCATTGGCAATACTGCCGCAACAACTGTGAATGTGGCAAGGATCGTAGGATTGCCCACTTCATTAATGGCATAAATAGCGGCTTGTAACGGCGGCAGCTTCTTCATTTTAAAGTGCCTGTGCATATTTTCTGCAATAATGATACTATCATCTACTACAATACCTGTTATGAATACCAATGCAAATAATGTAATACGATTTAACGTGTAATGCATGAAGTAATACGCAAATAATGTTAAGGCAAAAGTTACCGGCACTGATAAAAACACTACCAATCCACCTCTCCATCCCATTGCAAGCATTACAAATAGTGTAACTACCACGATGCTTATAAACAAGTGAAATAACAATTCAGATACCTTTTCACTAGCTGTTTCTCCATAGTTTCTTGAAACAGTTAATTGAACTTCATTCGGAATTAAACCTTTTTTTAGATGGTTTACTTTTGCCAATATTTCTTCAGACAATTTCATTGCATCTGCACCTTTTTTCTTTGCAACAGATAATGTAATAGCAGGGTAGTTGGAAGGATGCTCTTTGCCTAATTTTTCTGACGCTTTACCATATCCAAATAAAACATATTGATTGGAGGTTTCTGGTCCGTCTTCTACTTTAGCAACTTGTTTTAAATACACAGGCTGCTGTTGATTCATGCCAACAATCAAATTGGCCACATCATCAGAACTATGAAGAAAATTTCCGGTCTCAACTGTTATGGCAGTATCTTTCTGCAACAAGGTTCCATGTTGCATTTGCATATTGCTTCCTTGAATGAGTTTGCTCATCGACAAAAAATCAACATGGTTTTCTGCCATTTTATTTTTATCAATCAAAACTTTGATCTCTCTGCTTCTTCCTCCAAGTATATTAATATCAGAAACATTATTGATCTTCTTGATCTCACTGCTCAATTCCTGACCGATCTGCTTTAAACGATAATCATCATAAGTTTCGCTCCATAAAGTGATGCCAAATACGGGAACATCATCAATTGCTCTAGTCTTGATTAATGGAAGCGTAACACCCTGCGGCATTTTATCCATATTTTTCATCAACTCGCTATATAACTTCACTAAAGAACGTTCAACATCTTCACCCACCTGAAACTGCACAATGAGCATGGCTTGTCCTTTCATTGAAGTAGAGTACACATATTCCACTCCTTTAACAT
>CAIYAG010000315.1 GCA_903924075.1 uncultured Bacteroidota bacterium | reverse complement strand
TCCAATAGTTTTCACTTTTTGTAGTATGATTTTGAATATAAGATGCTTCAACACCTTGTTTTTCGTTGGCCCATAATTTTATCGCAGTACCATTATATTTAATTTCATTCATGGCGATATTAATAGAACGGCCATGTTCTACAGCAATGCCATAACGATTGTGTAGGATCTTATTATCAGAAAAATCGCTATCAAAACTATAGCCACCCCAGATCCCATAATCGCAACCCCAGATGCGATTATGCAATACACTATTGCTACTAAATGTGACTTCTACGCCGTTGTTAGAGGCATAGGAAAAATCGTTCCCATAGATCAGATTGTTATTGCATCCGCCTACGCCAGTATTTAAAGTGGATTGCCCCGCCCAAAGAAAAAATCCATCTCCAGAATGGGTGGCAGAATTATAAGCAAAAACATTCTCACTGCTTTGTTCATACACCAAGATGCCTGCACTGTCTTGTCCGCGACGATATTTGCCAAAGCTTAATCCCCGAATATTAAAGTCAAGCTGATTGTGATAGATCACATTATTACTGCTTCTATAAAGTCCAATCCCTAATCCAGAATTGAAAGAAAAATTATTATCATACACTTTGGCTTTTTCGCATTGAACCATCAGTAAAGCACATTGATTGCCCGTGATCAGATTGTTTTTAATCGTTGCATTATTGCAATTCATCAAAAAGATCCCAGCACCTTTTTCTTTCCATTCACCCGATTCATTGTGGTGATAGCTCATCCAATCGCGCTCGTCTTCTTTTTCACGCGAACTAAATAATTCAGGGCGAAAATTATAACTGAAATCACAGTTAATGATCGATAACTGGTTCACCGATTCTGCCATCACTGCAATCTTATAGCCATGCACACTCAGGTTTTTGATGGTAATATTTTCAGAACCGGGTGTGATATAAATCGCAAGTCCATGCATTAGATCAGGACGGTCGGCATGCGTTGTGCCCTGTAGAATAGCCTGATTGAAATCTACTTCTATATTCTTTCCAGAGATCCGAATCAATGGCAGTTTGAGGGAGCTGTCTGCTTCGAAAGTATAAGTTTGATGTTCTATACTGACAGATTGAGTGATCACCAACCCTGCCTTGAGTTGCTCACTACTCTGAGAATGGCTAGATAGGTAAAAAACAAGGGAACTTAGTAGCAAAAAGTATCGATATCTGTACAAACGCATCCTTAAAAATAAGGAAATGTGCGTTAAGGAATGCCGAAAGACGGTCGAGCATTTGCCTCTGAATCATGCCCAATCTGTCTTGCCAAGCCATCAATCTGGCATAATTCTAGTTCAATGGCTGATAGAATGGGTTGAAATGTCTGACTACTGCTGACAATTTTGCACTTTATCCCCAGTGGCATGGTGATTGACAATAAGTAAGAGTCCCAAATAGGGGCAAAGATTAAAAAAATATTATATGGGAAAGATTATTGGTATTGACTTGGGAACAACCAACAGTTGCGTATCTGTAATGGAAGGCAACGAGCCTGTTGTAATTGCAAATGACGAAGGAAGAAGAACAACCCCTTCTGTTGTAGCATTCTTAAAAAACGGGGAGCGTAAAGTAGGAGATCCTGCTAAGCGTCAGGCCATCACTAATCCACAAAATACGATTAGTAGTGTGAAGCGTTTTATGGGCCGTCGTTTTGACGAAGTAACAGAAGAAATTAGCCATTGGAGCTATAAAGTAGCTAAGGGTGATAACAATACAGTGCGTGTTGCGATCGATGATCGTTTATATACACCACAAGAAATTTCTGCGATGATCTTGCAGAAAATGAAAAAAACAGCAGAAGACTATTTGGGTCAGGAAGTTACAGAAGCGGTGATTACTGTTCCTGCATACTTTAATGATGCACAACGTCAGGCTACCAAAGAAGCTGGTGAGATCGCTGGTTTGAACGTTCGCAGAATTGTGAACGAACCAACTGCCGCTGCATTAGCTTATGGTTTGGATAAGAAACACGCTGATCAAAAGATCGCTGTATTTGATTTAGGTGGTGGTACTTTCGATATTTCGATCCTTGAATTAGGTGATGGTGTATTTGAAGTAAAATCTACCAATGGTGATACACACTTAGGTGGTGATGACTTTGATAAAGTGATCATGGATTGGTTGGCTAATGAATTCAAAAATCAGGAAGCAATTGATCTTCGTAAAGATCCAATGGCTTTACAGCGTTTGAAAGAAGCTTCTGAAAAAGCGAAAGTTGAATTGAGCTCTTCTTCAGAAACTGAGATCAATCTGCCTTATATTACTGCTGTTGATGGTGTTCCTAAACACTTAGTGGTGAAATTAAGTCGCGCTAAATTTGAAGCATTGTCTGATAACCTATTCGCACGTTGTTTGAAACCATGTGAAGCTGCATTGAAAGATGCTGGTTACAATATTTCACAAATTGATGAAGTGATCTTAGTAGGTGGTTCAACTCGTATCCCTAAAGTTCAAGAGATCGTTGAAAAATTCTTCGGAAGAAAACCAAACAAAGGGGTTAACCCAGATGAGGTTGTTGCAATTGGTGCAGCTATTCAAGGTGCGGTTTTAAGTGGCGATATCAAAGACGTATTGTTATTAGACGTTACTCCATTAGGATTAGGTATCGAAACAATGGGTGGTGTGATGACAACCATGATTACATCAAACACAACTATTCCTACCAAGAAAACTGAAGTATATTCTACAGCTAGCGATAACCAACCTGGTGTACAAATTCATGTATTGCAAGGTGAGCGCCCGATGGCTACACAAAATAAGAGCTTAGGAACATTCAACTTGGATGGTATTCCACCAGCACCAAGAGGCGTTCCTCAGATCGAGGTAACTTTTGATATCGATGCAAATGGTATGATCCATGTAAGCGCGAAAGATAAAGGAACTGGAAAAGAGCAAAAGATCCGTATCGAAGCAGGTAGTGGTTTGAGCAAAGAAGAAGTAGAGAAAATGAAGGCAGAAGCGAAAGCCAACGAAGCAAGCGATAAAGAAGCAAGAGAGCGTGTGGAGAAAATCAATCAAGCAGATAGTTTGATCTTCCAAACAGAGAAGCAATTCAAAGAGTTTGGAGATAAAATTCCTGAAGATAAAAAAGCACCGATCGAAGCAGCACTTGCTAAATTGAAAGAAGCACATAAAAATCAGGATATCGCTGCAATTGATTCTGCAATGACTGAAATGAACACTGCTTGGACTGCAGCTAGCGAAGAAATTTACAAAGCTCAGGCAGCTGCTGGTGAACAACCAGGCGCTGATGCAGGTGCACATGCACAAGCCGGCGGACAGCAACCAGCAGGTGAAACTGTTACTGATGCTGAGTTTGAAGAAGTGAAATAGAATAAATCATAATTCAAAATTCAAAAGTTAAAATTTAATAGCGGCTCCATTTTTGGGGCCGCTTTATTTTTTATGAACTGTTATGGTATAAATCCATGATTTTCAATTATCTTGTTTGAATGAGCATAGCAAAAACATTTGTTTACTCGAATAGTCCGGAGCCCCATCGTGTGCGTACCAAAGCCATTTTAAAGACCAATCCTGAGATCAGAAATTTGATTGGTAAGAATCCGATTTCATTTTTAATTATAGTTGGGGTAGTTGCCTTGCAATTGTTTTTGTGCTGGATCTTAAAAGACCAATCCTGGTGGTGGGTCATTGGCACTGCCTATGTGATCGGCGCATTTGCAGACCATGCATTATTTGTGATGATCCATGAATGTTCGCATCGATTGATCTTTAAAAATCCAGTTGCCAATCGTTTAGCAGGGATCCTTGCAAACATTCCGCAGATCTTTCCAAGTTCCGTTTCATTTGAACGTTATCATATCAAACACCATTCGTTTCAAGGAGTGATGGAACTAGATGGTGATCTTCCAAATGAATGGGAAGCTAAATTGATCGATAATCATTTCATTGGTAAAATATTTTGGTTATTATTCTATCCATTCTTTCAATTATTTCGTTTGTCGAGGCTCAGAGAGATCAAACCATTCGATGGCTGGATCGCCCTGAACATGTTGGTACAACTCGTTTTCGTGGGATTGGTGATTTACTTTCTGGGGATCAAGTCAATTATTTATCTGGTGATCAGTTTGTTTTTTTCTGTTGGATTACATCCCTTAGGCGCAAGATGGATCCAGGAACATTATTTGGTTTTTCCTGATCAGGAAACCTATAGTTATTACGGTCCATTGAATACCATTGCTTTCAATGTGGGATACCATAATGAGCACCATGATTTTCCTTCTGTGCCCTGGAATAAATTACCGCAGATCAGAAAAGATGCGCCATCGTTTTATAACACATTGCACTTTCATACTTCGTGGAGCAAACTCTTTATTCGATTTTTATTTGATAAAAATATATCACTTTACTCTCGCGTAGTGAGAAGTGATCGGGGTAAGGTTCCATTAACGGATCTCTCAAAACCCGATGTGGAATAGGATAAAATTTTCTAAAAGGCTAACGATTGTTAGTGCGATGAATTATCTTTGGATCTAATTCTAGAATATGAATAATAGAACCGTATATATCGTATCGGCAGTGCGTACACCAATGGGTAGTTTTGGTGGAAGTTTAAAAGATTTTACTGCACCACAATTAGGTGCTATTGCAATTAAAGCTGCTGTTGAACGTGCTGGAATACAACCAGAAAATGTGCAGGAAGTATTTATGGGCTCTGTGATTCAAGCAAATCTAGGACAGGCGCCTGCTAGACAAGCATCAAAATTTGCAGGGTTACCTGATAGCGTGATCTGTACTACGGTCAACAAAGTTTGTGCGAGTGGCATGAAAGCGATTATGCTTGGTGCACAGAATATTTTATTGGGCGATGCTGATATAGTTGTTGCTGGTGGAATGGAAAGCATGAGTAATGTGCCTTATTATAGTGCCAATCTGCGTTGGGGAAATAAATACGGTAATGTATCACTGGTAGATGGTTTAGCGAAAGACGGATTAACAGATGTGTATCATAATTATGCGATGGGAAATTCTGCTGAGCTATGTGCCAAAGAATGTAATATCAGTAGGGAAGAGCAGGATGCATTTGCCATTGAGAGTTATAAGAGAAGTCAAGCCGCGATCAACAACGGTTTTTTCAATGCAGAAATAGTACCTGTTTCGATTCCTCAGAAAAAAGGAGACCCTATTTTATTTACTAAAGATGAAGAAGCCTTCAATGTAAAATTTGATAAGATCCCAGAATTAAAACCTGCATTTATAAAAGACGGAACAGTAACTGCTGCAAATGCTTCCACCATGAATGATGGTGCGGCAGCATTGGTGTTAATGAGTAAAGAAAAAGCTGATGCAATGGGACTAAAACCATTGGCCATTATCCGCAGTTATGCAGATGCTGCACAAGCGCCTGAATGGTTTACCACAACGCCTTCATTGGCTGTTCCAAAAGCCGTTGAAAAAGCTGGTTTAAAAATGAGCGATCTGGATTTTGTAGAATTGAATGAAGCTTTTTCTGTAGTAGGAATTGTAAATACACAGAAGATGCATTTAGATCCTGCAAAAGTAAATGTGCACGGAGGCGCAGTTTCATTAGGGCACCCATTAGGTTGTAGTGGCGCAAGAATTATTGTTACACTAATTCACGTGTTAAAACAAAATGCCGGCAAGATCGGTGCTGCAGGGATCTGCAATGGTGGCGGTGGTGCCAGTGCTATGGTGATAGAACTTGCATAATTTTTCTTTTCTTTGTTAGATGTCGGAAATACTAATTGTAAAAGCTGAGGCTAAAGATGCTGCACTGATTGCAAGTATTAGTAGAGAAACTTTCTATGATACTTATGCGGCAGATAATACAGCAGCCAATATGGCTAAATTTTTAACGGAGCAATTCAGTAAAGCCATGCTGATGGAAGAAGTAGTGACAACTGGCAACCATTTTTTTCTTGCTTATGTTGATCAAAAATTAGCTGGCTACCTCAAATTAAAAGAAGCAATACATCCCAAATTAGAAGAGAGTTCTGCTATAGAAATATCTAGGATCTATGTCTATAAATCTTTCATTGGAAAATCGGTTGGCAATGCGCTGATGCAAACTGCGATCGACTTTGCCGCATCGAATAATAAAAAATGGCTTTGGCTCATTGCATGGAAACAGAATGCAAGAGCACTTGCATTTTATCAGAAAAAAGGATTTGAAATTTTTGCTGAAAGCATTTTTGTTTTAGGCGATGATCTTCAAAATGATTGGGTACTAAAACGCAGGATCGATCACACTATTTAGCTTTCGTCATCATTGTAAACGGACCATACTTGTGTTGCTTTTCAGAAAAGCTATCGGTATAGGGGCCATTAGGACAGTCCACAGGTTTCTTAGATATGTTCGGCCAATCTTTTGATTGATCCTTATGAGGCCTCGGTTGTGAATTTACATATGCTGCAATATCCCAAGCAGATTCGTTGGATAATTTGGTATGATGATAGTTGCATGGATTGGGCATATTGTTTTTAATAA
Source organism: uncultured Bacteroidota bacterium (assembly GCA_903924075.1). GTDB lineage: Bacteria > Bacteroidota > Bacteroidia > Chitinophagales > Chitinophagaceae > Sediminibacterium. The sequence goes on along the minus strand of CAIYAG010000315.1, from coordinate 1,244 downwards.
AACCAGCAAACCGCGATAACCTATATAGTCCTGCGCCATCATTATAACTTTGATTGCCCCATAATGGAGGATACAAATAACCAATTCCATTCAAAGCTGTTTTACCGTTACCATTGATTCCATGACAACTGGCGCAACTAATGATATAATCTTTTTGTCCCTTCATGGGGTTTGCCGCTCTTGATAAATAGGGTAGGTCTTCAATTCCGCTTCCTTTTGGTTTTTCGCCTTTAGGGATATCTTTTCCTAACCAATGGATATAAGCTACGATGCTGCGCATTTCTTTACTGGTACTATCTAAAGGTGCGCCGTTCAAACTTCTCTGAAGACAATCATTCACACGCATTTCAATGGATTCTAACTTGCCGCTTCGGGGCCTGATTTTTGGATAGGTAGATGCTACAGCACCATAATTATTTCCCCATGGTTTGGTACCCGCTTCTAAATGACAATTTTGACAATTCATGCCGTTGGTACTATGCGTAACAGTTCCATTGGGTCCAAGATATTGCGCAGTGTTACTGATCAATTGGTATCCATATCTGATCAGGGTTCCAATACTATCGATTGGAATTTGATAAGGTCCAGCACCCGTCCAGCAATTGGCAGTATCAATCACAACGATGTCTGGTACAAGAACTGGTTTACTAGTTCTATTATAAAAGAATAGTAAACCCGAAAGGATCCAACAAACAATCAAGATGCGCCGATACTTCATTCATTTTTAGTGCGGAATTTTATTGCGAACCAGTCCGTATACCCAGGTTCCCGCAATCGCACTCACTAAAGTAACAATTGTAACGGAAATACCGGTACCGATCTGTGCAAATAAAGGGCCGGGGCAAGCACCAGTGATGGCCCAGCCTAATCCAAATAATAAGCCCCCATAAATTTGACCCACACTGAATTTCTTTTCTTCAAATTCAATGGCTTCTCCATAAATGGTTTTGACTTTGAATTTTTTAATGATAAAAACCGAGATGGCTCCAACTACCACTGCAGATCCAATCACACCATACATATGGAAGCTTTGTAAACGAAACATTTCTTGAATACGAAACCAAGAAATGATCTCTGCTTTCACAAAAACAATTCCAAAGAGGATACCCGTGATCAGGTATTTTAAATTGTACCAATAAGGGTGCACCAATTCGCTATCGTTGATGCAAGTGGCATCTAAAGAGCGTAATTCAAAATCGTTATCAGGTATATTTTTTGACATATAATTATCTTAGAATAAAGGG
>CAIYAG010000314.1 GCA_903924075.1 uncultured Bacteroidota bacterium | reverse complement strand
GTAAATGTTCTAAATGCGGCATGGATCTGAAGGCTAGTACAACCAAAATGGATCATAGTACGATGAAAATGTATAGTTGTCCGATGCATGCTGAAGTAATGAGTGATAAACCAGGAAAGTGCTCCAAATGTGGAATGGATCTAAAACCTGCAAAGAGTTAATATAAAAAAAGGGAACAAATTTTATTGTTCCCTTTTTTATTGGTTATTTAAGTTTCGATAACCCTTCTAAACTAGATGCGTCGTCTGGTCTGTTCAATAAGGCTTTTCCAAAAAATGCTTTTGCTTCATTACTCTTTCCCATATTCAGATAGGTCCATGCTAACATATGATTTGCATCATAGTCAAATGGATAGAGGTTAACGATCTTTTCAAAATACCTTGATGCTTGATCATATTTTTTTCGATTATAGTAAATAGCTCCAGCCCAATAATTAGCTGTATAATTTTGAGGATCTATTTTTAAAATTTCTTCATAGGTCTGCAAAACCTTGTCCCAACTTTCAAGAGCAGATAATGGTTTCACAACTCCAAGTTTAGCTTCAACAGCATATGGTTTTAAGCTAGCAGCTTTTGAATAATTGGCAAGCGACTGTGTATAGTTTTTATTGATATAATTTAGCCATCCCAACCTTAATTGTAATTCATAACTATTTTCATCGTGCACTTTCGAAAGAGAGGCAATTGCATCTGCATAAGCCTTATTATACTCGAATGTGTAACTTTCTTTGAATGCTTTTCTTAAAGCAAGATTATCATTTTGTGAAAAACTGCTGAATCCTATTAAAAGAAAACTGATAGCAATGATTTGTTTTTTTAGAATTTCCATTTTAAACCTCCTGTGATTGAATTTTGATTAAATGTGGTTGTTTTGCCGTATAAAACTCTTTGTTCTGATGTATAGCCTAATTCAAAAATGCATTTTTGACCGAGACTGAAATAGCCCATTACACCAGCTTTATAATTATTTTTATCTATAGCATTGTAGAGATACAATGCATCGTTTTCGAATAGGTCTTGAAAACTTCCAAGGGTGATATTTCCCTCGAGCCAGATTTTTTTGGCTACCTGTCCACCCAAAACCTGCCTGAAATTAAAACCAGACCCAGTTGTTCTATTGCGATATATGGCTGTTGAGATCCCATATAACTTTTGATTGCCTAAAGGATAATACCCCAATTGGAAGTCAAACTGACTAATGGTTGAATCATACATCTTTGAAAAAATACCATCAGCCTGTACATCAAAATAATTACCTGAATATTTGATGCCAATTAATCCACTATGATTTTGATAAACAGTAGCATTAATAGGGGCGTTTGTATAATGATAAGCGCCCTTTATTTGCCAATGGTTGTTCAAATTAAAAGTTAGCTTATTATAATATTCCACTTGGTTAATAACTGTTAATGGGGCATTGCCTGGCAATCCAGTTGTTGGGAGCTGAATAGATTGGTTAAAGTAGGAAATGGCTTGCGACATATGTACATTCCAACCAAATCTATTTTCAACGTGCAGCATATTGTACCAAGTATCACCTCGGCCTGTAATACTGGTTGATTTAAAACTGGTTTCCACACCAACTCCTGTAAACGCCAGACTATTCTGTTTTTCTTTTTCTAATGCTTCGGCCGAAAGAAAAGCAAGATGCTTATCAGCCAATTCTGGTTGATTTAAATATTTTCTACTGAGCCATAAATAATAATGTGCTGTAACGTTATAAGAATCGTTTTGCAATACTTTTTCATAAGCCTTTACTGCTTCACTGAAATTGCCGATCATAAATGCTGCATAGCCAATTCTTAGCCTTAGTAAAGTGAAGTCTTGGCCATTTGCAATAGCCTCATTTCCATAATTGATCAGTTCTTTCCAAGTACCCTTTTCATACAAACCATAACTCTTAATGTTTACCGCATCATAAGTATAAGCTTGTTGTGCAAAAATATTTGATGCAAACAAAATCAATAAACCGAATATAAAAATTCTTAGTTGCTGCATTGTACATGTATGGTTTGATGATTAAATTGAATGGTAAATG
>CAIYAG010000313.1 GCA_903924075.1 uncultured Bacteroidota bacterium | reverse complement strand
GACATCATGCGAGAACTCTACCAGATCCATTTTATTCACCGCAACTACCACGTGTGGAATATTTAGTAGAGAAGCGATGATAGAATGTCTGCGCGTTTGTTCAACAACTCCATGTCTTGCATCAATTAGAATAATTGCCAGATCAGAATTCGAAGCGCCTGTTACCATATTCCTAGTGTATTGGATATGACCAGGAGCATCAGCGATGATAAATTTTCGCTTTGGGGTAGAAAAATATTTATATGCTACATCGATTGTGATTCCTTGCTCACGTTCTGCACGAAGACCGTCTGTTAGCAACGCCAAATCAAGTTCTCCATCTTCCCGATTCTTGGTTTGCTTTTCAATTGCTTCTAATTGGTCGATCATGATCGACTTGCTATCATACAACAATCTGCCTATGAGGGTACTTTTACCATCATCCACACTTCCTGCTGTTATAAATCTTAATAGGTCCATTTTAATTACTTAATTCCAAATAAAAATTTGAACAACTTAAAAATAGCCGTTCTTTTTCCTGTCTTCCATCGCAGCTTCACTTACCTTATCATCAATTCTAGTTTCGCCCCTTTCACTTGTTTTAGTTGCAATGATCTCGGTAATGATATCGTCAATATTTGACGCTGTACTTTCTACTGCTGCAGTACAAGTCATATCACCAACGGTTCTATATCTTACTTTCTTACGAGAAATATTGTCTGTAGGTTCTAATTGCACAAACTCAGATACCGCAACTAATTGACCCTCGTGTTCCAAAACCTCTCTATCATGAGAAAAATAAATGGAAGGCAGCTCGATTTTTTCTTTTCTGATATAATTCCAGATATCAAGTTCTGTCCAGTTACTGATCGGGAACACTCGTACATTCTCACCTTTATCAATTTTCCCGTTATAGGTATTCCACAATTCTGGTCGTTGCAGTTTTGGATTCCACTGACCAAACTCATCTCTCACAGAAAAAATTCTTTCTTTCGCCCTAGCTTTTTCTTCATCCCTTCTAGCACCTCCAATACAAGCATCAAATTTGAATTCTTCGATCGTATCTAAAAGTGTATAGGTCTGTAAAGCATTTCTGCTTGCAAATTTCCCTTTGGGTTCTGAAAGATTTTTTGTTTTTATTGTATCACCCACATATCGAACAATCAATTTTTCTCCGATCCTTTCAGCCATTGCATCTCTGTAATCTAGTGCCTCCTGAAAATTATGTCCTGTATCTATATGCACTAAAGGAAATGGAAATTTACCGGGGCGAAAAGCTTTCAATGCAAGATGAACCAATGTAATAGAATCTTTTCCGCCACTAAATAAAAGTGCAGGTCGCTCGAACTGACCGGCCACTTCGCGCATAATATGAATCGCTTCCGATTCTAATTGATCTAAATAATTTAATTGATATCTACTCATTGTATCGTGAAGGCTAAGCCAATTTTTCAGTTTTTTATTTGCTACTTATTTATGTTCGTGCAAGCCACATTCTTTTTTGTTGGCATCTTCCCACCACCAGCGACCTGCTCTAAAGTCTTCTCCATCTTTTATTGCGCGAGTACAGGGTGCACATCCAATACTTACAAAACCTTTATCGTGTAATGGATTGTATGGGATATTGTTTTCCTGAATGTATGCTGCTACTTGTTCGGTTGTCCAATTCAATAAGGGATGGTACTTGATGATCTGATTACTTTCATCCCACTCAATTGATTGTAAATCCTGCCTTGCAGCTGAATGCTCAGCTCGTAATCCTGTAACCCAGATCGCATTTCCGGCCAATGCACGTTTGAGTGGTTCCACTTTACGTATGTAACAACATTCCTTTCTGTTTTCTACAGAATTGTAAAATGCATTAGGGCCTTTCTCTTTAACAAATGGTTCTAAAAAATCATGATCAGGATAATATGCTTTGATTGGAATTTGATATCGATCGATAGTACTAGTCCAAACACTATATGTTTCAGCAAACAACCTTCCTGTATCTAATGTAAAAATTTGTATCGGCAATTGCTGAGAAGCAATCATATGTGTGATCACCTGATCTTCAAAACTAAAGCTTGATGAAAACACCACAGCACCCTCAAATTGCTCAGTAAGTTTGCTTAAAAAAAGCTCAGACTGAAACTCTTTGAGTAATTGATGTAGGTTCGGTATATTTTGTTGTAAAGACTGTTTCATTTTTTTCTGTTGTAAAGATAATAAGCGTAGAGAAGCTGCTGTAAGAATTAACAGCAACGTTTGCTTTTGCAACAGAATAGCGTAGGTATAGAATTCGAAAAGCGTTTCATACTCGTAATAGTCTACTTAAACAGTGCACAAATATACAGTTTCACCTATATTATCAAAAAATAATTCCTATTTATTTGGTAGACTTCTAAAAATATTAAAGAAAATACTATAAAACAAACGGTCGTTTGTTCGTTTTCGGTAAAATTATCTTGAATTACGTTCTATTAATAATGCTTTGGCTGCAAGCTTTTCAACTAAACCTGGGAAGATCCTACCCAGCACCCATGCAAGTCTTGCTCTTCCTGGTAAAACTATGGTTGCTTTGTTTTTTTCGATGGCTCGCAAGACCTCTTCGGCCATTTTATTTACTGGATAAGGAGGTGCTGCTAAATTTGATAAATATCTCCTAGCATCTGGAGTCCATGGAACAGCAGGCAAATCTGCAGGGTTCATACTATCCAAAATGGGCGTTTCAATTGCAGATGGACAAAGTACATTTACCTGAACCCCCAATGGTGCTGCTTCAACTCTCAAGCTATGAGTCAATCCTACTACAGCATGTTTGGTCATAGCATATGGAGCCATTAATGCTGCTGGACCTAATCCAGCAAGTGAGGCAGTATTTACAATATAGCCATACCCTTGCTTAACCATAATTGGATAAGCTGCCAATACACCATTCAGAACCCCTTTCAAATTAATGTCGATAATTCGGTCCCATAATGCAGTTGGAATTTCGAAAGCTTCACCTGCAACTCCGATACCTGCATTATTAAAAATAAAATCCAGTCTTCCGTATTTTTCAAAACTCTGTTCAACTATTTTTTTTACGCGATGCTCATCACGAACATCAACCTGAATGGCTGTTGCCTTGATTCCGCACTCTTTTGCTACTGCTTCTGCTTTCTCTAGATCTATGTCTGTAATAATTACATTGGTTCCTCTTAATGACATCGCTTTTGCCAATGCCTTTCCAATACCAGAGCCTCCCCCTGTAACAATTGCCACAGCCTCATTCCAGATAGATTTTTGCATACAATTTTTTAGATTGATTATTTATATTAAGCAATACTATTGCACACTAAATTTATAAACAGTTTTAGTAGTATATGTTTTGCCAGGAGCTAATTCAGTGCTAGCAAATTTTGCCTTGTTCGGAGCATCTGGGAAATGTTGGGTTTCTAAACAAAAGGCTGTTCTAAAGCTATAGTGCAAGTCTTTTTTACCCAACAAATTACTCTCTAAAAAATTGCCTCCATAAAACTGAATACCTGGTTCTTGGGTCAATACTTCCAATTTAATTCCAGTAGTGGCAGAATACACTGTTGCCGCTAATTCCAGGTCATTGGAAGATTTTCTATTCAACACAAAATTGTGATCATATCCTTTGCCATTTTTAATTTGTTCACTCAATGAATTAACACTATCCCCAATGGCTCTTGGCTTTCTAAAATCAAATGCGGTACCTGCAACATCTGCTAATACACCTGTAGGTATTAAGGTAGAATCTACCGGCGTGAATTTATCTGCATTGATAGTAAGTAAGTGATCATTGATTGTTCCACTACCAGCACCACTCAAATTAAAATAACTATGATTGGTAAGATTTAAAACCGTTTTTTTATCTGTTGTTGCGTTATAACTGATTTCTATACTATTCTCTTCAGTTAAATGATACACTACTTTTACAGTTAAGTTTCCTGGATAGCCTTCTTCACCATCTTTAGAAAGATAACTAAGCTCCAAAGTTTGCTCATCCAACAGTTTGGCATCCCATACTTGATCATGAAAACCCTTTGGGCCACCATGAAGTGCGTTAGGGGCATTGTTGATGGCTAGCTGATAAGTTTTCCCATCAAGCTGAAATTTACCTTTCGCAATTCTATTCCCGTATCTACCGATCAATGCTCCAAAAAAGTTCTCCTTTCTTGTGAAATAATGATTCAAACTATCATAACCTAATACCACATCCGTAGTTGTTCCTGATTTGTTTGGAACATTTACAGATACAATTCTACCCCCATAATTGGTGATATATACAGACATATTATGTTTGTTCGAAAGCAAATACAAATCAACTTTCTTACCCTGAACCTCCTGTTGATAAGCTGTTTTCGAAATTAGTGTGTTACTGTTAGTTGTGTCTTTAATTGCTGATTGCTGATTGTTTGCATTATTACAGGCTACTACAGAAAAAAGCATCAAAACTGCTGAGAGTCTTTTAATAGAATACATATGGCTGTTTATATTTAGTCAATCGAAATAACCGAAGTACCGTCTCCAATGGATACAATATACGATTTCAAATTGGTGTTAAATGCTTTTTGAAAAGCAAGTTCTGCTGCAGAAATAAAACTATCCACTGCAGATTCCTCCACCAAATTGATGGTACATCCTCCAAATCCTCCACCCATCATTCTAGCGCCTAAAACATGTGGATTCCCTTTAGCAACATCCGCTAAAAAATCAAGCTCCTCACAACTCACCTGATATAGTTTACTCAGTCCTTCATGGGTGTCATACATTTTCTTACCAAATGCAACCAGATCATTTTGTTCCAAGTTCAAACAAGCATCCTGTAAGCGTTTGATCTCTTCCACAATAAATTTACAACGATCAAAAACTTTTCCATTCACTCCCACTTGTAACTCTTCTAACATTTCAATAGTAACGTCTCTCAGTGAAGCAACAGCTGGATATTTCCCTTGAAGAAATCGAACACCTTCCTCACATTCTTTTCTACGCACATTATATTCTGATGATGCCAATGAATGCTTCACACAGGTATCCAATAATACAATTTTAATTCCTGTTTGATTAAAGGGACTATAATGAAAATCTAATGACCTGCAATCTAACTGAATCACCGAATCAGCTTTTCCAAACATACTTGCAAACATGTCCATGATCCCACATTGCAAACCCACAAACTGATTTTCTGCTCTTTGCGAAAGCTTCACCATTTCTAGTTTTGACAATCCCAATCCAAATAATTCATTTAAAGCAAATACAGTTGCACATTCAACTGCTGCGGAGGAAGATAGCCCCGCACCCAAGGGCACATCACCAGTTATTACAGCATTAAAACCACCTACTTGATAGCCTCCCTTCATTAACTGCTGTACAATTCCCATGATATAGTTGGGCCATTCCAAGGACGATTTTTCTAATTCATTTATAGCTATTGAAAACGACTCATTGAGATCCGCTGCCGTTAAGTGAATCTCGCTATCAGGCCTTTTACCGATAGCAATATATATGGCTTTATCGATGGCTGCTGGTAATACAAATCCCATATTATAATCTGTATGTTCACCAATTAAATTGATTCGTCCGGGCGACTTCACATACAATTCTGGCACACCATAATTAGTCTTAAAAACTGATTGAAGAATAGTAATACAGTTTGCAGCTTCATTTGACATAAGTATCATTTTCATTATATGAAAAAAATCGAGCCGGGCAAACCCCAGCTCAATTTCTATATCGCTAATCTTACTTGCTCACTCAAACAAATCAGTAAAATAGCGGCGTAAAAGTAGTAAAAAAATGCAAATAAATGTATTTACAACACTTATTATAAAAAAATATCCCCGAACTTTTTTTTATATCGAAACTCTTACATAATTTCAAAACCGATTTATGCCAAAGTATCAAAAACAGTTTCGGATTCTAGTTGCGGTTGATTGCATCATATTCGGCTTCGATGGAGTTGAATTGAAAATCTTATTGGTAAAAAGAGCTATAGATCCTGAAAAGGGTAAATGGAGTTTAATGGGGGGATATATAACAGAAAAAGAAAATTTCGACAGAGGTGGTGCGCGGATCTTAAAACAGTTAACTGGTCTTGAAGGAGTGTATATGGAACAATTGCATGCTTTCGGACATCCAGATCGTGACCCAAATGAACGAACTATTTCTGTAGCATATTTTGCATTGGTTGACGTACACAAATATGAAAAGCAATTGAGTACCGAATACCATGCAGAGTGGTTCCCAATAAAGAAGATCCCAAAACTCGTTTTTGATCATAGCAATATGGTTACAAAAGCCAGGGAAAGACTTCGTTATAAAGCAGCATTTCAT
>CAIYAG010000312.1 GCA_903924075.1 uncultured Bacteroidota bacterium | reverse complement strand
TGAAATAAATCTTATTATGAGAAAGCAAATCGCAGCAGCAAACTGGAAAATGAATTTAACCATTCAACAAGGTGAACAATTATTAAACGATATCATCGCAAAACCCCATTCTTTAGCGGCGCATCAATTAGCAGTTTTTGCAGTTCCATTTCCATATTTACAAATGGCAGCTCAAAAAATAGCAGGAAAAAACAATGTATTTGTTGCAGCACAAAACTGTTCCAATAAAAAGAATGGTGCCTATACTGGTGAAACTTCTGTTGAGATCTTGCAATCTGTAGGCATTCAATATGTGGTTTTAGGACATTCAGAAAGAAGGGAATATTATAACGAAAGCAATCAGTTTTTGGCTGAAAAATTAGATATCTGTTTGGCCAATAATATGAAGCCAATTTTCTGTTGTGGAGAGCCTTTGGCTATCCGTGAAGCAAATACGCAAAACGAATTTGTTGCGAAGCAATTAGACGAATCATTGTTTCATTTAACTGCTGCACAATTACAAGAAGTGGTGATTGCTTATGAACCAATCTGGGCAATCGGAACAGGTAAAACTGCATCAAGTGCTCAAGCGCAAGAAATTCACGCATTTATTCGTAGCCATATTGCTGCTAAATATGGTGCTGAAATTGCTGACACCATTTCTATTTTATATGGTGGCAGTGTAAAAGCATCGAATGCTGTAGAATTATTTTCTCAAACCGATGTGGACGGAGGATTAGTTGGTGGTGCATCTTTGATCGCTGACGAATTTGTAGCTATTATAAATGCTTTACAATAATGGCGATATTGAGACATGAAGCCCTGCAACCTTTGTCAAGGCAACACCATCAAGGTTTATTAGCAAGCCTCTTACTGGAAAAAGGATTAAAGAAAAATGCTTCTTTAAAAGAAATGCGCGATTTTATTTTGCAGTTCTGGGAAGAAGAATTGTTGTTTCATTTTGAAAAAGAAGACTTGTTGTTTTTACCATTAGCGTATAAATACCCTCAATTAGTGGAGGCATTAACGCAATTAAAAAATGAACACCAGGAAATCAGGTTGATCATTCAGAAACTCAATAACGAAGCACGTTCTGAACAATATGAAACCATTACTTCGTTTGCAACGAGTTTGGAAAAGCATATTCGTTTTGAAGAAAGGCAATTATTCAATGCCATTCAAGAAGCACTACCTGAAGATGAAATGATTGAATTTTCTACCGAACTACATGCGATATCAGAAAAAGATTTCTGTACAAAGTATCCTGTAAAATTCTGGGAAAACTAAGATTTATACATTGCCTGAGCCCTTCCCAGTCGATCGTTGATGGCCCTGCCTAAACCTTTGTCTGGAAAGAGTTCAGTGATGATCATATCAAATTGAAACTCGTCAATACAGCGCATTACAGAAAATAAATGCTTTGCAGCTTCGTTCAGATTTCCTTTGGGAGACAGAACATATTGGTGCCCTGTTTTCAAACCATCATATTGTTTTTTAAAGGAAATAACAGCAATATTTTTATCCTGATGCTCCCTGATCATTTTAGCAATATCACCTCTGTATAATGGGGTCTTTGTAGCATAATGACTTTTCATTTGACCAGCAGTACTAGGCTTTTCAGAAGATTCTGCGGCAACTACTTTTAGTCCGGTCAACTGTTCCATTTGCTCAGCCGAAACTGCACCAGTTCTATGTAAAATAATTTTCCCATCAATTACCTCAACAATAGTAGATTCAACGCCTACTTCACTTTGTCCGCCATCCAATATATAAGCCACTTTGTTTTTTAATCCTTCCTGTACATGTAATGCAGTAGTTGGACTCACATATCCCGATGGATTAGCACTTGGTGCAGCCAATGGAAATTTTAGTAGCATCAATAATTTGGTGGTCATAATTTGATTGGGAACCCTGACCGCAACCTTTGAACTTCCTGCAGTAACCAGATCAGGTATGATCGGTTTTTTTGGTAAGAGTAGTGTAAACGGGCCAGGCATAAAAGCTTCTGCCAATTGTAAACTGATAGGATCAATTTCTGCATAAGTATTTATCGCAGCTACATCAACAACATGCACAATCAATGGATTGAAACTTGGCCGATTCTTTGCTTCAAATATTTTAACAACTGCAGTTTCACTTAGCGCATTCGCAGCTAAACCATACACTGTTTCAGTTGGTATGGCAACCAACTCGTCAGATTCTAGAAGGTTAGCAGCTTTTAATAAATTTTCACCTATTTGTGACATACTTTAAAATTGAACTGGTAAATCCGCAGGAGCAAAAAGATCCAATCTATCTAAATGCAAAATGGTTGCATCGTTAGTTTCATTTGGATGATACATTGGAATAAATTTTGCTCCAAAAATGAATTCCTCAAAAGTATAAGAAGCTTTTGAAATAACAGTATTTGAAAAACTTTCATCGAATCCCTGCACAAAAACAAGGAGCTCCACTTCTGCATTTGCCATATCTTCTTTTGAAAATTGGAAAATCGGACTGTCTTCATTAATTGGGTGTACAAGGGTCCAGTTGGCAGTCATGGTAGAAGCTTTGGCAATGTCTAAAGGCACATTATAGAACTTGTTTTTCATCACCCCATCTTCCAGCACTTTCATGGCCATGGTCACTTTCACTTCCACATTAACTAAGTAATTTTTGGTATAAGGCACCATCCTAAACATCAATGCAACGCCTTCTTTAAAGGGTGCAAACAAGGCATTTTTACTGTATCTGATAAAAGAGCGAGGGCGGGCAAATCTTCCATATAATAAACCAGTTGCAAGGGCAAAACTCATTAAACCTGTTAATGCTTCCAGCGAAGCCACAAAACTGGTGACAAAACCAACTGGATTGATCCTTCCATAACCCACTGTTGTAAAGGTCTGAGCACTAAAAAAGAATGCCTCCCCAAATTTTTCTCCCCAGGAATTGGCTACTAATCCATTTAAATGTTCAATACCAATGAATAAATAAAGGCTAGCAAAAAGAATATTGATGATGATAAAAAAAAGCATGATCGATAAAAGGAATTTCCATCGTTTCATCGATAACATGGTATGATACAAATTCAATCGCTGCCAGAAATGCAACCCCCTGACCTCTACATTGGCCACCCCGTTCTTATTAAAAAAACGGCCACCCCCTAATGCGGTATTGGTTCCCAAACCCGTTTCATTATTGATTTGAGCCCGTTTATTCAGTTTTTTCAGTAGCATTGACATCTTCAATTATTGGGATAAAAATAAACCCTTTCTGCGTTCCAACGTTATTCACATGTCATTAATAACATAATCGTGTTTTTTTGTGCCTCAGGCACATATCTTTGCAGCCTTATGAAGAATATTAGGAATTTCTGCATTATTGCACATATCGACCATGGTAAAAGTACACTGGCTGACCGTTTATTGGAACATACCAATTCTGTAGGTCAACGGGATATGATGAACCAGGTTTTGGATGATATGGACTTAGAGCGTGAAAAAGGGATCACCATTAAGAGTCATGCTATTCAAATTAACTTTCCATATAAAGGAGAACAATACGTTTTCAATTTAATTGATACGCCAGGTCACGTTGATTTTAGTTATGAAGTGAGCCGGGCTTTAGCCGCTTGTGAAGGTGCTTTATTATTAGTTGATGCCTCTCAAGGTATTCAGGCTCAAACGATTAGCAATTTGTATTTGGCGATCGATAATAACCTGGAAATCATTCCGGTGATCAATAAGATCGATATGGATGGAGCAAAAATTCCAGAAGTAACAGATCAGATCGTTGAATTAATTGGCTGTAAAGCTGAAGACATTTTATTGGCAAGTGGCAAAAGTGGGATTGGTATTGATGAAATATTAGCAGCCATTGTGGAAAGGATTCCCGCACCAAAAGGTGACCTTGATGCGCCTTTACAAGCTTTAATTTTTGATAGCGTATTCAATAGTTTTAGAGGGATCATCGTTTATTATCGGATCCTAAATGGGGTATTGAAAAAAGGGGATAAGATCCGGATGGTGGCATCGGGGATGGATTATATTGCCGATGAAGTGGGTGTGTTGAAATTTACCATGACCCCTAAAAACGAAGTATGTGCGGGTGATGTAGGTTATATTATAACTGGTATTAAAGTTGCCAAGGAGGTTAAAGTAGGGGATACGATTACTTTAGCAAACAATCCTGGTGAAATGGTTCACGGATTTGAAGAAGTAAAACCGATGGTATTTGCTGGGATCTATCCGGTAAATACCGATGAGTTTGAAGAATTGCGCGATTGTATGGACAAGCTGCAATTGAACGATGCTTCACTCACTTTTGAACTAGAAACTTCTCAAGCATTAGGTTTTGGATTCCGTTGTGGTTTCCTTGGGTTATTGCATATGGAGATCATTCAGGAAAGGTTAGAACGAGAGTTCAATCAGACTGTCATTACAACCGTTCCCAACGTAAGTTTCTTGGCCTATACTTCAAAAGGAGAAAAGTTAACAGTAAACAATCCTTCTGAGATGCCTGATCCAACAAAGCTTGATCGCATTGAAGAGCCGTTTATTAGAGCTCAGATCATTACTATGCCTGACTATATTGGAAATATTATGACGCTTTGTTTGGGCAAAAGAGGAATTCTGCTCAATCAAAGTTATTTAACTCCATCAAGGGTTGAATTAACTTTTGAAATGCCGTTAACAGAGATCGTATTTGACTTCTATGATAAATTGAAAAGTCAGACCAGGGGATATGCTTCATTCGATTATTCACCCATTGGCTACCGAGAAGCAGACATCGTTAAAATGGAAATATTGTTGAATAATGAGAAAGTGGATGCATTGAGTTCATTAATTCATAGAGGTAGGGCTACAGATTTTGGCCGTAAGCTTTGTGAGAAATTAAAAGAGCTGATCACCAAACAACAATTCCAAATTGCGATACAAGCAGCGATAGGAGCAAAAGTAATTGCCCGCGAAAATATCAGTGCTTTACGCAAAGATGTAACAGCAAAATGTTATGGAGGTGACGTAAGTAGAAAGCGTAAATTATTAGAAAAACAAAAAGAAGGTAAGAAGCGTATGCGTCAGGTGGGTAATGTGGAAGTTCCACAGGAAGCCTTCCTTGCAGTACTCAAACTTGATTAAAATAACTGTTCCTAAATAGTTATTTACTGTTTAAATAATCTAAGTCAGCTAGTTATTCTGGTGTTGGTTTGGATCATTTGTTTTT
>CAIYAG010000311.1 GCA_903924075.1 uncultured Bacteroidota bacterium | reverse complement strand
CTTGGTGATGGATACAGAGGTTTATTCTAATACTGGTGGACAGTCTTCTAAATCTACTCCAACTGCAGCAACAGCAAAATTTGCCGCTGCTGGTAAAACAGGTGGAAAGAAAGATTTAGCTATGCAAGCCATTTCTTATGGTAATGTGTATGTGGCAAGAATTGCATTTGGTGCAAACCCACAACAAACATTATTGGCTTTGCGTGAAGCAGAAGCTTATGATGGACCAGCATTGATCCTTGCTTATAGCCATTGTATCGCACACGGATATGATCTTAAAAATGGTTTGACTCAGCAGAATATGGCGGTAGCAAGTGGACACTGGCCTTTATTAAGATACAATCCTATTTTAAGACAAAAAAATCAGAACCCATTTGTATTAGATTCTCCAAGACCAACTATCAAGTTAAGAGAGTATGCTTATAATGAGTTACGATATAAAGTACTTACTCAAACAAATCCTGAAGAAGCTGAAAGATTGATGGTACATGCCCAAAATCTTGTCAACTTAAAATGGAAAAACTACGAAGAATTAGCTACTAAAAAAGCAAGTGACTTTGTACCATTAGGATAATAGCCTATTCGATTGCACTTTTATGAAAGATGCCACCCAAGAGATTGGGTGGCATTATTTATTGTAAGATTGATTCTTTTGCTATTAGCCTTTCAAGCAACTTCATTTGATTCCCTGCCCTGATATAATTCTGCCCCTCATATCGAGCCCCATAATACCGATCGTTATTTAAGTGATCTGTCAGGAAACGCAATGCCTGCATGTAAATCATAAACTTTCCAGCATAGAAAAAATATTGCTTTTCAGTTGCAGTTAATTCATCTGCCATCGCTTCAGAATAACCTTTGACTATGGCATTATAGAAGTCTTCACGGATCTCAATTTTACTAAAGTCCTTTTCTTCTTCACTCACTGGGCACAAATAGGTACGCATCATATCTCCCACATCGCTAATGAAATATCCAGGCATCAAAGTATCCAGATCAATGACACAGATTCCTTTATTCGCATCATTAAAAAGCACATTGCTGATTTTTGTATCGTGGTGCGTACTCCTTTGTTTAAAATCTGGATTTAATAAAATTGACTGATACTTGCTTACAATATCACTTTGTTGTTGCAGTTCCTCTATTATTTTTTTAGATGCATTGATTCTATCTTGATTACCATTTATTAATGACTCCTCAAACTGCTTGTAACGGAGTGTAAGATTATGGAAATCTGGTAAGGTTACACGCAAGAACTTTGTATCAAAACCACTGAGTAGTCTGGTAAATCTCCCAAATTGCTTTGCTGCTTCAAATGCTTCAGATGCATTACCCACAACAGTCTTAGCATGCGATCCATTTACAAATGGGAACAACCGAAAATATTGACGCTCTGAAAATACCATCGAATTCCCTTCCAAGGTTTTCAATGGTCTCACAAAATAATAGTCAGAAGCATGTTGTTTTAAATAATCCCCAACAGCATCAATATTACTGGCAATATCTGGCGGATTCGGAAACACATGCTGATTGATCGTCTGCAAAATAAAAGCAGCATCAGCAGTTTCTAACTTCCAGGTATGATTGATCAATCCGGTCCCAAAACTTTGAGCTACTACCCTTTCAGGTTTAAATCCATATGCCAATAATACTTCCGATGGAATTGATGCCATTCTAGCAACTATTAATAAGAATCAGTTAATGCAAAGACTGGTTTACGATACATCCACTGACCGCCAGTAAAATCTGGGAATTCAACTGTTTGAGAACCCAACCCGATCGATTGCTCACTCAACGGTGAAATGGCACTCCAGGTTGCTGCATCATATACATCTAATGGTGTTGCGGTTTTGTTTTTGATACTTTCTACCAACGCATGGATTACAAAGAAATCCATACCACCATGACCAGCACCTGCAGTTTCTTTGCTCCATCTTTGCCACAATGGATGATCATATTTATCAAGCCACTGTTTGGCTTCATCCCACTGGTGTGCTTTAGCAGATTTTTCTTGAATGTAAATGCTCTTATTCACATCCATCCAAAGTCCCTCTGTTCCTTGCACTCTAAACCCTAAAGAATATGGTCTTGGAAGATCCGTATCGTGTTGTAATAAAATCGTTTCTCCATTCACACAATTAATGGAAGTAGTAACTACATCTCCTAATTTAAAATTCACTTTCGCATTGGGATGATTTTCTCCTCCCTGTTTTATAATGTGATTATGCAATCCTCTGGATTTTGAAGAAAAAGAACAGAGTGATGTGAAACGATTACCTCGATTAATATTGATGTAATTTGCAATTGGTCCAACTCCATGCGTAGGATATAAATCTCCATTGCGATGAACAGAGTGTTCTGTTCTCCAATGCGCTTCTGAATAGCCTTTCTCGCCAAACTCAACCCCATGGCCATATACATCAGTACCATTATTAAATTTCACTTCACGTAGATCATGTTGATAGCCTCCTTGTAAATGAATCAGCTCTCCAAATAATCCCTGACGAACCATATTAAGTACTGCCATTACATCTCTGCGATAGCATACATTTTCCAGCATCATTACATGGGCTTTGTATTTTTCTGCAGCTCTAACAACCTCCCAATGATCTTCCAGACTAATGCCAATGATCACTTCAGATCCAACATATTTAATACCTGATTCCAGGCTTCCTATGATCATTTCTTTATGCCATTCCCAAGGAGTAGCAATAACAATACCATCTAATTTATATTTATCCAACATCCGCTTCCATGCATAGGTATCACCAGTAAAAATTTCTGGCGACTTTTTCTTGCTCTCTGCTATATATCCTTTTGCTTCATTGAGTGTTCTTGGATCCGTATCGCAAATGGCTACTAATTCAACATCATCTCTCCGCATTAATAGATCTAAATGTCCAAGCCCACGCTGGCCAACACCAATAAGTCCCATTTTCACTTTTGTATCAACAGTTGCTGCAAAAGATTTATTGGTAGCTGCAATTGCTAATGATGCAGCTGCTAATCCTGTATTACGAAGAAATTCTTTTCTATGCATTTCCAAATTTTTAAATCGTTGAAATAATGATGCTATTGATAGATTTAGATTAAAACATAAATATCAGGCAAAAAAAAACAAAGGCCGAAAAAATCGGCCTTTGTTTTTTAACTAAATATGAATCTTTAGAAATTTTCGTACTTGATCTGGAACTCCCTTTTGTAGCGTCTGAACAATAAAAAGCTTGCAGATAATAATGTAATAACAGAAAATATAAGTGCTATTACTATTAAGATCCAATCGTTGCTAAAATTGATATAAATAAGACTTATTGCGGCAAATAGCAATAACATCACTGTTATCAGTTTCTGACTCATACGGATTATTTAGGGGCCATTAAAAAATAATGGTTTAACAAGTTAAACAAATTAATGAATAACAACAATGGATTAAACCCTGTTTTTTTATAGAAAATGCGTAGATCTATCTATTTTAAGCTCATTAATCCCTTTTGAACCGCCAAATCGTACTTATTGGCTATTTCAAAATAACCTTCATTACGCCAGATCTGCCTTGCCATTAAAGTCTGAAGCCGTTGACTTATTTGAACTTTTTCCTTATCCGTAAATAAATTAACGGTAACAGCATCATGAGAAAGGGCATATCTTCTTAGATCTGCAAATTCCTTTTCTCCTGGGATAAATTCAGTAAGAATATTTTCTGGTTTTGCTATTTTGTCAAATTTTGTACGATTCTGTAAATAGTACTGATACACAAAACCACTGAGCGAATTTCTATAATATAAACGCAACACATTTTCGCTGATATTGGATGTGTCCAGTGGTATAAAAATATCCGGACTTATCCCTCCCCCATCGTACACTATTTTCCCACCCGGTGTTTTAAATGCTTTCCCTTTGGGTTTGGCAGTATCTGCTTTCAACATTGATCCGTCATGAAATCTATTCAATAATTCTTCATTATATTCTTGACGATCCTTACCATAAGGCTTTTGAATATTTCTGCCTAAAGGTGTATAATATCTAGCAATGGTAAGCCTTACAGCACTTCCATCACTTAACTGAAACTGTTGTTGCACCAATCCTTTTCCAAATGTTCTTCTTCCAATAATAGTGGCTCGATCCCAATCTTGCAAAGCACCAGCTAATACCTCACTCGCAGAAGCAGAACTTTCATCCACTAATACGATTAGTTTCCCTGTTTCAAAAATGCCATCACGCCTACTTCGATTCTCAATTCTAGGTTGATGATCGCCTTCTGTATAAACGATCAATTTATCACCATCCAAAAATTCATCTGCAATAGCAATCGCTTCTTTTAATAATCCCCCTCCATTTCCTCGTAAATCAAGTATCAATTGCTTCATACCTTTTTTCTTCAAATCGCCCATATGTTCCATGAATGCTTCGTATGACCTATCTGCGAAACGATCAATTCGTAGAAAACCAGTTTCACTGTCTAACATATAGGACACATCAATGATCGGGACTGGAAAGGAAGCCCTTTCAATGATCTTATCAATCATTTTGCCTGAACGAAATATTTTTATTTTAACCTTGGTACCTGCGGCACCTTTCAAGAGAGATCTTACCTTGTCAATTTTCAAAAATTTACCAGTGATCAATACTGTATCGTTGATGGCGATCAACTTATCGCCCACTTCAAGACCTGCTTTTTCTGATGGGCCAGTTTTAACCACGGCCATCACATTCACCGTATCATCAAAAACCTGAAATTCAATCCCAATGCCTTTGATATTATCCTGTAAATGTTCATCGGCAGCATCTAATTGTGAAGATGGGATTAAAACAGAATGGGGATCAAGATGTGAAAGCAATTGATTAACAGCTAGTTGATTAATGCTATCTGAAGCAAATTTGTCGACATATCTGCCCTTTACCAAATCCACTACTTCTTGAAGGGAAGTCCGTTTTGAAAATCCTAAAAACCTACCACCACCGGTTTCTTCTCTCAACTGGTACCCTATTAACATCCCCAACACCATTGTAAGTGCGAACAAAATAGGTAGCCAGACCTGCAATTTTTTACTTCCCATAAACTATACTTCTTTGTATCTTGAAATTGAATGCGAATATCTGTATTAATGATGGAATCTGAGATAAAGGTTTGTTGTTTCGGATGAATGGTATAAGTTGCGCTTAGTTTTGTTAGATAGATTAATGTACGATTTTTAGAATAGATAAAATTTCACTATGTCAGTTAAATTGATTGCCGATAGCGGTGCCACCAAATGCGAATGGTGCTTAATAGATGGGGGCAATAAAAAGAAGATCATGACTACCGGGATTAGTCCCTATTTTCTTAACGCCGAACAAATAGAACAATTACTCCTTAAAAGTTTAGTCCCAAAATTAAAAGATGCCGTTGTTACAGAAGTACATTTTTACGGCACCGGACTAAGCAATAAAAACAATGCGCTTATCCTTAAAACGGTTCTCAAAAAGGTTTTCAAAAAAGCAAAAATTGCTGTTGAAACAGATTTGACCGCTGCTGCAAGAGCACTTTGTGGTACAAAAAAAGGTATTGCTTGCATTTTGGGAACAGGATCTAATTCCTGCTTTTATGATGGGAAGAAGATCACAAAAAATAGTCCGGGTATCGGCTATATATTAGGGGATGAGGGAAGTGGCGCTTATCTGGGTAAAAAAGTAATTCAATATTACTTGTATCAAACCTTTGACGAAGAGCTAATGACAAGTTTTCAAAAGCGATTTCTAGTAGATCCTATTGATATTCTAGAGAACGTTTATAAAAAGCCATTAGCTAATCGATACCTTGCTTCCTTTGCGATTTTCCTTGCAGAGAACCGGGGGCATTATATGATTGAAAATATAATTGAAGATGGATTAAACGATTTCTTCTTCACACATATCTATAAGTACAAGGAAAGCTGGACCCATCCTATTAATTTCATCGGCAGTATCGCATTTGGTTTCAAAGACGTTTTACAGGAACTTTGCAACTCGTATGAATTAGAATTGGGCAAAGTTCAAAAAGCACCCATGAAAGGTTTAATTGATTATCACAGCTAAAAGCTTGCTATGGCAGAGTTTATAAAAGTAACTGAACAAACTTCCACTTATAACGACCTTGAAAAAATGTCGATCCATGAGTTGCTAGTTAATATTAATAAAGAAGACAAAACAGTACCTGATGCAGTTGAGAAAGCAATTCCTCAAATTGAAAAATTGAGCTCAGCTATCAGTGATAAAATGTTGGCAGGTGGTCGCCTTTTTTATATCGGCGCTGGTACCAGCGGCAGACTAGGTATTGTTGATGCAAGTGAATGCCCTCCTACATTTGGGGTGCCTTATGGTTTAGTAATTGGATTAATTGCCGGAGGCGAAAAAGCAATTACTCAGGCAGTTGAATTTGCAGAAGATAGCGCAGAAGGTGGATGGTCTGATCTTGTAAAACATTTCATCAGTGATAAAGATGTGGTAGTTGGCTTGGCAGCAAGTGGTACTACTCCTTATGTGATTGGGGCATTAAAAGAATGTAGAAAACGCGGCATCATTACAGGAAGTATCTCATGCAATCCAAACTCACCTGTTTCTGAAGCTGCAGACTTTCCGGTAGAAGTAGTAGTTGGACCAGAATTTGTAACAGGAAGTACCAGAATGAAAAGTGGTACAGCGCAAAAGCTGGTATTGAATATGATCTCAACCTCGATCATGATCCAATTAGGTCGTGTTGAAGACAACAAAATGGTGAACATGCAATTGAGTAATGTGAAGTTGGTTGATCGTGGTGTAAAAATGCTGATGGAATCATTAAAGCTTACCGACTATGAAACGGCTAAAGACCTTTTATTAAAACACGGCAGCGTAAAGAAAGCTGTTGAATCTGTTACCTCTTAAGCGCGATGCACGATATAGAACCCTTCTTTAATTGGAGACATATGTATGTAGCTGAAGAAGATCCTAAGTCTCCTTTCTTTGGCAGAACTTATAGCGAATTTGAATATTCTCAAACTGTTTATAATTATTATATCCATCCACAATGGGATGATTTTGGTAGCAGAACGCTGTACCTAAAAGTCATTTATGTAGATTATGAATTAAACTTCGCCATCATCGAATTATTGGGCGAATGGAATGATGCCATTGAGAATGATATCATGGAATTAAAACGCGAAGTTTTTGATTTGATGTATCATTCCAAAATTTATAAGTATATCCTCATTGCAGAAAATGTTTTGAATTTTCATAGCAGTGACAAGGAATATTATCAGGAATGGTATGAAGAACTCAGTGAAGTAAATGGATGGGCAGTTGCGTTGAATATGCCAGAAGCTACTCAACAGGATTTCAAAAAGAAGAAACTCAACTATTATATCGAGCTAATGGAACTCATAGATTGGCGGGTTTATAAGCCCTATCATTTATTTAAAAAAATTGATGACGAGCTCATGAAAAGGCTCGATTAATACGTCATTCGTTAAAAGAGATTATATTTATCCCATAAATCAAGCATATATGTCATTACCAGTAAACAATAAAAACAGCGGAAAACCCGGCAGCAAAGGACCAAAAGGTTCAGCCCAGGGATCTAAGTTTATTGCCAAGCCAGGAGCTAAAGCAGTAGGCACAACGAAAAAACCAATTAAGACAGGCGGGTCTAGAGGAAGCTAAGAAAGTGAAGAACGAAGAGTGAAGAGTGAAGAATGGACGGAGATTGTCTAAAACATTAGAGGCTGTCTCAAAAGGGGCAGCCTCTAATTTTTTTGAAAATAGTTTTTAGGGGAGTTTTATACACAAATTGGGTGAATAAAAAGAGTAGATAAAAGATACAATAAATGGGTT
>CAIYAG010000310.1 GCA_903924075.1 uncultured Bacteroidota bacterium | reverse complement strand
CAGATAATACAATTATTCAACAAGGTTTTTTTACATCTAACGGTTCTTCAATCAATATTCCATTGCGTTCTGGTGTTGACTGGATGCGAGTTTATAATACAACAATCGCTGCTGCAAATCAGACCACAGCAATTGGTGTAGAGTTCT
Organism: uncultured Bacteroidota bacterium; assembly: GCA_903924075.1. Classification (GTDB taxonomy): domain Bacteria; phylum Bacteroidota; class Bacteroidia; order Chitinophagales; family Chitinophagaceae; genus Sediminibacterium. The sequence goes on along the minus strand of CAIYAG010000310.1, from coordinate 2,027 downwards.
ACTGGCAAAATGGTTTTCCAGCAGGTGCTCAATGGCAATATCTAAAATCTAATGCTGCGGCTGCTGCTAATCTTAGCCAGTATCTAACATCAGGTGGTTTTACATTCATTGATACTTCTGTGAATTACTATGGTGTATTGCAATCTACAATTACAGCAATATCTACAGCTACAATTCCAGTTGTTACCAACTCAGGTACAAATGGTTTAGTTGCAGGAAATATTGTTCGTTTATTGAACGTTGCAGGATCTCCTCAATTAGGTGGTATCGACTTTACTGTTGGTAACAACACATTAAGTTCAACCACGTTCAGTTTAGACTATGCAGCACAATTATCTGTTGCTGGTACAACTGGTTCGTTTATGCCTATTAATTTTGATCCTCTTTATTACCCACGACGTCGTTACATCACTGCTATATCACAAGCTGCACAAGCTGTGGTTACTCTTTCTGTGACTCATGGTTATCAAGTTGGTCAATTAGTTCGTTTCAACGTTCCTGCTTCTGCTGGAATGGTTCAAATGAATGGTCTTCAAGGAACAATTGTTGCTATTAATACAAATGTATCAAGCGGCAATACAATCACAGTTAATATTAATTCATCTGCATTTAATGCATTTGTATTCCCATTAGCTGGCGCAGTTCCATTTACACCAGCTCAAGTGATTCCATTTGGTGAAGATACAGCTGATGCTCTTGCACAAAACGTTAATATTCTATCAGACGCTACAATCAACACTGGATTCATTGGTATGAATCTTGCTGGTGGTGCTACTGGTCCTGGTGGAGCAAATAATAACGTAATGTATTGGGTTGCTGGTAAATCTTTCAGCAATAACGGTATGTAAACTCAGTGGGCCTAGGGCGCTCTAGGCCCTTTTTAATTAAAGGAAATCTTATGGAAGCAAAGAACGTAACTGGAAAAAGAAGTAAAATATCAAAAGAAACTCGCGATGAAATTGCAAAAAAACTGAAGGTTTTACGCGATAAAGATAGAGAAATGGTAAAGGGTGTCTTCAAATATTATGAAGTTCCTGGTGGAGTAGTTGAGTTCTGCTTTAAGAAATATGCAGAAGATCCATTAGAGAAGTTTACCTTTTATGATGGCCAAGTATATACCATACCATTAGGTGTTGCGAAACATTTGAATAATGATACATGGTATCCAATTCATGAATATGGACGTAAAGAAGATGGTTCACCATTACAACGTATCGGTCAAAAGATTCGTCGTATGGCTTTCCAATCTTTAGAGTTTATGGATATGGAAGGTATGGGCGACAATATTAATAGGATAATATCTGTTGAACATGTAATCACAAAATAACGGAGTATCTCATGTCAATCCAGGCGCAAACATATCCTGTATTTCAGCCGGCTATGCGAATCATAACTAATATCACCAATGGATTTCCAGCTACGGTAACTACATCATTTGCGCATCAATATACGACAGGTCTCATAATAAGACTCATATTGCCGCCTGGATATGGTATGTCTCAAGCTAATCAACAATCGAGCGATATAACTGTTGTTGATGCTACGAACTTTACTATTAATCTTGATACTCGTTTATATCAACCCTTTGTGACTCCGGCAACTCAAACTCAGTTCCCTCAGGCAATTCCAACCGGAGAAGTTAATTCAACCGTTTATCTAGCCTATAAAAACGTATTACCCTATGGAGCAGTATAATGGCAGTATCAAGTTTAATTGCAATCCAACAAAAGGTTCGGTTGATCACGCGTAGTTTATCGACTGCTCAATTAACTGACGCACAACTGAATCAATATATTAATACCTATGTATTATATGACTTTCCAGAAACATTAAGACTTTTCAACCTGAAAACAACCTTTAATTTTTATACATTACCGTTTATTGATACCTATTCAACAACGACTAATACTGCAAGTCCTTTATATAATTTTAGTAATAAATATATTACAACTGATTCACCGATTTATATTGCAGGTTATAATGCTTTATATAGTCAATCTCGAGAACAGTTTTATGGTATATATCCT
>CAIYAG010000309.1 GCA_903924075.1 uncultured Bacteroidota bacterium | reverse complement strand
TCATTTTCAAATATTGCAAACCTGATTCCAATTGTATTGATATTGGTGCAAACGAAGGAAAAATATTGCAATGGATGATCGAAGCCTCTCCCAATGGAAAGCATATTGCATTTGAACCAATACCAGAGTTGCATCATCAATTGAAAGTTCAATTTGGAAACATGGCATTGATCTTGCCATTTGCTTTAAGTAATCAGCAATCAGTAACTCCCTTCAATTATGTTACAAGTAATGCTGCACTCAGTGGCCTACTAAAAAGACCTTACCCTAGCTATCATCAAGAAAAGCAAATTGAAGTAACAACAGATCTACTCGACAATATCACTGAAGTGAATCAAAAGATCAGTTTGATCAAAATGGATGTAGAGGGAGGAGAATGGAATGTTCTTCAGGGGGCTATCAAAACGATCGAAAAGAATAAACCGATGATCCTTTTCGAATGTGGCAAAATAGGTGGTGACCTCTATGGCTTTAACGATACTAAAATATATCAATTATTTAATGATACTCTAAAGTACCATCTTTATACCCTAAAAGGCTGGCTAAAAGCCTCATCCCCACTCACTTATCCCGATTTTGCCAGTTATTACAATAAAGGAACTGAATATTTCTTCTTGGCAACACCTATTGACATTACTCCTGAGAATTCATAACTTACTTTTTAAATACCCGCCATGAATAAGTTTGCATTGATAGAATCAATGACAGAGAATCATCAACGATTTACAAACTATATGAATATTCTATCATCGGAAGAATTCCTTTTTGCGATGCCAGAAAAATGGAGTGCAGGGCAGCAACTAGACCACCTTGTTCGATCAACCAAACCATTGATCTTAGCAGTTCGATTACCCCGTTTTATCTTACCCTTAATTTTTGGGAAGGCCAATAGACCCTCCAGATCTTATGAGGAATTAGTGGAGAAATATCTACAAAAAATTCAGGAAGGAGCAAAAGCAACTGGAAATTTTATACCCCCTCTGGTAAGTTTTGACAAAAAAGAAAATTTAATTAAAGAGCTCAACTCAATTGTTGCAAAAATCAATAAGGGGCTCAATAATTTTTCTGAATCGGAACTTGATGAATGTATCCTTCCTCATCCGCTTTTAGGTAAAATCACTTTTCGAGAAATGATCTACTTTACGATTTACCATGTAGATCATCACCATTATATTATTGATAAAGCATTGGAAGAAAATTTGCATTCCAATTAAAGCGGATCTCCTTTTAAATTAAAGTTCAGAGAGAACTGATGAAATAGATTCTGTTGATAGAACCCTGTTGCATACCTGATATGTAATTTGTTGAGCATTACGCCAAAGCCTAGGCTAAACCCATTTAACCCATTAGTGATATTGTAAGCATTCAAACTTTGGCGGCGCATTAAATTCAAAGCTGCTGTGATCTGAAATTGGCTACTCAAGAAAATGTCTGTCGAAAAAACAAAATGACCCATTAATTTTTGAAAAAAATTATTCGAATTAAATCTTGCATCACCTTCCTGTGCATTAAATAATGTGTCGTTATAAAATACATCGAATCGATGCAAATGATGAGCAGTAACAGAAAATTGTAAAGGCGCATTCATCAAGCGCTTAGTGATTCCAGCTTGTAGATCAAAGGGCATTTCTTCTTTACTGGCCCCATCATACGATTTTAGTTGTGTGCCCATATTTTTAGCAAGTACAGAAAATTGCAACTGATTTTCTGGGTCGTAATACGCAACACCTGCATCAAATGCAATCCCCGAAGATTGATAAGCACCGTAATTAGAATTAATGAATTTAGTAGTTAATCCAACCCACCATTTCTCCTTGTAAGCTTTTGATAACATCAGTTGTACCACATAATCTGCTGGCTTGAAATAGCCCAATACATTTCCTGAAGCATCTGTTTGTGTAAGAGATCCATAATTGAGGTATTGAACACCAACTCCCATATTTGATTCAATTGAAGGAATATGAAAAGCTGCTTGCATACCATATTGTTTGATGCCATCTGCATATGTATAAAATGAGGTGTTCATTTGCTGATGCATAGAATCACGCAGCAATGCTGGATTATTGAACGCCATACCCAAATCATTACTAATGGTACTAATATTCACAGACCCTGCTGCAGCTAGCTGTGCACAATTGGGTTGATTTAGAAAATTGAACACAGCATTGCCACCCAGCGTTTGTGCATTGACAGAGTTTGTTATAACAAACAGTAGCAAAAATAAAATGCGATTCATGTGTTCTTTTCTAATTCAAATCTAAGAAGAAACCTCTGCTAGCTTTCAAAAAAGAAATCCTCCAACTAAGGAGGATTCTTTATAATGAAATCAATCACTTTATTAAACCAATGCAAGTTCTAAAACCTGCTGCATGGTTTTTACAAAATGGAATTGAACGCCTTTAATAAAACTACTATCTATCTCTAACACATCTTTTTCATTCATTGCACACATGATGATCTCTTTTAAACCAGCTCTTTTCGCAGCCAAGACTTTTTCTTTAATTCCGCCAACGGGCAAAACCTGTCCCCTCAAGGTGATCTCACCTGTCATTGCTAGATATGGTTTTACTTTTCTGCCCGTAAAAGCTGAAGCCAATGCTGTTAACATGGTAACACCTGCACTTGGTCCATCTTTAGGCGTTGCCCCCTCTGGAACATGAATATGGATCGTTTTTTTAGCAAACTGTTCAGGATCGATCCCAAATTTTCTAGCGTTGGCTTGCAGATAACTCAATGCAGTGCTGGCACTTTCTTTCATCACATTTCCGAGGTTTCCGGTCAGCTTCATTTCTGTCTTACCATCACCAAGAATGGCTTCAATGAAAAGGATGTCGCCACCTACATAGGTCCATGCTAAACCAACAGCAACTCCAGCCATATTTGCTGTTTTATAGATCTCATTGCTATATCTTGATGGGCCTAGAATTTTTTCGATATCAGAGAGTGCTAAGATCGACTTCACTTTATTTTTAATAGCGAATTCTTTTGCCTGATAGCGCATAATAGAAGCAAGTTGACGGTCAAGTTCTCGCACACCACTCTCTCTGGTATAACTTTCAATGATCTTTTCGATCAACTTATCATTTAGTTTAAAATTGATCTTATTCAAACCATGTGCTTCTTTTTGTTTGGGGATCAAGTGTCGCTTAGCGATCTCCACTTTTTCTTCCAC
>CAIYAG010000308.1 GCA_903924075.1 uncultured Bacteroidota bacterium | reverse complement strand
ATCTCCCGAGGCGAAAATTTATTATACCACTGAGGGCTCCGTTCCAAATATTAGTTCACACTTATATCAGCAATCCTTTCCTGTTACAAGTTCTTTAACCATCAAAGCAATTACTGTTTTGAATGGAAAAATCATGAACCAAAAACCAGCAGAACAATCTTTTGTAACGCACTTGGCATTGGGTGCAGAAGTAAAATATAAAACCCCATACTCAAAATATTATCCTGCCAATGGCCCTAATACACTAACAGATGGGATTCGTGGGAAGTTGAATCATGGTCAGTCATGGCATGGCATTGATAATACAGATTTAGTTGCAACGGTTGACTTGGGAAAACAAACAGAAATAAGTTCTATCACGCTTGGTTGCTTGCAGAATTATAATTCATGGATCTTCATGCCAGCATCTGTACAATTTGAGGTTTCTGAAGACGGACAAAACTTTACAGTGGTTTCTAAAATGGAAAACGATATTTCGCTTGATCTGAAAGCTGCAACCATTAAAAATTTTAAAGCATCCTTGAATAAGCTAAAAGCACGTTATGTAAGGGTTTCAGCCCAAAAAATTGATGGTTGTCCAAAGGGGCATCCGGGTGAAGGAAAGCCAGCATGGATCTTTGCAGATGAAATTATTGTGGAATAATTAATAGCATTTTAAACATGAGAAAAAGGATCCTTGTTTTTTTTGTCAGCCTACTAGGGATTTTCCATTTTGCAAATGGGCAGGTTGTTTTTAAAACCAATGAATGGCTTTTTTCATTAAATAAAGCAGGGGTGGTTTCAAGTATGAAAAACCTTGCTTTGAACAAAGAATACTTGGTGGCCGATTCTGCAAATCCCTTATTAAGCATCAAATATGCAGGCAAAATCATCGCACCAACAACCTGCGAATGGAATAGTAAATTAAAAGAACTGAGTTTTAATTTCCCCTCAGTTGGTATTTATGCAGTGGTAAAAGCAAAATCTTATGATCACTATTTGAGTTTTGAGCTAGTTAGGATGAAGGGGTTCGAAAAACTGGATCTTGTACTTTGGGGGCCATTCCCCACAACCATTTCAGATACGATCGGAGAAGTTGTTGGGGTAGTAAGAGATAAAGATTTTGCAATTGGGATTCAAGCATTAAATGTAAAAACCTTAGGTGGTTATCCTAATGCAGAAAGCGATATTGAACCTTCCTATGACATTTTTGAGACAGGTAGTACCGTCGATATAAAACCAGAAGACCGAACTAAACTTTTATTCAGAGGAGATGTGGCAAGGCCTACTAGTTATGGCTCAGTATTGCAGGCTTATTGTAGAAATAGAAATAAGGACCGAGTCATTGAAAACTGGTCGCACAAATTTTATCAAGCACCTGCCTTTGAGGATGGTGGGATCATTGGATCTAAGATCGCTTTGTTTGGGGTGCCTGTAAAAGAAGCTTTAGCAACACTTGGAGAAATTGAGATCAAAGAAGGATTACCACATCCTATGCTAGATGGTGTTTGGGGTAAAACAGCTACTAACGCATCAGAGTCGTACATCATCATGCGTTTTGGCACTAACAATTTACAAGAGGCGATCAATGCCACTAAAGCTGCAGGGTTAAGGTATCTATATCACGAAGATCCATTTGCATCATGGGGTCATTTCAATTTGAATAAAACAGAATTCCCTGATAATTGGAAAAGCATGAAGGAGGCATCTTTAAAAGCAAATGCACAGGGCGT
>CAIYAG010000307.1 GCA_903924075.1 uncultured Bacteroidota bacterium | reverse complement strand
TATTATGCCACTGTATGCCTTGTGGGCGGCGGATTTGGGGGCGATGGGGTTCACAATGTATTAGAAGCTGCAGTATATGGTAAGCCGGTTATTATCGGGCCTGTGTATGATAAATTCATAGAAGCGGTTGACTTGATAGAAAATGGCGGATGTTTAGAAGTGGAGAACGCGCTAGAATTGGAAGAGACTTTGAACGAGTTACTGGATCCGAACAATCCTTTGTACCAAGAGTCTGCAATAGCGGCTAAAGAATATGTGTATTCGAAAGCAGGAGCAACTAAAAAAATCTTAGATCAAATTCAAGCAAACCTTCTTTTAACCAATTGATGAAAGTGATCTACCGTTTCTGAACGATCATTCCATCCCAACTTTACTTTCAATTCTCTTTGGATCCAATATTGCGCTTCTGGGAAGATGGCAAATCCATTGATCGTTTTCAAACTACGCTCGTACATAGTTTCATCGCCTCTGAATAACTCATTGATAAAAAGATAGCGATCATTAATGCCAATTGCTTTTTTCAAATCTCTAATAGGCGTTTCTTGAAATCCAGTAGAGATATCATTTGACTCTTGTTTCAATTGATCATGGATTATCGGCGCATCATCCAGGATGATATCGTTTAATTCCAATATTTCTTTGACGGGAATGGCATTGACAACTGGAGTTGCTGCCTCCACTGTTTCTAAAACCATTGGTGCCATCATTTGTACTTCTTCTTGAGGCACTTCCTGTTCAACAATCGATTCTACGATGGGCAATTCTGTTTGCATATCAAAAAGCCAGCCACTCAACTCCTCTTTTTTCTTTGTTCCAGATTTGGCAACTGGAGAATCGGTCATGGAAATTGATTTTTTGTATTGTTGCAATTCGGCCAAAAGCATCTGAGCTGTAACCAATAATTGATCAGATTCAACCTGCTGTGCAAATTGTTCCTGCAGTTTATTGATCAGTATACCCACTCTTTCCATTGGATGTAATACATTTGAGGTGTTAAAATGTCAGCGAGTCATTTCTGAAACGATTTTTTTTATAATTTATTTTGTAGATGTTTATAGAACCAAATATATCAGGCGAACGTAGGGGTTGGGTAGAAGTAATTTGTGGTAGTATGTTTAGTGGGAAGACCGAAGAATTAATTCGCCGTCTTAAACGAGCTAAGATCGCCAATTTAAAAGTTGAGATCTTCAAACCAGCGATCGATACCCGCTACGATGAAACACAGGTAGTGAGTCATGATGCTAATGCTATCCAATCAACACCTATTGAAAACTCTCAAACCATTCTGCTTCTTTCGGAAGGTGTTGATGTGGTTGGAATTGACGAAGCCCAATTTTTTGATGACCAGATCATTTATGTCTGCGAACAATTAGCTGCCAGAGGAACTCGGGTAATTGTTGCGGGATTAGATATGGACTATAAAGGCCGACCCTTTGGCCAAATGCCCAATCTTTTAGCTATTGCAGACTATATCACCAAACTGCACGCGATCTGTGTACAATGTGGCAATATTGCCAGCATCTCACATCGTAAATCGGCTGTGGGGCCTCAAGTACTATTAGGAGAAAAAGATGTTTATGAACCCCGTTGCAGAAAATGTGTGCATGAAAAACCATAACCCCATTGTAGCGCTGGTAAAAAAAGAATTACTGCTCGAAACCCGTCAGCAGTATACCTTGTATGGAATTTTCCTATACGTGGCTTCTACCATTTTTGTGGTTTACTTGTCGATGGGGCAACCAGAAGACAAAGTATGGAATGGCCTTTTCTGGGTGATTCAATTATTTGTTTGTGTAAATGCAGTTGCAAAAAGCTTTTTGGCCGAAAGCAGGGGACGAATGCTCTACTTCTATTCCATTGCAGGCGCCAAAGATTTCGTATTATCTAAACTCATCTTTAATAGTATTCTGATGCTCTTGATGAGTTGTATCAGTCTCGCTATTTTCACTTTATTATTAGGCAACCCCATTGAATATGGATTGCGATTTTTAGGAATTGCCTGCTTAGGAGGAATTAGTCTCAGCCTTGTTTTTACATTCTTAGCAGCCATTGCTGCAAAAGCGCAACAACAATCTGCATTAATGGCCATTATGGGTTTCCCCATCATAATTCCACAGTTGCTATTATTGATGAAAATATCTACCGCAGCTTTTTCTGCAGTTATACAAGCGGGAATGATGCAAATGGTTTTCTTATTGGTAGGGCTCGACGTATTGGTCATTGCCTTAGCCATCATCTTATTCCCCTTCCTCTGGAAAGATTAAGTATTAGTTTTCGAAACGTAAGTGACGAACTGTTTGTCCGTTATTGATCAATTGCATCAGTGAGTCGATCCCAATTTTCAAATGCTTCTCAACATACTCTTCCGTAACTTTTTTATCGCTAGCTTCTGTTTTTACACCATCGGGTACCATGGGCTGATCACTAACCAACAATAGCGCACCTGTTGGGATTTTATTATAAAAGCCAACTGTAAAAATGGTAGCTGTCTCCATATCAATGGCATAAGCGCGCACTTTAGTAAGATACTCTTTAAAGATTTCATCGTGTTCCCAAACCCTGCGGTTGGTAGTATACACAGTACCAGTCCAATAATCAACCTGGTAATCGCGAATAGTAGTAGAGATCGCTTTTTGTAGGGCAAATGCAGGCATTGCCGGAACTTCTGGAGGGAAATAGTCATTAGAAGTACCCTCACCCCTAATTGCCGCAATAGGTAATATTAAATCACCGAGTTTATTCCTCTTTTTTAATCCGCCGCATTTTCCTAAAAACAAAACAGCTTCTGGTTCAATGGCGGTTAAAAGATCCATTACAGTTGCAGCACCCGGACTTCCCATTCCGAAATTAATAATGGTTATTCCATTAGCTGTAGCGCATTCCATTGGTCTGTCTTTACCAATCACTGGTACATGATGCCACTCGGCAAACATATTCACATAATTAGCAAAATTTGTAAGCAATATATACTTGCCAAAATTTTCCAATTTTTCTCCTGTATACCTGGGAAGCCAATTCTGTACTATCTCCTCTTTCGTTTTCATAATTCTACTTTTTTGTGGTTCTTCAAAGAGTATCTTTGAAAAACTTAATTGGCTAAAGTACAAAAAATCAAAGCAGCAAACAACCCCATGATAAAAATTGATTATCCCGAGCCAAGGTTTCGAACAAAAAACGAGAATGGCAAGGATTGGATCTTTGATGAATTTAGAAAGCGATGGATTCAAATAAGTCCAGAAGAATGGGTGCGTCAGAATTTTTTACAATGGCTGGTACAAATCAAAAAGATCCCAGCTTCTCTGATCGCGGTAGAGAAAGAGATCAGAATGGGTGAACTCAGAAAGCGTTGTGATATTATTGTTTATAAATCATCGCTTCCCTGGATCATTGTAGAATGCAAGGAAATGACAGTAAAACTTGATGAGGCAGTTATTAAACAGATCCTTAATTATAATATTTCTTTAAGGGTGCAATACTTAGTCATCACCAACGGATCAGATACTTTTGCTTTTGAATTGAAGGATGGGAAAATGATCCTGCTTTCTGAAATACCCAACTTTGATTAGTAACTCAAATTATTGATTATGCGAATTAAGATCTGTGTTGCCCTATTTTTTGTAAGCATAATTTGTACCCAGTCGATCAATGCGCAAATCATCAATATCGACAAGTCAGATACTGCAGATTATGTCAAGAAAACGCAATTCAATTTCAATTTCAGTACCGGCTTAGAAGTAGATAAACAACAGATCACACTTTGGGATGCCACTAATACTGCAGAAGCAATGTTGCAAAAAAACAAGGACCTATTTTTGTTTGCTGCTAGTTATAGATTCACTTATAACGGGCCAGACGACATACTTAATGCGGGTTATTTTCACTTGCGTTATAGGAGTCATTATAAAGACAAATTTCAACCCGAACCATTTTTGCAATACCAATGGGACAATAAACGAGGCTTAGAGATGCGTTACCTTGGTGGTGCAAACATTCGTTATAATATGTGGAAGGGCGATAAGCTAGAATTCAATGCTGGATTGGGTTTGATGTATGAAGTAGAGCGGTGGAATTATGATGGTGTTGATACCAATAAAGTAATCCTTGATAAAACACCTATTACTAATAAATATATCAAGTTGAATTCCTATGTACGCATGGATTGGAAACCGAATAGTAATAACGATATTGCTGTGAATGTTTTTGTTCAAACCAGACCTGATAGCTTTCATCCCAGAATTGCGCCGCATTTACAATGGAATATCAATGCCGGTAAACATGTTGGTTTCGCAGTCAGCTATTCAGGAATGTATGATGAATCTCCAGTTGTACCAATCCATAATTTTTACTTTAGTTTATCCAATAGCATCTTAGTGAAGTTTTAATAAAAAAGCCGCCCTGATTGCTCGGGACGGCTTTTAATTGTTTATAGCAAACTGATTAAGGGAAGATTCCCAACTCAGTATAACTGATCGCAACCTTATTAATCGCACTTACATATGCGGCAGTTCTCATATCAGGGATAGTAGGATTTTCTGCCATAATATCCATGATCTCTCTGGTAGCATTAATCATTGTTTCTTCCAATCCGCTATGCACCAAATCAATTTCTTCTGCACCGTGCATAATGAATTCCTTTTCTTTGGTGGTAACTGATTTACCTGTTAGTCCTTCGATTTGATTTAGGATATGTGCATTCATATTTTCAGTGAAGCGTTTTTCCATTCTACCATATCGTACGTGACTTAGGTTTTTTAACCACTCAAAATAAGAAACGGTTACACCACCTGCATTTAAATACATATCAGGTACAACTAGGATTCCTTTTTCTGCAAAAATATCATCAGCATCAGGAGTTAACGGACCATTCGCTGCTTCAGCAATGATTTTTGCTTTTACATTTGGCGCATTATCAGCATCAATTACATTTTCTAATGCAGCTGGAATTAAAATATCACATGCTAATTCCAATGCATCACCATTCTTCGCAAGATTGGTGGCACCAGGGAAATTTAAAATACTACCAGTTGCTTTTCTGTGTTGAATTAATTCTTCTTCATTGATACCATCTGCCTTATAAATAGCTCCTTCATATTCAGCGATTGCAACAATCACTGCACCATGTTCGCGGAAAAATTTAGCGCAGAAATATCCTACATTTCCTAATCCCTGAACAATCACAGTTTTGCCTTCAATACCAGTTTTTAAGCCAAGTTTAGCCATCACTGGTTCCATATTACAAACCTCTCTGATACCAAAGAAAACACCCAAACCGGTTGCTTCTCTTCTACCACGTACACCACCTTGTGTAATAGGTTTACCCGTTACACAACCAGCGCTATCAATATCTCCTGGTTTTAAAGATTGGTAAGTATCAACGATCCAAGACATTTCTCTTTCACCAGTTCCGTAGTCGGGTGCTGGTACATCGATACCTGGGCCGATGAAATTTTTCTTAACCAACTCAGCTGTATAACGACGAGTGATCTTTTCCAACTCATAAGCACTGTGATTTCTTGGGCTGATCTTGATACCACCCTTTGCTCCACCAAATGGAACATTCACGATCGCACACTTGTAAGTCATGAGTGATGCAAGAGCCATCACTTCATCTTGGTTCACCGCCATACTAAAGCGGATCCCACCTTTACAAGGTGTTTTGTGTTGCGAGTGTTGAATTCTGTAAGCTTCAATTACTTCAATACGACCATCGTCCATTTTAACGGGGAATTTCATACTGTAGATACTATTACAAGCTTTAATTTGTTCAAGCAAACCTGGTTCCCATTGGGTGAACTTGGCTGCTTTATCAAAGCTTCTTTCAACACTTTGAAAGAAACTGTAAGGTTTTTGACTTGACATGAGCAATTTTTTAGTTCGTTATTTTTTTGACCTTTATTAAAACAACAAGTGCTTCTGAGCAGGAAGCACTTGTAATTATTTCTTTTCTAGTTTACTGATCTTTCTATCTAAACTATACACATATACTAGCAATCCGGCCACTATAAAAACTACGATGGTCATCACTAGAAATATTCTACCGTTGCTACGCATTAGATCATTAGCATTCGGATCCGCTACAATTGTTTGTGCATTTGCGATTACTTGAATACAAGCAAACACAAAAAACAGGAACCCTTTTTTCAAATTATTCATTGTTTAATTGCTTTTCTTTTAAAATTTGATAACGTACACTGATGGTTGAGATCCAAACACCGAGCAAGGTCCAACCAATTACAGCAGGATAAAACACCGTGCGCATATGCATATCCATATCCTTTCCATTGATTCCGGGATTGCCCTCACTACCCTGCCCGCCTGGGTGCAACGACTCAGTTAAACGAGGTAGGATCCAAAGCGTTGGGAACAACATAAAAAAGGCAAAAATATTATAGACCGCACCGATACGCATTTTCTTTTCTTCATCGTGCATACTACCTCTCAATACAAAATAAGCCAGGTAAATTAAAATGGCAATCGCTGCACCATTCTGCTTCGGATCGCCACTCCAGGGGCTACCCCATTGATAGTTTGCCCAGATGGCACCAGTAAATATTCCTAATAAAGAAAAAATGGTACCAGTTGCAGCAAAGGCGTTAGAATAAAAGTCATAGATGGGTTTAGGCGTTCTTAAATATTTAACTGCATAATAAACAGAAACAAATAACAAAACCATCATCCCAAACCACATGGGTACGTGAAAAAAGAAGTTCCTGACCGACTCCTGCATCCGGTCGTCCATTTTTGGAATTTTTACATAAAAACCATAGGTACAGGTATAAACTAAGAGAACGATTGTTAAAGCTTTCCACCAAAATTGTCGAATCATATGTATTTTTTTTCAGTCCCTTCTTCAAACTAACAAATGTAAGTGCAAATTTAGGTGAAAGGG
>CAIYAG010000306.1 GCA_903924075.1 uncultured Bacteroidota bacterium | reverse complement strand
TTCATGGTATGACAATCGTTAAGCAATTTTAACTTGCTGATTATGAAATGAAAAGGAAGCCGCAGCAAGAACTGAAATTCAGTAAACAATGCTACATAGATATTAACGAAGACTAGGTATTATTACTATATTTTTTTACGCAAACGTTCCCGGTATCGTTCTCTTAAATTAGTAGATTTTACGGTGTTTTCAGCCTTCTCAGACAACCGTTTAACCATTTGATCTGCCATTAAGTAAACATTCAAACAAGCTGCTAACATAAATACAGTATTTTAGTACTCAATTAAAGGCTTAAAAGCCCTATTTCTAACTATGAAATTCGAAGCAGTAACCATAAAAGATATTGCAAAAGCGCTGGGGCTATCCACTTCCACAGTTTCCAGGGCATTGAGGGATAGTTATGAAATTAGCCCAGCCACAAAGAAGCAGGTATTGGAATATGCTGCCGAGATCAATTACCGCCCAAATCCGATCGCACTAAGTTTGAAAGAAAAAAGAAGTAGATCTATTGGGGTAATTGTTTGTGAATTCGCCAATAGTTTTTTCTCTCAGATCATCAACGGTATCGAATCCATTGCTTACGACAAGGGCTATAATGTGATCATCTCACAGAGTCACGAGTCTTATGAACGGGAAGTGATCGATCTGAATTACCTCGCATCCAGATCAATTGATGGACTCCTGATTTCTGTCTCTGCCGAAACAGAAGACCTTTCTCATATTCAATCGCTTCACGACCGTGGATTTCCGATCGTTTTCTTTGATCGGGTTGCTGAAACCATTCTAACACACAAAGTAATTGTTGATAATTTCAAAGGAGGATATGACGCTACCATCCACTTGATCGATAGCGGCTTTAAAAGAATTGCAAATCTTGCAGGCTCACCCTTTCTATCAAATACAAAAGAACGATTTGACGGTTATTTAAAAGCGCTTGAAGAAAGGGGTGTTGAATTTGATCAAGATCTAACCAGTCATTGTTTGCATGGAGGAATGGAATACGAAGAAGTTGAAAATGCTTTAAACAAATTCATGCATCTCTCCAGCAAGCCAGATGCCATCTTGGCTACTGCCGATAAGGTAACCACCAACTGTTTACGATATTTTAAATCGAAGAACATTAAAGTTCCGGATGATATTGCATTGTTGGGCTTTTCAAATCTTGACCTTACTGATCTACTTTCTCCTTCCTTATCTGTTGTAAGGCAACCAGCTTTTGAAATGGGTCAGATCGCTACTGAGCTTTTATTACAATTAATTGAAAGTAAAAGACCTGTTCGTGATTTTGAAAAAAGGGTATTGCCCTTACAACTATTAGCCAGAGAATCTTCTATTAAAAAATAAGCGCTATTGTTGCTTGGGGTCCCAATCGCCAAAAATACTTTTCAGGTTTATTTTTTGCACTTCCTCCGCAGTCAGAATTTTTGCCCACTTCACTCTAGCAGCATTATTGGCTCCTGGCCCCGTGCTATTAAATTCAGCATAACGCGCAGTTGATTCATTGGCAGGATTCTTCCAATTATTCCATCCTTCTGGAATAATATGCGCTCCAATCTCGCAGTTGATATACGTTACACTTGCATTGGGTTGCCATGGTCTACCCAATGAAACTTTGTGTACACTTGTATCGGCAGTTAGTTTGCAATTGAAAAATACAAACCCAAAAGGAATTTCTCTAGGAGTAGATGCCGCAGTAACATGTGAGTTCTTTTTACTGTGAATTAGACAGTTCTGAAATACGGCCGTAGCTGGTCCGAATATAAAATCAGTAGTCCCTTCTATGTAACAATTTTCATAAAATTGTTTCGTACCCAAACCACTACAAAACAACACATCCTGAAATCCTAAAAAATTGCAATTCGAAAAATGCAAACGATTGCCATTTGCAAAAACTGCAACAGCTTGTCCGGCCGTGAATCCTGCGTTATTTTGAAAACTGATATTTTTTGCAGTGAAATTATCTGCATACACAAAGAAGCTAGCAGACGACCAAGTATTGATTGTATCACCATTGGCCAGTTTCATACCCGCATGATTATTGAAAGTTAAAATGGTGGAAGCTTTATCTTCTCCTTCAATAGTCACGAAGTCTTTTCTCGTATCAAGAACAAGTCTTTCATTGTAAATCCCCTTCTTAATATAGATCAGAATGGGCGATTTATTATCTACAGGCACTGCATTTAATGCAGCTTGCACATTACTATAATTTCCTTTTCCATCTTGTGAAACCACCCATTTGTTTGTAGTCTGACTAAAAACAAATCCCATTGGAATGACACAAAGGATGATGATAATTA
This sequence comes from uncultured Bacteroidota bacterium, assembly GCA_903924075.1. GTDB lineage: Bacteria > Bacteroidota > Bacteroidia > Chitinophagales > Chitinophagaceae > Sediminibacterium. The sequence goes on along the minus strand of CAIYAG010000306.1, from coordinate 1,934 downwards.
TGTTTTTCATGTTCTTCTTTTATTGTTGGTTGGGTTCAAATCTAAACCAGTCGAAATCTGCAGAACCTGCATCATTCATTTGGGAGTTGCGAACAGCGAATATTCCAACTTTTGCACCGATCCATTTACCTGCAATTGTTTGAAATGATTCAGGAATATCTGTATAGTTGATGCCATCAATACTATAACCAAATGTAGCTTTTGCACCAGTATTAATTTTAGCGCTCAGATAAATTGTTGCAGCAACATTTTGCAAAATTACTTTTTCAACAACAGTACCCTCTTTTTCTGCATCTAAGCAAACACTATAAACTAGATTAATGCCAGACTTTGTATTTACAAGAGATAATTCTGCATAGCTAGTTCCCATAATGATCAGCCCCACTTTTTCATTTGGGATCTTGGTCTGAGGATGAAAATTAAGTTTGGTTTTTACAATAAATTTTTCAGCAGGAAATTTCTGTAATAAAAGGTTCGGTGCATCCCAGAGGCTTTTTGCAGCATCAGGAAGCTTTGCTGTGAACAATCGCAATACCCCTTCTGTTGGATTCGTAAAACTCCAGGTGGGTTGCGGGTTAGCTTGCCACTGCCATTGTTTGCCCAATTGCAATTCATTGAATTCATCAGAGTCTGCTGGATTTGCAATTGGCCATGAATTACCAACGTTTGGTTTTTTAAAAGTTAATACTGGTTCCCCTTTCCCATCTAGGTGCTTATCAATTCCAATTACTGGCCAATCCTTGATCCACTTCATGGGTTGCAGATGTGCCACCCTTCCATAAGCTCCTTTATCCTGAAAATGTATGAACCAATCTTCACCAGTAGTGGTGTTGATCCATGCTCCCTGATGTGGCCCATTGATGGGAGAACCACCTTGATCCATCACTACTTTTCGTTCATAAGGGCCATAAATATTTTTTGAACGCAACACAGTCTGCCAGCCACCACTAACGCCTCCCGCTGGCGCAAATAAATAATAGAAATGATTTCTTTTGTAAATTTTAGGGCCCTCTATAGTAGGATCTTTTTCGTGTCCATCATAAACAATGACACCGGCATCTAATACTTTGTTGGCAGCTGCATTTAATCGGTTGATGGTAAGAATGCTTTTTATTCCAGCTCTTGATCCCGCCCAGGCATGAACTAGGTAAACAAGTCCATCATCGTCCCAAAGAACTGTTGGATCGATCAATCCTTTTCCTGATTTAATCAAGATCGGATCTGACCATGGACCAGATGGATTTTTTGCTTTGATCAAATAAATTCCAAAATCGGGATCTGGATAAAACAAATAAAATTCACCATTATGCCATTTAATAGAAGGTGCCCAAACGCCATTGCCATGTTGCACTGTTGAAAAATGATCAATAGGGATTTGTCTTTCCAACGCATGACCAATGATGGTCCAGTTCACCAGATCTTTTGAATGTAAAATGGGTATAGCGGGCGCACAATTAAAAGAGGAAGCAATTAAATAATAATCATTACCCACTCTGATCACATCTGGATCAGAATAATCTGCATGTATAATTGGATTTTGATAATACCCATTCCCCAGATCAGGGCTCCACACTTTTGACACAGTTGTATTTTGCGCAAATAAACCAGTAGCAAATAGACATGCGTAAAATAATGGGGCGAGTTTCATCATTACAATTTTATCAAAATTAATCTCATAAAAAAATCCCGTCCTCAAATTAGGAACGGGATTTCTTTTCAAAGTTAAATATTAATAACCGGGGTTCTGTGAAAGGTTTGCATTTGCATCTCTTGCTGGTTGCGGAATTGGACACAATTCAGATTTTCCTGAAACAAATCCTGTTGCATATCTAGATAATGCTGTTGTATTGATCGCAGCACTAAACCAAACAACTTTTGTTGTACCTGTTGGAGTAGAAGTTGGGGCTGTCTTGTAAAATGAATTTACCCAAAGT
>CAIYAG010000305.1 GCA_903924075.1 uncultured Bacteroidota bacterium | reverse complement strand
CCTGCGCTTCTGGCGTCATCCCATTACTGTAGCCTTTATCAAATACCCACTTACCCATTTCCACTACTTCGTATTCCAATTCTACTTTGGCAGCATTAAAAATGCCTAAAACAGCATCCATGATTTCCGGGCCAATACCATCTCCTTTTGCTACAGCAATTTTTGTCATATCATTCATTTGAACTGCAAAATTAACACTTGTGCGCCTAGTTTAGAAGTTAAACTGCGATTAATTCTGCTAAAATTTAGATAGAGTTGAACCCTTTTTTGCTTTTTCTGTTTTAAACCTTGTTCCCTTTTCTTACATTTACTCAAAGCAATCGTTCCATGGTATCTAAAATTTCTCAAGGCGTTGAAGTTAGCGTTGAAATATTTTACCAGCATGATTACAGCAACCCGCTGAATCAGGAATTTATGTTTGCCTACCGCGTAACCATTGAAAACCACAATACTTTCAGCATCCAACTATTGCGCCGCCATTGGTTTATTTTTGATAGTAATGGGGAGCACAAAGAAGTGGAAGGCGAAGGAGTGATTGGCATACAACCCATTTTGCAACCCTCCGAAAATTATCAATATGTGAGTGGCTGTAATTTAAAAACAGAGATGGGGAAAATGCACGGAACTTATTTGATGGAAAATCAAAATAACAAGGAAAGATTCTATGTGAACATTCCTTCTTTCGACATGATCGTGCCTTTTAAAAATAATTAGATTTTATTTTGGCTTGTAGTGCGACTCTTCAAAGATTTGCCTAGCTGCTGTTTGCATCAAAACTTCGGGCGAAATATTCCCTTTTTTCTCGATCCATTTTTGAACAATTCTTGTTCCTACAAACTGACCGATCATCCCTGGTGAAGCATCGCCAAGAGCGGGTGTATTCGGACCATCATTCATATAATCCTTTGTTTGATCAGGATTTGATTCGTACAGAAAATTATTGCTTACAAAGAAGCCCCAGATCTCAGCTTCGTTTTTGATACATCCCGTTAACTGAGCTGCAGTGTAGCCAGTTTTAATAGTGTCTGCAGTATTCGGCAAAAATAAATCAAGCAAATATTGACGCTTCCCTGCTTCGATCATTTGTTCTACCAATGGCTTACCCAAACTCTTATTGGGATACATATCATCTATAATGGTTTTCATGCAATTCACTGGGATATAAGATTTGTCGAATCTCCTGGAAATGTATTCTGGATACAATTGCAATCCCATATCCGTATGATAGAGTGAATAATCTTTGCTCATATACATCTGCAAACCCACAGCCAACGCATCTGTGGTAATGATATTGGCATAGCTATTAATAGGACCGATAAAAGTGACCAGTTTTGTTGGCACAGGATATTGGGGATAATAATATTTCACGGCTTTCAAACCTTGCAATACCTCATTACTGATCGGTTCAAAATCGGCATAAATTTTTTTCGAAGAATCATACATACTTTGATAACTGCTGATAAACGTTTTACTATCCTTAAAAGCGCTATCCACTGTGGTTCCTAATATATTGAAGAGAAAATCTTTTGAAAAGCCGGGGAAAGATGCATTCAAATCGGTTAGTCCTTTGTCGAGATGATTGGTATCCAATGCAAAAAATGCTTTTTCAAAATGCATTACCTGCAGTTCTAATTTAACCTGACTGAGGTCGGGCAATTTTCGTGAAGGCTTACAGGCAAACACAGAAAACAATACACAAATCATCAAGAATTTCTTCATGGCGGCAAATTACTGCATTTAGTTACAGCATCGATAATGGCTTTCCTTAGGTTTTCTTAAAATTTTAGCAGCTTTGATTCGTAATTAATACTGAAATTCGTTGCATGAAGATTTTCTTAGCACAACAGAATTACCATATCGGCAATTTTGAATACAATACTCAAAAGATCATCGATGCCATCGAAAAAGCAAAAGCCGAAGGTGGCGATCTCATTTTATTCAGTGAAATGAGTGTATGCGGTTATCCTGCAAGAGATTTTGTGGAGTTCAATGATTTTATCAGTAAATGTGAAGATTCTATCGAACAAATTAAAGCACATGCAGATACTATCGGAGTATTGATTGGATCGCCAGCAAAAAATTTATATCAGAAAGGGAAAGGACTTTTTAATGCCGCATACTTTTTATACGAAAACGAAATCAAAGCAGAGATCCACAAAACATTGTTGCCAACCTACGATGTATTTGATGAATACCGATATTTTGAACCCGCTTTCGAATGGAATGTAGTGCTGTTTAAAGGAAAAAAATTAGCCATCACCATCTGTGAAGACATTTGGAATCTGGGCGATAATCCGCTTTACAGAATTTGTCCGATGGATCATTTGATGGAACAGCAACCAGATCTGATGCTAAACCTAAGTGCCTCTCCTTTCGATTACACACACGATGAAGATCGCAAATCTGTGATCAAAGCCAATGTGCTGAAGTATAAGATCCCAATGTTTTATTGTAATGCAGTGGGTAGTCAGACTGAAATTGTTTTCGATGGCGCATCTCTGATCTTTGATAAAGATGCAAACCTCTGCAAAGCATTGCCTTTATTTGAAGAAGCATTGGAATCAGTTATCTTAAATGATGATGGAACCATTGCAACAGATATTCTTGAATCTGCAAGTCACGTACCAGATAAAGAATTAAACCCTGCAAACCTTGAACCTGAATTAAATATTGCACAAGTATATGATGCTTTGATCCTGGGCATTAAAGATTATTTTTCTAAAATGGGCTTCAGTAAAGCCATCCTTGGTTCCTCTGGAGGAATCGATTCTGCAGTGGTCTTGGCATTAGCTTGTGATGCACTAGGAAAAGATAATGTACGTGCTATCCTGATGCCCTCACCTTATTCAACAGAGCATTCAGTGAATGATGCAGTGGCTTTGAGTAAAAATCTGGGCAACCCTTATGACATTGTTCGCATCAACGATGTATATGAATCATTTTTAAATACACTGGATCCAATTTTTAATGGACTTCCATTTTCCTTAGCAGAAGAAAATATTCAAAGCCGCAGCCGCGGAAATTTATTGATGGCCATCTCCAATAAGTTCGGATATATTTTGCTCAACACTTCTAACAAAAGCGAACTCGCTACGGGTTATGGAACTTTGTATGGAGATATGGCGGGCGGCTTAGGTGTGCTTGGAGATTGTTACAAATTGCAGGTTTATGCGCTTGCGCGATATATTAATCGAGAAAAAGAAATTATTCCAATCAACATTATTGAAAAAGCGCCAAGTGCAGAATTACGTCCCAATCAAAAAGACAGTGATAGCCTTCCCGATTATTCAGTACTAGATCAGATCTTATATCAATACATCGAAAAACGTCAGGGACCAGCAGAGATCAAAGCCTTGGGTTACGGTGAAGCGCTAGTTGATCGAACGCTTAAGATGGTGAACAATAATGAATACAAACGCAATCAATTCTGTCCCATTATTCGTGTTTCGCCGAAGGCGTTTGGGGTGGGACGAAGAGTTCCTATTGTTGGTAAATATTTATCCTAGTTAATTTTCTTGCTTAGATGTTTTTAGTGAAGAGATAAGAGTGAAGAACGGACATACTTTTCCTAAACGGTCAAAACTAAGCTGCGCTTAGTTTTAAGTAACAGACAATCATCTTCTAAAAGAAAAACCCTAGGTCTGCCTAGGGTTTAAAATAATATTATCGCGAGACGATTGACCGTTCATTCTTCACTCTTCACTCTTCGTTCTTCACTAAAGGTTCTCTTAGATGCCTAAGCACCTAGTCAAAATCCATCGCCCATTAGAACGTGCTTTAGTCGTGCATGACCATCAATGGTAGATGACTATGAAACGCTAACCGTTTTGTGTGACTTTTTTTGAACAGGCTATCAAAGAATCCGTGCTTTTTAGGCATGGTGATAATCATGTCGATATTATTATTGTCTGCGAATAGATTGATACCTACTGTGAATGATTCGTTTTCTACGAAATGATATTGAGGGTTATTACCTTTTAATAAGCCATCTAAAACCATGGTTTCGAAAGAAACATTCAAAGATTTTTCAGCGCTACTATTTACATGCAATACGTGCAATGCTGCACCTGTGCTTTCTAATAATTTTTTCAAAGGAGTAATTGGAGTTGTTTCCAATACTTGTTTAAAATCGCAGGCCAATAAAACCTGATTGATCTTTTTGAAGCTTGCTTCTGGTGGAACAATGATCACTGGAATGGTAGAGTGTAGTGAAACACTAACGGCATTGCTACCGATCAAAGTTTCTGTAACGGCACCACCGCCGGTAATTCCCATTACAATGAAATCTGCAGCAACTGCTTTTGCTAAATCGTTGATACCTCCAGTTAACACATTGTATTCGCTAAAAGTATCGATCTCGATATCTCCAAATGGTTCTGTTTTTAATTCATCTTTAAATTGCTGCAAGCCTTCTTCACTACTTTTCTTCATCAGATCCATGTCTAACAACTGAACAGTTGGAACCATTGGATCAACACTTACAGGAGCCTGAAATGCATTATAAAGCACAATTCTTGTGGCTTTGATCTGATCTGCAAGCGCTAACGCATATCGCGCTGCATTGCGAGCGGTATCAGAAAAATCGGTTGGAAGTAATATAGTTTTCATGTCTTTATTGTTTTAATTTGGTTACATGTAATTCGCCTATCATCATTTCATTTAAATCAAATTTTAATATGGCTCATTTCATGTCTCTAAGATTGTACCTTAAAGTTAGTTCTATTTAAGGCTGAAAACAATGATATATATCACGAAAAAGCCCTCGTAACTTAGATTACGAGGGCTTTACAGTGAATGTTACAACTTATAAATTTTCGATGATACCTGCAATGCCTTGTCCGCCTCCCACACACGCAGTTACCATACCATATTTCTTATTCAAACGCTTCATATCATTCAAGATCTGAACAGTAAGTTTTGAACCAGTACAACCCAGTGGATGCCCTAATGCGATGGCTCCTCCATTGATATTTACAATCTCTTGATTCAATCCCAATTCGCGAATCACGGCCAATGATTGTGAAGCAAATGCTTCGTTCAATTCGATCAGGTCTATATCTGCCAGACTCATATTTGCCTGCTTCAAAACCTTTGGAATGGCTGCCACCGGACCAATGCCCATCAGTCTTGGTTCAACACCTGCTGAGGCGCAATTAACTAGACGGCCGATAGGTTTTAATCCCAATTCCATCATCATTTTTTCTCCCATCACCATTACAAAAGAAGCACCATCGCTGGTTTGTGAAGAGTTACCAGCTGTAACAGAACCACCGATCGCAAATGCTGGTTTCAATTTTGCCAATACATCTGCTGCAGTTCCTTCACGCACACCATCATCGGTATCTACTATATATGAGCGAATGGCTTTTTTGCCCTTTTCGTTGACATAGGTTTCTTCTACAGTAATAGGTATGATGCCAGATTTAAAATATCCTTCTTTGATGGCATGGGCAGCTTTTGCATGCGATCCCACGGCAAATAGATCCTGGTCTTCTCTGCTAATATTAAATTCTTTTGCCACTGCTTCAGCGGTTAATCCCATGCTCAAATAATAGTCAGGATCGGTTTTCGCAATGGTATAAGAAGGCACAGTTTTCCAGCCAGCAGTTGGCACCAAACTCATGCTTTCAGTACCTCCAGCAATCACGCAATCGGCCATTCCTGTGCGGATCTTGGCGGTTGCCAACGCTATCGCTTCCAAACCACTTGCACAATATCTATTGATTGTAAAGCCTGCTACGCCAACACCCAGTGCGCGGGCCGAAATAATTCTTCCAAATTGTAATCCTTGCTCGGCTTCTGGAACAGCATTTCCCACGATCACATCATCCACCCTACTGGGGTCTAATTGTGGAATCCCAGCAACCAGGCCTTTGATCACTTCAACTGCTAGATCATCCGGGCGGTAAAAACGAAAACCTCCACGCTTACTCTTAGTAACAGCGGTACGGTATCCGGCAACGATATATGCTTCCTGCATGGCTTAATCTTTTAATCTCTTCAAATGTAGGGAAAATTAAATAAAAGTTGTTTATGCAACTATTATTTTTTACCTCCTGCCCTTCTTTATCTTTGTGCTATGATTTATCCGATTCTGCGTAACCTACTTTTCAACTTTCCAGCGGAAGAAGTTCACTACTTTTCGATGAATAATTTGCACAAAGTCTGTGCTACTTCCCTTGGGCGGTCTTTTTTACAAAGTCAGTTTTCAGTGAAAGGCAAAAGCCTTGAAAAAGAGGTATTCGGACTGCATTTTACAAATCCGGTGGGACTTGGAGCGGGTTTTGATAAGAACGCTAGTTACTTGAAAGAATTGGCTTGCCTGGGTTTTGGATTTGTGGAAATAGGTACGGTTACACCAAAGGCGCAGGATGGCAATAATAAGCCGCGTGTTTTTCGTTTGCCGAAAGACAAGGGCCTGATCAATCGAATGGGATTCAACAATCAAGGAGTTCTGCAAGCCAAGCAAAGATTGATCGATTGGAATAATAGCAAGACAGATAAAGTAGGTGGTAAAATGATCGTGGGAGGAAATATTGGAAAGAATAAAGTAACTCCTAACGAAGATGCCTGGAAAGATTACGAGATCTGTTTCCGTGAATTATTTGAAACGGTTGATTATTTCGTGGTGAACGTGAGCTCGCCCAATACACCAGGTTTGCGTGAGCTCCAAGAGAAAGACTCACTCACAAAAATTTTGGCGAACCTGCAAAATATCAATCAGGGAATGGCGAGTCCAAAACCTCTGTTATTAAAGATCGCTCCCGATTTAACAGAAGAGCAATTAGCAGATATCGTTGCCCTTTCATTCGAAACGAATTTAAGTGGTTTGGTGGCTACGAATACGACGATCGGTCGCGCTGATCTTATTACTGATGCAAACGAAGTGACTGCGATGGGCGCCGGTGGATTAAGCGGAAAACCAGTTACCGCAAGGGCTACAGAAGTAGTAAGCTATTTGCACAAAAACACAAACGGACAGATTCCCATCATTGCTAGTGGTGGAATTTTTACAGGTGCTGATGCAAAAGAAAAATTAGATGCTGGTGCAGCATTGGTGCAGGTATGGACTGGATTTATTTACGAAGGGCCAGCCATCGTAAAAAACATCTGCCATTATTTAGCAGCGCATCCATAATTAAAACTGGAATCTAAAGCTGGCAAACATGCCAAACTTATCTCTCAGGTCTCCATTGATTGGTGGTGGTGATGCCACACGCCAAACAAAATCTACACGGAAGAATTTGAAAATATTATCAACCCCTGTACCTAATTCGATATAAGGTTTATTATCAAGTGAGCGATAAGGATAATTGCCTACAAAATTCATCTGCTTGTTCGCATCGGATAAACTTCCCACGATCCCTTTTGCACTCCAGAATTGGCGGAACTTCATTTTTCTTGTGATTGGTATATACTTAAAGATACCCGGACCGAAATTGTGTTCCACATTGAATCCTGCATATTGATCTGTTAAGTATTCAAAGCGTTGCATGAGGTTAAAACTATACTTACTATAATAATACACTTCATTGCCGGGCAAGATGTCGAGCATTTGATAGGGCAGTGTTCCGAATACTTTTCCTGCAAAGAAATTATAGTGCACTTCACCATATGGTGATACTTTGAATTGGTGTGAGATAGAAAAGTCTAATTTATGATAATCATAATTACTATTCAAGACTTGTGTCCATCCCTTAGTGTATTTTAAATCTATGATAGGATACAAACTTCCTAAGCTGAGTCTAGAAAAATTAGTTACCAAACTTCGTTCTAAATGTGCCCATCTAAAATGTAGCACAGATTCAAAAGTGTTAAATGGATCTGCGCCTTTTTGTTGAAAATATTCTTTACTCGGAAGATTTAATAAAGCATCGTATTTTTTACTAACCAGCGTTAATCCAATCCCAAAACCTTTGGGCGATTCTTTATAAAACTCCAATTCTTTTTTCTCTAGTTGTTGAAACTTATAAGGTATGCCTGGCCTTCTAAATAGTGTAGCAAAAATATTATCCGTACCTAGTTGATCGTAGTTAACCTGACCATTATCCAAATCGTTTTTGTACCTAAAACTTAAGAAGGTCCAATAGTCTTTATTGAATAAATATTTTACTTCTCCACCCCCTTTAAATAATCCGTCTTTTGTTCCATATGCAGCATACCCTGTGAGGAATAGTTTTTTATTGAATCCACGGTTGGTAGAAACATCAAACCTGAATCTAGCCCCTTCCCAATAGTTGCCACTCATCCAGTAATACCAAGGCCCAAAGCGAAGATTACCCACATCAAATGTGCCTTTCATGGCAGCTTCTGCCACATTTTTATAAAATAGATAGGTCGGGTTTTTATTCAATGTATCTAAGACGGCTAAAACAGCTTTCTCATTTTTATCCAATTGCTCATGGCGATTTTTTTGCCAAAACGAATCGGGTAAATTTTGAGTGTCTGGTACCAGATCAACCTGCTGGATTTTTTTTGTTTTTGCAATATCAGCGATGGTGGCAGTATCATTTAATTTAACGTGTTCATAAGTGGCGGTCTTTCTGCCTTTGATCCCTAGTTTCTTATTTCCAATAGGAGCAATGTCAGCAACGAACCGATCCTTATATAAAAACCAGACACTATCGTTGATCAATCGATATTCTTGAATGATCGATAAGCCTTCAATAAAATTAATATTCGCATCAGGTGAAGGGCGAAGTGTTACTTTCTGCAATGCAAAACTGGTGTCGTTTACCCAGCAATCTCCTTCAAAAGTATTCTCTCCTTTTCGCTTAGCTGAGAATCGGAAATGCACCAATCTTTTTCCGCTTAAGTAAGCGGTATCAGCTAATTTGAATTTGTAGTAATTATCGCCATTGCTATTAAACGGACTAATAAAATCTTTATTAAAAACCGGAATAAAATTGCTGTACACATTTACATTCTGGTACATACCACCTAATTCCTTGATCAAGCTTTCGTTCTCAACGCCATTGGTACGAGTGGCTTTGATTACTTCGTGAATGCGCTCTGGGCTTTTTTGGAAATAATAATCAGAAAGTGTTTCAGATAAATACACAGGAAGATAAGCCACATGTTCTTCCGAGGAATCTACATAACTCAAAACAAATCCAAGAGGCTTCGTAATTAAATTTTTCTGCAGCTTTTCCTTATTCACATTGTTGAGATCCATTTCTATTTTATTATAGATCTCATAAGAATAGCTATCCCATCTGGTACGATTATTCTTATCCTTATTTGCCATGATCTTTTTCCAGAACCAAAGTGCACGATTGTATTTGCTTTTTACAACTGCCTCACCTGAAGGTGGCAAAACTTCTATTTTAAAAGTAGCAACAGCATTTGAATCTTTAAAAGAAGAAACGGCAACTACAAGCGTTTTATAACCCACACTTTGAACAGTAATAGAATCAGAATTTTTTACCCCTTCAAAATCAACTGAAAATTTACCAGCAGAATCTGTGAGTACTCCTTTTTTAGAAAGTTTAAAAGTAATTGAGGCAAAGGGTATGGGCTCGTCGCTCTGTTTGTCTTTTACAACACCTGACAATCTTTTATTCTGTGCAGTTACAAATGTTGTACACAGAACTAATAATAAGAGGGTAATTCCAGATTTTAAATACGATGCCATTAGCCCAAAGATAACCGATATGGCATGTCTTGTGGCTTATAAATAAGTTAATACTAGCTAGAAATCAAATCCAAGTGCAAAATACCAAACTGGTTTACCAACAAAAACACCCTTCATTGGCCAAGCTGCATCCAATTTCATAAAGTATCCGAGCATGGTACTACGGATACCAAAACCGTAACCACCGGCAAATGGCCCAAGTCCGCCCGCATCAATACGTACAGCCACATTACTGGTTGGATAACCGGTATTATCTGTTTGTTGAATATACTGTCCGGGTCTTGTGATACCATTGAATTTGCCATTCCACGCAGATCCAAGATCTATGAATTGAACCAATTGGAAATTGCGGATAAAGGCATTATTTATCGGACGGTTAATGAAAGTGGAGAATAGTGGCAACCTGAATTCACTGTTCAATACCACGGCATTATTACCATTGGCAATATTTTGATTATAACCACGCATATTCACTGCTAACGATTGAAATGCATAGGTTTGATCTGGTGCTGGCGGATTGTTATTGAACTTAGGTCCGATCCATCCGTCTACCCCACCAAGGTAATAGATCAGCTTTTGATTTCCCCATGAGAAATCTGCTGCAGCTCTTCCTGCCCAAATAAAGTTGCGATAAATCTTAACGTATTTACGAGCATCCGTTCCAAAGTTGAAAGTGAATTTACCCGCACCTGCACCCGCATTATAAATTGGCATGTTCACATCCATATAAATTTTGAATCGTAATCCATTCCAAATATTTTGAGTTGGATTAATGGTATTATCATGTACGTATTCAAATCTTGTGAGTGCATATTTAGATACGGTATCTCTAACAGGTAAGGCATTGGGGTCTGGATAACCTGAATAGTTATCATAGGTTTTTAGTACGCCCCGATCTGTACGCATGGCAATTGTTGCGCGTAAACTTTTCACTTCATTCAAAGGATAAGAGAAGTTAGCCTGAAACAAATTGGTAAAAAGTTCATTGTTGTAATTGCTGTTATAGAAATTGGTAACGTTACTTCGATAATAAGTGATTCCCCAATCTAAACGTTTACGGAAGTTCTGGAAGCTTAGGAAAACATCCTTGTCTTTTAAATTAGTACCAAATCTAAAACCACCTACAAACTTAATATCTTCAAACAGATCACTGGTTCCCACGCGGAATGTGAAATTCAGATCGTTTCCATTATTCAACTGAATGGGCCCTGAACCACCAGCATAGGGCTGATACCTATTGATGAGAATATTATTG
>CAIYAG010000304.1 GCA_903924075.1 uncultured Bacteroidota bacterium | reverse complement strand
CTCCATCTTATAAAACCTATCAGAAATACCAACTAACCTGTATTTTTATCGATTAAAGGTTAAAAGAAATTAGGTTTATTCGTCGATGCGCAAATAATTCCAATACCATGGAGTTCTCTTTCTATATGATCTTTGGGGTGGATGTAGCCATGTCATCAAAAAGGCAAAGGCCAGAAAAAATCCATACATCTGAAGTACGATCATTCGGCAAGTATTAGGGGTTGTAAAAACGGATAACGATACAATTTCTGAATAAAGAAAAGCAATACAAATACCCACTATTTTGTATTTATTATAATAGCAAATGAATTCTTAGAAATAAAAAAAGGTTGCCCAAATGGGCAACCTTTAACATAGGGGTAATCAAACAATTATTTTTCCATCAACACTTTCTTCGGCGTGTATTTACCATTAGCTCCTTCTAGTGAAAGAATGTAAGTACTAAAGCCCGTAGTAAGATCCAGATGTACCGGAACATTATTAGTTCCAACAGTTGCATTGACTGATTTACTAAATATTAATTTACCACTTGTTGCATCCGTAATACTCATTGTTAAAGAGGTTGCAAATGGAGCTTTAAATGATGCTACAAATGAGCCACCTTTCGCAGGGTTAGGATACACATTGATCTCTTTAGATTGTAAACTATTTAAATAAGCAAAGTCAGTTTTTGAGAATGCTACATTACTAATGTCTGCAATTACATTACTTAATTTACCACCGTTTGCAGCAAAGCCAAAGATCACCATGGTAATATCTTTTGGATCGATCTTATCTTTTGTTGCAGTGGATGCAAAATCATCCAGACTGATCTTATAGTCTTTCGAATTGCCACTTAAAGGAAGTGTTAAGCTATATTGATCTGCCCAGTTTGTAATACCTGCTTTTACAAGTGTGATAAACATAGTAGCACCAGCACCACTACCAGTAGATTGGAATGATTTAAATCCGGTTAAATCTTGAGGTGTACCACTACCTCTTAAAATTTTGTACATCGAAACATAATCAGAAGTAGCTGCTTCTAATTGTACATTTCTAAATAATAAGAAGTCTTCTTTGTTATCGATGATGCGTTTTGGATCGTTGATAACTTTGAACGATTTAACGGTGCTAGTTGCAGGGGCTGCAATCACACTCCAGTTACCATCAGCCATGAATACCTGATCTTGTAATACACCATTGAGATACAAATTAATGGTTGCTTCGTAAGTATCACTAGCAGGTACATTTAGAATTGCTTTTCCATTTGCTGGAATAGTAAATGGTACTTGTTTAGTGGTGAAACCATTTGATTGTTCATTGGCTTTTTCAAGTACTTCGAAGTAGCCATTAGTTGAAGCCGTGTTATTGGTAATATTCAAAACAATATTATCAGAAGCACGTTTTCCTTTAGTGATATAAGTTTTAGGCAATCCATTGCTGCTTAATACTTCTGTCACAGGCATCGAATTTCCTAAACGATTGATGATATCGGTAGCCATGTTCAGTACTAGTTCAGGTGTTTCTGCCCAAAGCTGTACGTTGTACATTACTTCATCTGGTGTGTAATCTTTGTTCAACCAATTTGATTGAATGGTATAATTAGATCTACCAGTTTTAGCACCAATTGCAAAGCTGAATGCGTATTCAATTTGTCCATCTGTATTTTTCAGATCATAGCGCACAAGTTTCACTTTGTTTACCATTACTACTTGAATATTCAATAGTTCAGAGCCTTTCAAACGATCGCAAATTGCTTTGGTGTGATCGTATACTTCGCCTTGTGTTTTTGTAGCAAAGGCAACTGCTTTAGCTTGATTATTCGATGTAAAGTCGAGCGACATCACATCTTTCGCATTGGTGATCGATGTGATATCAGTAGGTGTTGAATTGAATACTTTATAGTTTGTACCAGAGATATTCGTTGGCAAGATATCAGTTAATGTTAATGCAGTACCGATACCAGCGATTTTATTTCTATTACCACTTGCATTATTGATAAGTGTAAGTTTAGAATAGTCAACCGGTCCTTGCAAACTATTCACAGCTTTATTGAAGATTCGGTTACCAACAGCATCGCCAAGGTCTTTACTTTCAAGACCGCCGCCGCCGCCGCCGCCTACTCCACCACCGCCACCAGCTCCACCGCCACCGCCTGCGCCACCACCTGCTCCTGCTCCACCACCGGCAAAGCCAAAGTCATAAGTAGCATTCACAGAATTTGCAGCACCCGCAGTGAACGTAAAATCAACGTTGTCGCCAACTGTAACACCATCATTATCATACCAATCAGCATGTACGCCAGATCCGCTATGCCATGAGGTTAAGAATCTACCACCCAATGCAGCTTGTGCAGAAGCACCTGTTACATTCGGGATGCGAATGGTATATTGAGACGCTCCATCTAGGAAGAAGCCTGGAACATTCGTCGGACTAAATGTATAGTAACCGTTAGCATCGGTTGTGGTAAATCCAAGAACTGTTGCACCTTGAACCAATTGAACGGTCACATTAGGAAGTCCATGTTCACCAGCATCTTGCACACCATTCAAATTATCATCCGACCAAACAAAGTCGCCTATTTCACCTCCTGAAATAGTTATGTTAGCATAGATTTCGGTAGGTTGAACAATAGAATAATTGTTAACATCTGCTAGTAACCCACTCAAAGTATAGCTACCAGTTAATGTTACTAGTTTATGATGACCCACTGTTGGATTATCAAATGTTGCAGCAGTAATACCTGCACTATTCAAAGTAACTAAAGCTGCATCGCCAGCTACAATACCATTTAATGTAGCAGAGGATAAAGTTGCGATTGAATTACCATCATGTACTTTATCATTTGCAACAACAGTTACTGTTACAGGTTTTGGTGTAATTGCACCGAAATGTGATACGTCATTAGGAACAGAATAATTCTGAGCTAGACCACCATGTGTACCATCTGCTAAATTGAAAGTGATTGTTGCAGCTTTCGATCCATTTACATTTTTGTCGCCGAACACACCTGTTGCAGTAACATTAAGTGTTTCTACATTCACATATCCTGAAAGCGAACCACCTAAAGTAATGGTACCAGTGCTAGTTGTTCCATCGTATACTTTATCAGCTATAACAATAGAACCAGAATAGGTCAATGCTTTCTTGGTAATAGCACCATTAACGAATGATGTACCTAAACTATAGTCGGTCGCTAAACCAGCCGTAGCACTAGGTGCACCACTTGCACTTACAAGTGTATATGTAATAGTTGTTGGATAAGTACCAGGATAATTACCGAAATAATCAGGTGCAGAAGCAAGTGTTGTTCCCAATAATTCTGTTCCAACTAATCCATGAAGTGTGCCAGGATTAATGGTACCATGGGTATTTGTACCATCATATTCTCTAGAGGTAATTGTTGTTCCTGTAATCGTTAATGGTTTCTTAGTAATATTTCCAGTTAAGCCTGTAGGTTGAAGCAGGTTATAATTGAACGCAGCAGAGCCAGACAATGCATAGCTAGAAACTGTTACAGCAATTCCAGTATTAACGTGTGGATCAGCAAAATTTGCTACATAAGTTGCACCTAAAGCTACATTACCCACATCCAAACCAACCACACCCACTAATGTACCAGTACCTCCAAGTGTTGCAGTTGTTCCTCCATCATAGACTTTAGAATTAACTGTAAGGCCAGTGATCGTGATATCTTTTGGTGTAATGTCTGCGAATAGATTTGCAGGTTGTGCAGGCAAAGTATAGTTAGCTGCTTGAGCACCTCCTGAAATTGTATACGGAGTATTTGTTAGAATTGTGATGTGATTTGCAACTGTAACAGTAATAAAATGATATCCTGTTGGTAATCCTAAAGTAACAGCATCAGGGCTAATCACTCCAGAGAAAACAGGAGTTCCTACTACGGTTGCAGTATTCAATCCATCGTAAATTTTATTTTGACCAGTAACTCCTACTACAGTTAGAACTTTTTGTGCGATGTGATCATGCACAGTACCGTTCTCGCTGAAATAATTGATGTCGCCAGAGAAACTCCATGCATCCGTTAAGTAATCACCGGCATTGGTATGAGTTGTTCCAGAAACAGTCATCAAGCCAGACAAATTCGCTGGAACTGGTTCAACACCAGTTGCTGTAAATGTTGCTGTATGCGGATTTTGATCGTACGTAACATTATAAGGTGTTACAGTTATATGAGCATGTGCTTTGTTGATTGTCAAAG
Source organism: uncultured Bacteroidota bacterium (assembly GCA_903924075.1). Lineage (GTDB taxonomy): Bacteria > Bacteroidota > Bacteroidia > Chitinophagales > Chitinophagaceae > Sediminibacterium. Next base: position 20,198 of record CAIYAG010000304.1, on the reverse strand, counting down.
TTCCATCTACAGGCGTGAATGTGTAGTTCGTTGCACTTAAACCACTCACAACTGGAGTGATGGTATAAGAACCTACATTAATAGCTGCTACAGCTGTTCCTGTGTAAGTAGTAATACCAGTAATTACACTACCATTTTCACTATTTACATATCCTGTAATGGTAATTGTAAAAGGACTGTAAACAGTTCCATCATAAGTTTTACTCTTATTATTTGCTGTAACAGTTAAAGGAACTTTATTGATAACCAATGTTCCATTCGATGGAGTAAATGTATAGTTCGTTGCACTTAAGCCACCCACCACTGGAGTAATAGTATAAGTTCCTGCATTCACTGCAGCTACTGCTGTTCCTGCATATGTTGGTGTTCCGGTAACTACTCCTATTCCTTCACTATTGACATAACCCGTAATCGTTGATGTGAACAGACTAAATACACTTCCATCATAAGCTTTACTCTTATCATCTGCTGTTACCGTTAAGGCAACTTTATCTATTGTACTAGAAACAATAGGTATGTTAGTGTCAGTTATAACAACACCATCAATTGAAGATAAAGTAACTGTAGCTCCAGAATATGTTCCAGCATTTGCTGGAGCAATTATTCTAACATAAACTGGCGTTGCTGAAGCATTAGCTGGAAGATCAATCGATGTAGCACTATATCCGGAACCAGCTGTTAAAGATATTTCAAATCGTGCATCATTAATTGTCAAAGTAGCTCCACCAACATTGGCACCTGTTGATACATTTATTGTACTTGGAACTGATGCTAAGCCTGTGTAAGATGCAGATATAGCTGGAAAACTAGTACTAGACAATGCATTTACTTGCGCCATCAATCCACCAACATCAAACAAACTAAAAATGAATAAGATTAAGGGTAGAAATTTTTTCATGGGAACAATATTTTTAGAGAAACTATTTAATTAATTGTAGGTAATTATAATGCGTTTGAAAAATTATTATTTGAGAATTATTTTTTCGATTAATCACAAAATTTCTTGCTTCATTATTTAATTGAAACATGAAAATCCTTTGCAAAAAATATTTTGTTGAGTATGATTTATTGAAAAATAAATCAAAGAAAAATTTATAAAAATGTAGAACTATTCGGAATAGAAATGTTGAGGTTGCAACAACGAAAAACACATCCATATATTGCATAGGATGTACGAAAAAACAGGGGTATTTACTCAAGTTTAGCATTAGGGGTGCATAACGGTAGTATAAAATACGAAATTTCAGGGAGATATTCAACTTTTTCGTCAACTATTTCCTGCCTCTTGAAGAAAATTTAATATTAATTCTCACCCCCTGGAAATTATTGAATAAAAAAAGGTTGCCAGAAATGGCAACCTTTTAAAAGTTTATTTAGATAATCTTATCTCTCCATTAAGATCTTCTTGGCATTATACTTAATACTTGCACCTTCTAAGGTTAAAATATAAGTACTTAATCCAGAAGGATGATCCAATGAAACAGGTACAGAGTTAGATCCAACTTGTGCATTCACTGATTTTGTGAATACCGCTCTTCCTGTTGCCGCATCAACTACATTCAATGTAAGTGCTGATGCTGTAGCTGATTTAAATGTTGCTACAAATTGACCTTTACTTGGGTTTGGATAAGCGTTCAATTCTGTTGAATTTAAGCTATTCAAATAAGCAAAATCAGTTTTAGAGAAAGAAGCGTTGCTGATATCTAATTTAACTGGAGTTAATTTACCAGTTGATACACCTACTCCAAATATTACTGCTGTAATATCATTTGGATTGATCTTGTCTTTAGTTGTTGAAGAAGCAAAATCATTCAGACTTAATTGATAGTCTTGTCCACCTTGTTTCAAAGGAATGGCAATACTATACTGATCAGCCCAATTGGTAATACCATCTTTAACTAATGTTACGATTAATGTACCACCAGTTCCAGCTGCATTGAATTGGAATGATTTAAATCCTGTAAGATCTTGTGGAGCGCCACCGCCTCTTAGTATTTTGTAAACAGATACTAAATCAGGAGTTTGTGCTTCCATTTGTACATTTCTGAATAACAAGAAGTCTTCTTTATTATCGATAACTCGTTTGCTATCATTAATTACTTTAAATGAAGAAACAGTACTTGTAGCTGGATCAACCATTGCACTCCAGTTACCATCAGTAATAAATACTTGATCCTGTAACACACCATTGATGTACATACTAATTGTAGACTCATAAGTATCACTAGCAGGAACACTTACAACTGCTTTTCCATTAGCTGCAACAGTAAATGGTACACGCTTACTTGTGAAGCCAGTTGTTTGCTCATTTGCTTTTTCAAGAACATCAATATAGCCACTTGTATTTGAAGTGTTATTGGTAACATTCAATGTGATATTTTCTGACTCACGCTTCCCTTTTGTGATATAAGTCTGAGGCAAACCATTTGAACTTAATACTTCATTAATAGGCATTGAAGATCCCAATCTATTAATGATATCAGTTGCCATGCTCAATACCAATTCTGGAGTGTTAGCCCAAAGCTGAACGTTGAACATTGTTTGGTCAGGATTGTAATCAGCATTCAACCAATTTGATTGAATTGTATAACTAGATCTACCAGTTTTAGCACCAACTGCAAAGCTGATAGCATATTCTGTTTGACCAGCTGTATTTTTCAAGTCGTATCTAACCAATTTGATACTATTTACTTTCACATTTTGAACAGCCAACAATTCAGAACCTTTTAAGCGGTCGCAAATTGCTTTAGTGTGATCGTAAACTTCACCTTGCGTTTTAGTAGCAAAAGCAACTGCTTTAGCTTCTTTGTTCAATGTATAGTCGATAGACAATACATCTTTTGCATTGGTAATAGCTGTGATATCAGTTGGTGTAGTATTATAAGGAACAAAAATACTACCAGGGATTTGTTTAGGTAAAAGATCAGACAGTGTTAATGCCGCACCGATACCCATTGCACTTACGTCAGATCCAGTAGTTTTAATTCTTGCTAATTTAGAATAATCAACAGGTCCTTGTAAACTATTTACTGCTTTGTTGAAGATACGATCACCAACGGCATTGCCTAGATCTTTACTTTCTAATCCACCAGCGCCACCGCCGCCTACTCCACCGCCACCGCCGGCACCACCGCCGCCGCCAGCTCCACCAGCACCTCCGCCAGCAAAGCCACAGTCATAATTATAATTTAATGAATTTGCAGCCCCTGCAGTAAAATCAATGTCTGCATTATCACCTACCATAATACCATCACTATCATAATAATCAGCATGAACGCCTGATCCACTATGCCAAGATGTTAGGAATCTACCACCTAAAGCTACTTGAGCAGATGCTCCAGTTACATTAGGAATACGAAGGGTATATTGTGAGGCCCCATCCAAGAAGAAACCATGTCCTTGACTTGGACTAAATACAAAGTATCCAAGAGCATCTGTTGTAGTTTCCAATAATACAGTTGCACCTTGAACTAATTGAACAGTTACACCTGGAAGACCTGCTTCACCAGCATCTTGAACACCATTCAAATTATCATCAGACCATACAAAATCTCCGATTTCGCCTTCAGTATGATAGATATCTGCATATCCGCAAGCATTCGGACTTACAGGAGGAGCAGTCAAACTATAATCACTATTGTGAGCTCCTGTTAAACTATAAGTATTGCTTGTTAAAATCACTTTTTTATGATGACCATATGCATCATCTTCAAAATTAGCAACGCCAGAACCTGATAAAATTGTTGGGTCACCAGAAATTTCACCGACTAAAGTGGCCGCAGAAATATGAGCAGATGTTACACCTACAGAATAGACTCTATTGTCAATCGTGAAATTGATTGTAAGCGCTTTAGGATTTACATCTGGACTAGGAACCAATAATGTTGGTGCTATAGTATAATTCTGAGCTAATCCACCATGAGTTCCATCTGCCAAAGTATAAGTTACAGTTGCAGTTTTTGAAGCACCATGATGATGTTGAAGATCAGCATCAGTAAAAACTCCTGTAGCAGTTATATTAAGAGTTTCAAGGTTTACATAACCATCAAGAAATGATGGACCAGACGAAGCTGCAATTGTTCCAACATGAACAGTTCCTGTTGTTGTAGTTCCATCATAAGTTTTAGCATCAATTGTTGGAGCTGAAATCACTAATACACGTTTAGTAACATCACCATTTATAAATGAAGTTCCTAAACTATAGTCACTAGCTAAATACACACCATTATCATGCAAAGTATAAGTAATAGTTGATGGATAAGATCCAGGATAATTACCAAAATAATCTGCACAAGATGCGGTGGTAACTCCTAAAGTTTCTCCCGAAACTAATCCAGTAAGAGTACCAACATTAATTGTACCATGTGTATTTGTTCCATCGTATGGTCTAGAGGTAATAGTTGTTCCTGTGATTGTTAAAGGTTTCTTTGTTATTGCTCCAGCACTAGTTAAGGTTTTAGATCCAGATATTGAATAATTACTAGAAGCAGAACCAGTAAGAGTGTAACCTGAAACAGATACATCAAGCCCAGTTCCAGCATGATATCCAGCTAAAGTATAAACAGCGGTTCCTCCAGAAAGGGCAACATTACCAACATCACCAGTTACAATTTGAGCAGGGCTAGTTAAACTAGGTGCTCCAGATAAAGTGGCAGCAGGAAGTCCATCGTATGTTTTTGAAATAACTGTTACGCCAGTAAAATCTAAATCAGAAACAAGTAATGGTTTTTTATTAATATGTGCTGACAGACTAGCTGGTTGTGTTAAAGTATAATTAGATGATGAACTACCAGTTATTGAATAAGCAACATCTGGCAATACCGTAATTGGACTTGCAGAATAATTATTACTTATAAAGTGATAAGTTGGTGTTATTGGATTTAAAGTTACGTTTGCAGCATCTCCAGAAGCAACATTAACTAAAGAGGCAGCTGAGCCAGTAATAGTAGCAACATTAGTACCATCATATGTTCTGTCAGCTGCGGTAATAGTGGTTATTGTTAAAGGTCTTGGAGTAATTGACAATCCTGTTAAATTAACATTTGCGATAGTGTAATCAGTTAAATTACCACCAACACTAACAGTTGCAATTGAAGGATTCACATTTGCTGAATAATCAGAAGCTACTTTTCCATTTACATCTCCATTTGCATGAAAAGTATATAATGCATCAACTGCAGCAGCTACAGTAACAGTCTGACCATAAACACCAGCAGTATTAGTACCGGCATGAAATCCTGCAGGCACTGTATTTAATGTATGATCATAAACTTTTGGATCAATAGAAGGTTGTGTTGCATAAGTAATAGTATAAGGGAAAACTTGACAAGTAATTGAAGGTGAAGCAGTGCCATTTGAAGATGAAATGAAAAGAGAGCCATTGTCAAAACCAACATGATTAGTTGGTAATGCCGCAAGTCTGATTGTTACAGTAGTATTTAAATTACCAGAACCATCGTCAGTTACACTAACTAATGCTCCTGGTGCCGCATAACTTCCAGCTCCTACCTTAATTTGGCAATTTGAGCTAGGTGTGAAGTCAATACTAGCTCCAACCGTTAAAGATGTAGCAGTAATTGTAAGTTGTGATTCATTTGAAACAGAACCATAAATTGCTGTAACTCCAGCAAAATTACCAGGGTTATTTAATTGCGCCTTTGATATTTGAACGCAGAAAAAGCAAATCAACGAGAGAAAACTTAGGAGTAGAAATTTTTTCATTTTGTTTTAATTGAAAATGTTTTCAAAATAGGGGTAACGGAATTACAGGACTTAGTATTACCTGCTATTATAAACATTGGATAGGGTCTGTTGAAAGTCTTATGGTGAAAGGGTTTCAGCATAAGATGTGTTGACAGAAAATTTAAAACGACTGTCTTGTAAAAAATAAAATTTGAAAATAAACGCTGTGGCGAAAAAATAAAATGGAAAGAAAAAATAGAGACTTTTCTATTGCGCAAAACATTATCCATTGATACATTTACGGATTGTACCAACAGAATAGTAGTTCTGATTAGGGGTATGTTCTTGTTGCGCATAGGGGTGCTTAACAGTTACTAAAATATGACTAATTTTTAACATCACTACATAAAAACTGTGGAAAACTTTACAAGAAAGCTGCTTAAGATTACATTAAAAAGACAATCATCAATTTACAATTAAGTGATTTTTAATATATGATTAAAAATTTATACTTTTTATTCCTGATTTGTTTTTTGCTTAGTTAAAAGATAAAATCTGCCAATTTTAAATACAAATTTTCTCAATTCAGGCTGTTCAAACGAAAGATTGTAAATTCGTTCGAATCAATCGTTTTATTGGTAAAGCATTTACATGAAGGAGATTTTAGCTGGATTTGCACAAAACTTTGACGGAAGTTTTTATTTCGATACTACCATGCGTACTTTATACGCTACAGACGCATCTGCCTACCGTGAAATGCCCCTGGCTGTTGCCATTCCAAAATCTACCAACGCAATCAAAGAACTGATCAAGTTTGCAGCCAAAAACAATACATCTTTAATTCCAAGAACCGCTGGTACATCCCTTGCTGGTCAAGTAGTTGGAAGTGGAATTATTGTAGACGTTTCGAAGAATTTTACCCAAATCATCGAATTGAATGAGGCGGAACATTGGGTAAGGGTTCAACCGGGCGTTATCAGAGACGAATTAAATATGTTCCTGAAACCCTACGGATTGCTCTTTGGCCCAGAAACTTCAACAGCCAACCGCGCCATGATCGGCGGAATGGTTGGAAATAACTCATGTGGTTCTAATTCAGTGGTTTACAGAAGTGTAAGAGAACATTTACTCGAAGTAAAAACCATCCTTAGCGATGGTTCTGAAGCTACTTTTAAAGATATCAGCCTGGAGGAATTCCATCAAAAATGCGAAGCTGATTCACTCGAAGCAAAGATCTATCGCTCTACCAGATCTATCCTGAGTAACTACGATAACCAATTGGAGATCCGAAAGGAATTCCCTAAAAAATCAGTTGAAAGAAGGAATACCGGTTATGCCATTGATGTGCTGTTAGAAACGGCCCCCTTTACTGCCGGAGAACCCAACTTCAATTTTTGTAAACTGATTGCTGGCTCTGAAGGAACATTAGCATTTATTACTGAGATCAAATTAAATCTTGTTCCTCTCCCACCCAAAGAACTTGGATTACTCTGTGTTCATTTTAATACCATCGATGAATCATTAAGGGCTAATTTGATTGCACTGAATTATTATCCTTCTGCAAGTGAACTGATCGACCATTATATTTTAGAATGTACCAAAGACAATATCGAACAAAGTAAGAATCGATTCTTTGTGCAAGGAGATCCCGGTGCCATTCTTGTCATTGAATTTGCTAGAAATTCCAGAGAAGAAATTGTTGCGATTGCCGCACAAGTTGAACAGGATATGCGTGCTGCTAATTTAGGCTACCACTTCCCGCTCCTATTTGGCGCTGATACAAAAAAAATATGGACGCTTCGCAAAGCTGGTTTAGGATTATTAAGCAATCTTCCAGGTGATGCAAAAGCAGTTCCTGTAATTGAAGACACAGCAGTGGATGTACATGATCTACCTGCCTATATCAGAGACTTCAATGAGATCTTACAAAAACATGGTTTATACTCTGTACACTATGCACACGCTGGATCTGGTGAAATTCATTTACGCCCCATCATCAATTTAAAAACACAAGAAGGCAATCGTTTATTCAGAACCATCGCTGAAGAAATTGCAACACTTGTAAAAAAATACAACGGCTCACTCAGTGGCGAACATGGTGATGGAAGATTACGTGGCGAGTTCATTGAACAAATGGTTGGTAAGAAGAACTACCAATTATTAAAGCAAGTAAAAGACCTCTGGGATCCACAGCACATTTTCAATCCGAATAAAATTGTGGATACGCCTCCAATGGATACTATGTTGCGTTACACACCCGGACAACAAACACCAAAATTCAATTCTGTTTTCAGATACCACGATCAAGACGTTTTACAACACGCTGAACAATGTAATGGTTCAGGTGATTGTAGAAAGACTGCTTTGTCGGGCGGTACGATGTGTCCTTCTTTTATGGCCACCAGAGATGAAAAAAATACAACCAGGGCCAGAGCAAATATTCTTCGTGAATTCTTGACACATTCTGAAAAGATCAATCGATTTGATCATAAAGAAATTTATGAAGTGATGGATCTTTGCTTGAGTTGCAAAGGCTGTAAATCTGAGTGTCCTTCAAACGTAGACGTAGCAAAGCTAAAAGCAGAATTTTTGCAACAGTATTATGATGTAAATGGTGTGCCTTTAAGATCTAGACTGATCTCAAAATTTGGCACTATCTCTAAGCTTGGTTCAATTGTTCCTGGCATCTATAATTTCTTTGTTACGAATTCTTTTACTGCCAGTTTAATTAAAAAGACCGTAGGCTTTGCAACAGATCGTTCAATGCCCACATTGCATCCCACTACATTGATCAAATGGTATGGTAAGAATAAAAAGATAAACAGAACAGGGTTGAATAAAAAGGTCTATTTATTCTGCGATGAATTCACGAATTATAATGATACCAATATTGGGATCAAAACCATTTTATTGCTAGAACAACTAGGCTATGAAGTTGTGATACCGAAACACATGGAAAGTGGTAGAGCCAGCTTATCAAAAGGATTAATCAGAGATGCTAAAAAAATTGCTAATCAAAACGTTACTCTATTAAAAGACCTGATCAATCAAGATACCCCATTAATTGGTGTAGAGCCTTCCGCAATCCTTACATTCAGAGATGAATATGTTGATTTGGTAGATGATCATTTATTAGATGCTGCTAAAGCCCTATCGAAAAATGTAAAACTCATCGACGAATTCTTAGCTGATGAGATCCATCAAAAAAGAATTGATACAAGTTTATTCAGTTCTGAAAAAAAGAAGATCGTTTTACATGGACACTGTCAGCAAAAAGCTATTGGAAATCTTCAATCTTCAGTTTCAGTTTTATCTCTTCCGGAAAATTATTCTGTAGAAGTGATCCCTTCAGGATGCTGCGGCATGGCGGGTTCCTTTGGTTTTGAAAAAGAACATTTTGAACTATCCCAACAAATAGGTGAGCTTGTTTTATTTCCAACTGTACGCAAACAATCTGAAGATGTAATAATTGCAGCACCAGGTACGAGTTGCAGACACCAAATTAAAGATGGCACTGGCAGAAAAGCATGGCACCCTGTTGAGATTTTATACGCAGCTTTGAAATAACAAATTAATCAGCTACTGTTAATTGGATCCCAGTTTTTGTTAAGGCAATTTTGTTTTGCTTATAGAGCATCCCTGTGGTCATTTTAAACACTTTTTTACTCATTCCAAAGAATGCATAAATGTCTTCTGGATCTGACTTATCATGATAAGGTAGATAGCCATCATGCTCTGCCAACAATCTCAAAATTTTAGCTGATTCATCTTCTACTTTCTGAAAACCAGGTTTACCAACCACCACATCAATTTTGTTATCAGGTCGGATCGATTTAATAAAGCCTTCTAACTTTTCACCGATCTTCATTTCCCGATAAATTTCATTGCTGTGTAGCAATCCGATATGACGATTGTTAATGATCATGGCATATCCTAATTCCGTTTTTCTATATACGATGAGCTCTACAATCTCTTTTTCTTTTACAGTGAGTTCCTCATTATTTAAAAGAAAATCGATCTTCTCTGTTGCTGCTACCCGTCCCGTCTGTTCATCTAAATACAATTTCACTAAGTATTCTGCACCCAATCTCATCCCACCTAATTGTTTAGAAACAGGTACGAATAGATCTTTCATCAAACCCCAATCCAAAAATGCACCCTGCTTGGTTACTTCTACTACTTTCAATTTTGCAATTTCACCAACTATGGCATAAGGTATTTGCGTGGTGGCAATTAAACGATTATCTGAATCGTGGTAAACAAGCACTTTAATCTCATCTTCGATTTGCAAATCCTTGGGGGCAAAACGAATCGGCAATAAAATTCCCTCTTCACCATCATCTAGGTAAAAACCAAAAGCTACCTTACGTATCACTTTTAAAAAATTGAAATCCCCTACATTAATTTTATTCATTCTATTCACTATTACGGCTGCAAAGCTACGATTGTTTCAATAGATGGGATAATTTTGCCATTTAGAGACATTACTTACACGATAGTTTGACTACTTATTAATATTTTTGCAGAATGCCCCTGTTGAGAACCATTTTCTTGTTTTTCCTGTTCAGTTTCATCTCTGGAACCATTTTTGGGCAATCTATTAAAGGCAGTTGGTATGGTGTTGGGCATATACAAATGGATGGCAATACGGAACATTATTTATCTGAATTGGTTTTAAAACAAGAAGGCAATATCATTAAAGGAGAATTCAATTATTATTTCCGTGATAGTCTTTTTAAAAATAAGATCAGCTGTAGCTATGATAATAAAACGAGGTTATTGATCATTAAGCCGTTCCCCATTATTTACTTTCGATCTGCAAGTACCAAACAAGCTGTGATGGTTGATGTGATGGGAACTTTTGAATTAAGGGTTGCAAAAACAGGATCTGTTATCAATGGCTCATTAACAAGTTCCTCAGAACATACTTTATTGATGCCTGTAATCAATTATCGATTAATAAAAGATACTATTGAAACGGTAAAAAATAACAGCATTGCTAAGAAGATTAATCCAACAACGAAAACCTCAACCAATACTTCTGTTACTAAATCTGCGATCAAAGCAAATAACAGTCAACAAAAAACTGCTGTAACAGCCTTAACAACTATTCCAATTGATACTGTTTCACAACACAAGAACAAGCCCAAAATTGATACAAGTATTCATACAACAAGCACCAAAATTGATTCCGTTAAACAACAAAAAATAGCACCTCAAGTGGTAATACCTACAGTAATACCTACTGCAAAGATCACAGAGGAAGCATTTATTGCCCGAAAAAAAGATTATTATAAGATCATTGAGGTAGAAAACTCTAAAATCAGATTGGAAGTGTATGACAATGGCACTATCGATTACGATTCTGTTTCTTTATTCCTAAATGATAAACTGATCTTGCCAAAAACAATGCTGAATCACCATTCTGTAAAACTTAACATTGAATTAGATGAAAATTTAGAATTCAATGAACTTGGTATGTTTGCAGAAAACCTAGGCTTGATTCCACCTAATACAGCCGCACTAATTATTCATGATGGCAAGAAGACCTATGAAATTACTTTGAACAGTGATTTCTCTAAGAACGCCATTGTACAATTGAAGAAGAAAAAAGGCATTAAAAAAGACTAAATTTTCATTTAGTCTTTTTATAAAAAGTGATATCATTTATTCAAATAATTCAGGTTGTCCCTGATCTTCTTTGTGTTTAGGCTCCCAGCTCATCTCAATGGTTTTACTATAATCTGTTAGTTTACCACCCACTGCTTTCCATCCCATCACTTCTACCATATTCACCACTTTGAATTTTGCTTTTCTGATCATTGCTCCTTTACCTGATTGAACTATCAGGATCGGCGCAGAGTCGGTTGTTACCGCTTCTAGTCGATTCCCTTCTCCATCCTTAATGAATAGAAACTTATTCTTCAACGTGGTAGTCTCCACCTTAAAGCGTTTGATATTGAACTGTTGTTTATCGTTGTCTAAATAAACTGCAGTGATCACTTTTTCAGGATCAAACTTTTCAACCAATAAGATCTTTTCAGGATCAAAACGTTGTTGCAATTCAGTGTCGGTTAATTCATAGCTTCCATCCTGATAAATCACGATCAAATTCTCATCTTCAAAACTGCCTAAGTACTGGCCTTTTGTTTCCGTATTAAGTCTACCAAACTTATCATCGAACCACAATTTCCTGGCAGCTAAAGTACTCTTACCTGCTTCTTTTAATTTCGCGGTTTTAATAGGATATTTAGTAACCTGGTTTCCCATACTACTTCTTCCCTTGATCTCGATCTCTTCAAAATAGTAATCCAGTTCTTTGATTCTGGCAGTACAATTCGGACTTAAAACAACCTTCACCACTTCTGCTTCACCATTCAGATTGGCAGTAAAATAGTGTACCCTGCTTTTTTCTGAGCCCTTTGTAAGATCATATTCCTTATCTCTTGTAATACCTGTTACGTTGAATCTTTTGCCATAGCTAACTCCTGAAGCTCCGTCAACATAGATCATGTTATACGTAGTTCGCTCATCATTTTTTTGAAATACGGCAGCATAGAGAATATCCTTACCTATGAACACTTTATCAGAAACTTTTACCACTTTCATTTTACCAGATTTGGTAAAAGCAATGATATCGTCGTAGTCTGAACAATCTGCCAGGAACTCATCTTTTTTCAAGCTTGTACCAACAAAACCTTCTTCTCTATTCAAGTAGATCTTGGTATTGGCAATGGCCACTTGTTTTACTTGAATAGTATCGAACTCTCTGATCTCAGTTTTTCTATCTCTGCCTTTACCATATTTTTTTTGCAAGTTTTCGAAATAGGCAACAGCAAAATCTGTTAAGTGATCCAGATCAAATTTTACTTGCTGGATATCCGCTTCAATAGATTTGATCTGTTCGTTTAATTCATTAATATCTAAACGATAAATTCTTCTAACTGGTTTTTCGGTTAGTTTAAGGATGTCTTCTTTTTCTATCGCACGTTTGAGGCGTTTTTTAAATGGATCAAAAGCTTTGTCGATCGCAAGAATTACCTTATCCCAGGTTTCGTGTTTCTGTTCGAGTTCTTTGTAAATCTTTTCTTCGAAGAAAATCTTTTCTAAAGATGTATAATGCCATTTGTCTTCTAACTCACTGAGTTTTATTTCAAGTTCCCGATTTAAAAGTCGCTTTGTATTTTCTGCCGATACCGTTAAAAGTTCATGTGCTCCAATAAAGTGTGGCTTATCAGCAATGATCACACAGGCATTGGGTGATATACTTACTTCACAATCTGTAAAGGCATACAATGCATCGATCGTAATATCTGGTGAGATCCCTGCTGCCAGATCAATTTGAATTTCAACATCCTTAGCAGTTACATCCACTACTTTCCGGATCTTGATCTTTCCTTGGTCATTGGCCTTAGTAATACTTTCCATCAGCTGGGTAGTTGTTACACCATAGGGAACATCTCTAATTACCAAGGTCTTTTTATCTAACTCTTCGATATGTGCACGAACACGAACTTTGCCTCCGCGTTTACCATCATTATAATTTGCAATATCCACAATACCACCTGTTTGAAAATCTGGATAGAGTTCAAATTTTCTTCCTCTCAAACACTTGATACTTGCATCAATTAGTTCGTTGAAATTGTGTGGTAGGATCTTTGTTGATAAACCTACAGCGATCCCGTCTGCACCTTGTGCCAACAAAAGTGGGAATTTCATGGGAAGCGTCACTGGCTCATTCTTCCTACCGTCGTAACTCAAGGCCCATTCAGTGGTCTTTGCATTGAATGCTACTTCTAGCGCAAACTTCGACAAACGCGCTTCAATATACCTTGCAGCCGCTGCTTCATCACCCGTTCTAACATCACCCCAGTTTCCTTGCGTTTCAATGAGCAGGTCTTTTTGTCCGAGGTTCACCAACGCATCTCCAATACTTGCATCACCGTGCGGATGGTATTGCATACTCTGACCAATGATGTTTGCCACTTTATTAAAACGGCCATCATCCATTTCTTTCATGGCATGCATGATCCTGCGTTGAACTGGTTTTAAACCATCTTCAATGGCAGGAACTGCCCTTTCCAATATTACATAAGAAGCATAATCCAAGAACCAGTTCTTATACTGCCCCTGAACCCCCGTTTCATTTTCATAAACCCTGTTTTCCGATTTCTCTTTCGCCATAAATAATTTCCTTTACATCCTTTAGTCTAAACGAAAAGTATCGCCATGACCATCTACTAATGCATTCATTTCAAAAACAACAATATCTGTATCCGCGATCAATTCATGCCAAGCATTCGGATAAATATGTATTAAAGACGGTCCGATGATTTTTTCAGAACCCTTCTCAATACCTGCTACATTATGCCAGTTCAAAGTTCCCTCACCTTTTACCAGAATAATTTTTTCTGGATTTTTTTTGGGTGATAAACCCTTATGGTAATGCCTTCCACTTGCGCTTCCCGCCTTCCTGAATGAAAAAATAAACTCTCCAGTACGATCGGTATCAAAAATAAAAGTGGCACCTCTTTCGTCCTCTCCAATTTTCTTTAGTGGAATTATTTCTACCATACGAACTATTTAAAGTTGATACAATTCAAGCGGCTGACCGTTTGGATCATCAAAAAATAAAAACGCTTTTCCTGTTAGGCTATCTATTCGAATAGCTTCATGTTGTACATTATTTTTATTCAACCATTCTGCGCTTGCATTAATATCTTTTACGCCAAAAGCCAAGTGCCTTAATCCCTTTGATTCTGGAAAAGAAGCTCTTTCTACATAATCTGGGAATGAAAACAATTCTATTTGATAAACACCATTCAAAGCCAGATCCAATTTATAAGAATTACGCGCTTCTCTAAAAGTTTCTAATACCACGGTACATCCCAAGATCTCTGTATAGAATTTCTTCGATACTTGATAAAGATCTGGGCTTGTTAAAATAGCGATATGGTGTATTTTCTCAATTCCTAACATCTATTCTTCAGTTGTGCTTGGTGCAGTTGCTCCAGTGAGTTTGATTGAAATATCTTTCCAATTTTTTTGCCAATCGCCAGTTACTTCTATCTTGCCTATCGCAGCAAATGCTCTAATTCTCGCAACAATAAATACATCCCCGGTTTTCACTTTCATTCTATTCAATGTATTTGATAAGATCCTGGAAAGTTTTTGTTGTTCACCAGTGATATTGAATAAAATATCCGCATCGAAAAATTCAATTCCCTTTCCAACAATCTTCTTTCCACCTTCTAAAAAACGCACCATGGCATTTTCTGCACAGGTCTTTTTCCATTCGTCAGGATCCACTTCAAATTCACTCAAAGTAATTGGTCGTGCTAACTTTTTAGCTTTCAAAAATTCCTTTGGTTGAATTTCGTGTAAATAGCTTGGGTAAAAAATGCTACCCTTTTCATTGATGAATGGAAGGTTATTCAAATACAACACAAAAATTCTTCCCTGCAGATCTTTCAGTTGTGTCATCAACCAATAATAGCCGCAAACATCATGTGCGTTTTGTCCCATCCAGATCCAAACTATTTCTTCTGCATTTTCTTCTAATGTTCGTAGCAATTGATGTACCGCCAGCTTATCGTCAACGATATTGATCTGGTCTTGATAAGGTGAGAATTCCAATAACCCAGTCCACCAATCTCTTCTAGCCTGATAACCATCAACCTCATAAATATTCTCCAGCGGCCCCACGGCGTAATCGTCTTTAATTTCAACAATCTCTCCCACCAAAGTCTCATCCAATTCAATTGCCTTCTGCAAAGCAGTTACATTATTCGAATCAAAAACAACGTGTATCATACAAATTTTTTAATTATGTTAATGCTTCTTCCACTTCTAACTTCTTCCTCCATTCTTCACTCTTCACTCTTCACTCTTCACTCTTCACTTTCTTATATATTATGAACAAGATCTAATTCAATCTTCAAATTATTTATGATGAATTCCTGTCTGTCCATCGTATTTTTTCCCATATAATATTCCAAGAGGTTTTGAATATGATCACCCTGTTCTAAAATCACGGGTTGCAAACGAATCTGTGGCCCAATGAATCTTCCAAACTCTTCAGGTGAAATTTCACCCAAACCTTTGAACCTTGTGATCTCTGGTTTTGACCCCAGTTTATTTACAGCTGCCTGGCGCTCTTCATCATCAAAACAATAGATCGTTTCCTGTTTGTTTCGAACACGGAATAATGGTGTTTCCAAAATATACACATGTCCTCGCTTCACAAGGTCTGGGAAGAACTGCAAAAAGAAGGTCATCATCAATAATCGAATGTGCATTCCATCCACATCGGCATCTGTTGCGATCACTACATTATTGTAACGAAGTCCGTCTAAACCTTCCTCAATGTTTAAAGCGTGTTGCAATAAATTAAATTCCTCATTTTCATAGACCACTTTCTTGGTGAGGCCGAATGAATTTAAAGGCTTACCACGCAAACTAAATACAGCTTGCGTATCCACGTTTCTCGACTTAGTGATACTTCCACTGGCACTATCCCCTTCCGTTATGAATATGGTGGTATTGTTTTGTTGAGCAATAAATTCTTCTTTATTTTTTGCAGGCGGTTCATCGTTCAAATGCGCTCTACAATCGCGTAACTTCTTATTATGGAGGTTTGCTTTTTTGGCGCGTTCATTAGCCAATTTTTTGATCCCAGCTAATTCTTTTCTTTCTCTTTCGTTCTGCTCTATTCTTTTCCTGAGTGATTCTGCAACAGTTGGGTTTCTATGTAAATAGTTATCAAGTTCCTTTGAAAGAAACTCTTCTATGAATTTTTTCATAGATGGTCCACCTTCATACACCGTCTGAGAACCCAGTTTGGTTTTAGTCTGACTTTCAAAAACAGGCTCCTGAACCCTTACTGAAACTGCCGCAACAATACTGGTACGAATATCAGATGCTTCGTAATCCTTTTTATAAAAATCGCGGATCACTTTTACGTAGCTCTCTCTGAACGCTTGTTGGTGGGTACCGCCTTGTGTAGTGAACTGTCCGTTTACAAATGAAAATATGTCTTCGCCATAATCGTTATTATGAGAAATCGCCAGTTCTATATCTTCCCCTTGCAAATGAATGATGGGATAACGCAATTCATCAGGATTGGTTTTGCGTAATAGCAAATCAAGTAACCCGTTCTTACTCACATATTTTTTGCCATTGAAATGCATTGCAAGCCCTGCATTCAAATAACAATAATTCCAAAGCTGATTATCTAGGTACTCGTGTATGTAATGAAAATTGCGGAATACCGTTTCATCAGGAATAAATATTACTTCCGTTCCATTAGGCTCAGTAGATTTTGTTTCCTTGTGTTCTTTGATCAATTCGCCTTTCTCAAACTCAGCCGTTTTTTCTTTCCCATCACGATAGGCGGTTACTTTAAAATACTGACTCAAAGCATTCACCGCCTTGGTACCCACTCCATTTAAACCCACACTCTTCTGGAAGGCCTTGCTATCGTATTTAGCTCCGGTATTGATCTTGCTCACCACATCCACTAATTTACCCAATGGAATCCCTCTACCATAGTCTCTAATGGTAACAGTTTTGTTTTCGATCGTTAACTCAACTTGCTTTCCAAAGCCCATAGTATGTTCATCAATACAGTTATCGATGACTTCTTTGATCAAAACATAGATCCCATCATCTGGAGCTGATCCATCTCCCAATTTGCCGATATACATACCCGGACGAAGGCGAATATGTTCTTTCCAATCCAGCGAGCGTATCGACGCTTCGTTATATTCTGATAAATTCTTTTCTACTGCCATATTTTCCTACCAAATTAATGAGCTGCTTAGCAAGCTACAACCCGCAAATCTAATCACCTCCTATCTTCACAAAATTTTACTTTTCTACAAAATGATGCACATTGTGGATAAACTTTATTTATTCATCATTTTAGCTACCATTCTACCAATTCGACCCTATTTTTACAACATCCAGACCCAAAAGCACGATATCATTACCTCTCTTTCTGTAATTTCTGAACAGAGTTTAGCCCATTTTGACCAAAACGAACGGTTTAAAACTTATTTAAAACATGTAGAGATCTCAGATTTAGATCAAAAAGTTCAGGAGTTGAATCATGAGGTGAGTACAATCATTGACTGTCAGCAATGTGGCAATTGCTGCAAAACACTCATGATTGTGGTTACAGATGAGGAAGCTGATCGGGTGTCGATCGGGTTAGAAAAAAGTCGGACTGCATTTGATCTGCAATACTTGGAAAAAGGATCAAACGGACTCATGTTAATGAATAGTATGCCCTGCAGTTTTTTAAACGACAATAGTTGTACTATTTATGAAAATAGGTTTGAAGGATGCAGAGAATTTCCGGCGTTGCACCTTCCTGATTTTAATAAGCGACTTTTTGCGCATTTTATGCATTACGGAAGATGCCCGATTATATTTAATGTGATAGAACGTTTGAAAATTGAATTGAATTTTGAAAACTGTAATGAATCAAGATGATTGAATTTGGAATTGACCAATTAATTAATCAAATAGTTCCCTGGAAAAACCAGCGACTTGCATTGCTCACCAACCATGCAGCAACTACCAATCAAGGCATTGCTTCCAGAAAAGCTTTAATGGAAAATGGTTTTCAATTGAAGCGCCTGTTTTCGCCTGAACATGGATTAGATCTGCAAGGTGAAGATGGAAAATTGATTCATGATAGCACAGATGCATTAACAGGATTATCGATCATCAGTTTATATGGAAAAAAATTAGCCCCTACCGAAATTGATTTGTCAGACATTGATATCGTTCTATTTGATATCCCTGATATTGGTGCCAGGTTTTATACCTATTTATGGACGCTTACTTATTTAATGGAAGCTTGTGCCAAATTTGGCAAAAAGCTGATCCTATTAGACAGACCGAATCCGATCTCTGGAAACATGGCTTTGGCAGAAGGCCCAGTAATGCAAGAATTGGCTGCATCCTTTATTGGCAGATGGCCCATCCCAATCAGACACAGTTGTACACTAGGAGAACTTGCTACCTATTTTAATAGTAAAAGAAATCTGGGGGTTGATCTTTCCATTATGCCTTGTAAAAATTGGGATCGAAATGAGTTTCAACCAGATTGGGGAACTGCATTTGTTGCAACATCGCCCGCTATTCAGCATTTTGATAGTATGCTGCTGTATCCTGGTTTGTGTTTATTAGAAGCTACGAATATTAGTGAAGGAAGGGGAACCGATAAAGCGTTTAGAATTGCAGGAGCCCCTTGGATGAACGGAAGGATCATTGCAAATCTTTTTAATCAGTTAGGCTTAGAAGATATTAAAGCAACTCCCATTGTTTTTCAACCACAGGAGGGAAAATATCAAGGAGAAATCTGTGAAGGGATTGAATTTAAAATGCTTGACAAGAACTATTTTCAATCAGTATCCAATGGTTTGTTATTGATCAATTTGATCAAATCGATGTATCCTAAACAGTTTGCTTGGTTGAACTACCCAACAGAAGTTAATCCAACAGGCGAACATCATTTAGATAAACTATTAGGGTTGCAGAACAGTGAAACTCTTTTTAATTTGCCCTTGCAACAATTTCTTCCAAGCATCATTAAAATCACCAATAATTCAGGATGGCAAAAAGAAATTGCGCCTTTTTTAATTTATTGAGATTTCTCAACATCTAATAAGCCTCTGATCACAACACTTGCAACCATGCAACCGAAAATAGCTGGCATATAACTCATCGTTCCAATGATCGATTTTTTGGGGAATGCATTTTCAGTTTCAATGACCTTTGATTGGTCTACTTTCTCTGGACTAAAAACAACAGTCAAACCTTTTTGAACACCCAAAGCATGCAATTTTTTTCTGACATATCGTGCTAAGTTACATTCATAGGTTTTTGAAATATCCGTGATAGCAACTTGTGATGGATCTAATTTTTCCACCAGCACCTAAAGAACTCACAATAGGTATTTTTCGATCGATACAGGCTTTAATAAAATAAACCTTGGGAGATAAAGTATCAATGCAATCAACCGCAAAATCAAATTTTTCTGACTCTAGTAGATTGATTGTTTCCTCTTCTTTGATATAAATGGGTAGCACTGTTAAATCAATTGCTGGATTGATATCTCTAATACGTTCAGCCATCACTTCGGTCTTTAATCTACCAGCAGTAGAATGCAATGCAGGGATTTGGCGATTGGTATTACTTAAATCAACATTATCGGCATCAACGATCGTCATTTTACCAATACCAGCTCTTGCAATCATTTCAGCACAAATGCCTCCCACTCCACCTAAACCAACAACTAATACGTTTTTTGACATGAGTTGTTCTATAGCCTCATCACCTAACATCAACTGGGTACGACTCATCCAATATGGTATCATGCAAAAATTTTTATGTTCAGATTTCTAAAATAGAGACCTATTTTTAGATTGCAAAAATGCAGTTTTATGCGCTTACTAAAAACCTTTTCTTTACTCTTCATTTTAACAACAACAGTTGAATGCTATAGT
>CAIYAG010000303.1 GCA_903924075.1 uncultured Bacteroidota bacterium | reverse complement strand
GATCCAGAAAACAAAGCACAGGATGTAATTGAAAATCGCGTACCATTTTCCATAACATGCGATGTGCATCAGCAAGCATTGAGAAAGATGCTATGGGCTGTGTATGTTTCACTTTTTTATCGATCGCTAAACGTAGGTAGCCCCTGCTGTCTTCAAACTGATAGATCCCCCACAACTGTTCGTATCGCTTTTGGCTTTTATTATGAATCGGCCAAAGTCTTTTTATTTCAACACTCTCCAATAATGATGCTGCAAATTCTGTTGGACACACTTGAAAATTGATTGCATAAATACTTCTCAAAAAATCTTGCCTTTTTTTACTGATATCTAAACCGGTAAAATGACTAACTACGCGCTTCTGTATATTCTTTGCTTTGCCAACATAGATCACTTTTCCTTTGATATCCTTGAAATAATACACCCCAGGTTCTTTTGGCAAATCTTTTACTTGATGCTCGGGTAAATTAGGGGGCAGTATTTGTAAACGGTTTTCTTTTTTCAACATGTCTTTGATCACATGCATGCCATCTTTTTCAAGGATCAATTGCAAAACCTGAGCTGTGGCAACGGCATCTCCTCCTGCCCGATGCCTGTCTTCAATTCTGATACCTAATTCTCGTGTCAAGTTTCCAAGTCCATATTTCTTAAACCCCGGGAATACTTTTCTACTTGTTCTGATGGTACACAACTTGGGTGATTGCAGATGAAAGCCCGCAGTTTGCAAATGGTGTTTCACAAATGAGAAATCAAAGTTTACATTATGTGCAACAAATACCCTGCCTTGTAAAAGTTGATAAATTTTTTCCGCTACTGTTTCAAATGATGGCGCTTTCGCAACCATGGCATCTGAAATGCCTGTCATATTTGCTATAAAAGGAGGAATTGGCTGATGCGGGTTTACCAAAGTAGAGAACTTGCCTTCAATTTCCTTACCGTCCATGAGCACAATTGCTATTTCAGTAATCCCATGTTGCTGTGGAAATCCACCTGTTGTTTCTATATCTACTACTGCAAATCGCATTGAATCCTTTCTATTAATAATTACTATTCGATAGCATCACTACCCTTTTCTTGTATTAGATCTTTCATGTCTGTTGACTTCACATGAATATCTCTTTGAGGAAATGGAATGGTTATATCATTCTCTTTAAAAATTTTAAAAACTTCTAACAGTACAGAGCATTTTAAGGCTGTCCATGTATCAAAATCACCAGTCCAAAATAGCACTCTAAAATTCACTGAACTATCCGAAAATTCATGCAGCAAAACTGCAGGTTTAGGGAATTTAATAATCCCCTCATGTGTTTCTACTAAATGATCTAAAAGTTCTTTGACCTTGTTCATATCAGAATGATACGCCACTCCGATAATGAGCTCGATCCTTCGATAAGTATTGGACAGAGTCCAGTTAGTAATTTGTTTTGAAATAAACTCTCCATTTGGAACCACAATTTCTGCACCGTCATAAGTGGTAATCTTGCTACTTCTGATACCAATCTCTTTAACTGTACCAATATGGTTTTCAACTTCAATAACATCTCCAATTTGCATCGGCTTTTCAAATGCCAACACAATCCCAGATACCAGGTTATTAATGATATTTTGTAAACCAAATCCGATACCCACACCAAGGGCTCCAATAATGATGGTTATTTTATCGATCGGAATTCCTGAAGCAGCAAAAGCAATGAAAATTCCAATTGTAAAAACCGCCAACCGTAATAATAAAACCCAAGAACCATTTTTGTTTTTCTTATTGCTTGCAAACTGACCAGTACTACCAAAGAAATAGGTCAACAATTTTGATATGATACTTGAGATATAAATGATGATACAGAATAAAGCGATATGCCCAAAAGTAAATTTAAGGTCTCCAACTTCCACTTCATTCGACATGATTGCTTTTGCACCATTGATGATAAAGTCGTAAAGGCTAAGTGTATATAAAAAAATGATGGACCAAAATATGCCTAAAATAAAGTAGACAACACCCCTGAACTTGGCTCTTAATTCATGGTATTTTAAAAGTGATGCAAAGTGTGAATCTTTAAAAACTTCAAAATTCAGCAATAGTACT
>CAIYAG010000302.1 GCA_903924075.1 uncultured Bacteroidota bacterium | reverse complement strand
TAATTGAAAGGATAAAAACAAAACTATCTAACTAATGGCACACAACGTATCGGGGCTTGCAGCAGTTGGATATTTGGAATACCGCTGTTCAGCCCATAGGTGCAGCCGAATAGCGATTTGCTGATGAGTATTTATTCGTCAGCCCCGGTAGCAGAAAACCGGATGTTGGTGGTTCGTGCCGGGCTATTTGGAAAGAGTTGTCAAACTAAAAAAATATAATTATGGAAGCAAAATGCACATTGTCTGATAAAGACTTAATTGAAAAAAGTTTTGAATGGGTGAAAAAACTTGCTGATACTGGTGGTTCAGCATGGACTTTAAGAGTGCCTGTTGATTTTAATAACGACCCCGATATTCTCTTTGTTGAATTAGGGAATAGGTTAAAGCAATTGAAAGAAGTTGCAACTAAAATGAACAATGAGTTACAAGCAGGGCGAGATTATTTGATGGAAGTCCAGTCCGACAAAATAACCGTTGAAGATGCTTTAGAGGCATTCGGTTTCGGTCGAAATGGATTAGGGTAGGCATGACCACCAACTCTCTGATTTGCGTTATAAAATGGTACAAGTAATTGAAAGAAAAGGCAATATCTGGGGAAATGGGCATCTTACAAACAGATTAAAAAAAAGATTAATATTTATGGCAACGGATAACAGCGAAGTCCTAAACAGTTTATTGAAAGCTCGTGAAAAGAAGCAGCCTAAGCCAAAGAAAGCCATTGCCAAAGTGGGCGCAAAAAAGCAGGCTGAAAAGGATGCGGAAAAGGAATTGCGCGGGGAGAATGATACGCTGATGGAGAACTGGTTCAAGAACAGGCGCAAGGAAATGGTTGGTGTATGCCTTTTTTGTGGCGGCAAAACAGAAAAGGATAACGGTTTAACTTACAAAAGAAGCATAGCGCATTTGCTTCCTAAAAGAAATACGCAATTCCCTTCTATAGCTTACAATAGGGATAACTGGCTTGAATTATGTTTTTATGGCAATTCGTGCCATACTAATTTTGATAATGGCATCATTACTTGGGAACTGCTAAAGGATAGTAAAGAATGGGATATTATAGTAAAAAAATTCAATAAATTATACCCGTTCATTGATGAATTTGAAAAAAGAAATATACCAGCATTGTTATGGCAAGAGTTAACTACATAGATAAGATATGCGAAGGATGCGGGATTGGGTTTAAAACATTAATCCCAGAATCAAGATTTTGCTCTATCTCTTGTTCTAAAAAAGGAAGTAGAAATACCCATTGGAAAGGAGGCGTTAAAAACAAGATATGCCCGACTTGTGGCAAAGAGTTTATGCCTGATGGTCATATTAAAAGAGTTCAGAGCTATTGCAGCAAGAAGTGCGGGAAAATTAAAGAACTAAATCCAAATTGGAAGGGGAAAGTTTCTGCTACTGGAAGCAGCCACCCTTGCTGGAAGGGTGATAATGTTGGAATTGATGCTCTGCATACTTATATTAGAAGGTTATTCCCAAAACCCGATAAATGCCAAATGTGCAATGATGCGCCCCCGTACGACTTGGCCAATATTAGTAATAAGTATAAAAGAGATGTTTCGGATTGGGAATGGCTGTGCAGGAAATGCCAC